>JAZSBZ010000089.1:0-17112 GCA_045602645.1 Candidatus Scatovivens sp. | reverse complement strand
GACTTTTAAATTCTTTTTCATTATACATAGTATAAACTCCTTTTATATATGTTAATTTAATTATATTCTTCATAAAAAGTATAGTCAATAAAGAAAAAAATTTTAATATAAATGATATATTTGAAATAAAGTTGACATAAGTGAAAAAGAGAGAAAAAAGGAGATTGAGCGAGATAAAGTTTGATTTGAAGAAATAAAGTTTTGTGTTTAACAAATTGAAACTTATTCTTTATAAAAGTAGTTGTGACCGGGTTTGAATTTGAAATAAGATTTTGCTATAATTAAAAACATCATTGGTGCATTATTCTAGTGTATACTCCGGTTATGAGGGTGGGGCTAAAAATCTACTAGAAAGTTGTTATCGGTCGAAGTTTGTTGGATAACTGCGCATTACGCCCAGTTTTGCGTGGCTCTGACGAAAAGATTTTAGGATAATCTATAATGGCATATGGATGATTCCTAATTTCATTGAGACTTATTTAGTTAAACTTAAATAGGTAAAAACCATGTATGTTATCTTTACATGGTGATAAGACTGTCTTGAGTGATGCATGGGGATTAATCGATAATTATAATAATTATTTTTGGCCAAATAGTTGTTACTAATTGATTATGAAACATTCGTTGCAAAAGAGACTAATAACAGGAAAGATACTCAAAGAAAATTTCTAGAATGTTTGCTTTAAAACAAGTAAGCTTGGGAATTTGGGGATTAAGGTACGGATTTAAGTGGTGATCTGGCGACTACTAAAGATAGTGGTTTTTCTTAAACGGAAACGGCTAATCAGTAATGAGAAGTGAAAAACCGAGAAACTCTGCTAGACCTAAACCGTAAAATTTACTCGAATTCCTACCAATGGAACTTTATATATGTAATATATTTAAGAGAGAATTACGAATATATAACTTCAAAAGTTATAAATCCGTATTTTTTTTATGAAGGAGAAAAAATTGAAAGATAAACAGAAAAAAGGAAAAAATAATTGGGTAATATTTGTATTTATTGCAACATTTGTATTATCACTTGTTCTTTCTTTTATATCAAATACAGCTATAGCAAATATGAATATTATAGCTGGAGCAATAGTGCTTATATTAGTAATTTTTATAGGTATTATATTTGACTTAATTGGTGTTGCAGTTACTGTAGGTAATGAAGATGATTTTCATGCGCAAGCAAGTAAAAAAATTAAAGGTGCCAAAACATCAATTAAAATGATTAAAAACTCAGCTAAAGTTTCTAACTTTTGTGCTGACGTAATTGGAGATATTTGTGGAGTTTTAAGTGGTGCAATTAGTGCTATGATAGCTTTCAAATTAACAGAATATTATGGTATGAGTTCATCATTACAATTCTTGTTTAGTGCGGCTGTATCATCATTAACAGTTGGGGGTAAAGCTATTACAAAAGAAATTGCTAAAAATAATTCTACAAAAATAATAGGTTTTATAACAAAATTTATAAACATAGATTAGAGACAGCTTTTAAAATAAGCTGTTTTTTCTTTTTTTAATGTGGACTTTTATACTAAAATATTATAAAATCAAATAAATAATAAAAGAGGAAGTATATTTAATGAACGTAGATTATGATACTTTGTTTAAAGGTGTTTCTAGCCAGTTACAACCACTTTATTTAATTTATGGTCAAGAACAATATTTAGTTGATACTTGCATAAATAAAATAAAGAAAACATTTGGTGAAATGCTTTTAGGAATTAATTATATAATGATTGATGAAAGTAGTGTTGACAGTTTAATTTCTGATATTGAAATGCCTGCATTTGGATATGATAAAAAATTAATTATTGTAAAAAATTCAGGATTATTTAAAAAAGATGGAAGAAAAAAAGCTGGAACTCCAGCTCAAGAAAAAATAGCTGAATACATTAGAGAAAATTATGACATGATAGAAGATTCTACAATACTAGTTTTTGTTGAAGTAGAAGCAGATAAAAATGTTGTATATGAAGCTATAGATAAAAAAGGTTTAATTTGTAATATTGAAGAATTAAAACCACATCAACTTGTAAAGAAATTAAAAGCAGTTTGCTCACTTTATAAAGTTAATTGTGATGAACTTACATTAAATTATCTAATAGAAACATCTGGAACAAATCTTCAATGCTTAATGAATGAAATAAGAAAATTAATTGAACATGCTGGAGAAAATGGAACGATTAAAATTGCTGATGTTAACGATTTAGCAGTTAAACAAATTGAAAGTGTAATATTTGATTTAACAGATTTTCTGGCGACAAAAAAGATTGATAAAGCATTAGAAGTTTTAGATAATTTATTATATCAAAAAGAACCAATTCAAAAGATATTAGTAACACTTTATAATCATTTTAAAAAAGTATATATATGTGTTATGGCAGTTGAATTTAAGAAAGATATAGTAAATACTTTAAACTTAAAACCAAATCAAACATTTTTAGTTTCAAAATATAAAAAACAAGCTTCTTATTTTAATAAAGAAGATTTAAGAAAATTATTAGAAGAATTTTCAAATTTAGATTATGCATATAAGGTCGGAAAAATAGATGCAGATATTGGATTAAGAAGTATACTATGTAATTATTGTAGTTAAATTTTTGTTGGAGTTACAAGCGTTTGTAGCTCCGTTTTATTTTTTATACTTGAAAAATCATCTGTAAAATGATATAAGTATCGAGATTGAATAATAATTTATTCTTTTTTTATTTTCAAAAATCATATGGAGGAAAATATGATTAATATTAATGAAAATTTTTTAAACCTACAAGATAGTTATCTTTTCCAAACAATTGCTAAGAAGGTAACTGAATTTCAAACAAATAATCCAGACAAAAGGATTATAAAACTAGGAATAGGAGATGTAACTAGACCTATAGTTCCTGCAGTAATCGAAGCAATGCATAATGCTATTGATGAAATGGGAGAGCAAGAAACATTTAGAGGATATGGACCAGAACAAGGATACGGTTTTTTAAGAGAGAAAATTGTTGAAAATGATTATTTAAAAAGAGGAGTAGATTTAAGTCCAGATGAAATTTTTATTTCAGATGGTGCAAAATGTGATTGTGGTAATATTGGTGATATACTAAGCTTAGATAATGTTGTTGCAATTACTGATCCAGTATATCCAGTGTATTTAGATACAAATATAATGGCAGGAAGAGGAAAGACATTTAATAAAGAAAGTGGAAAGTTTGAAGGAATAATTTATATTCCAGCAACTGCAGAAAATAACTTTATACCAGAACTTCCAAATGAAGTGCCAGATATGATTTATTTATGTTTTCCAAATAATCCGACAGGAACAACATTATCAAAAGAAGAATTAAAGAAATGGGTAGACTATGCTAAAGAAAACAAATCACTTATTTTATTTGATTCAGCATATGAAGCATATATAACAGATGAAGATGTACCTCATTCTATTTATGAAATTGAAGGTGCAAAAGAAGTTGCTATTGAATTTAGAAGTTTTTCTAAAACAGCAGGTTTTACAGGAATTAGATGCGCATATGCAGTTGTTCCAAAAGCGTTAAAAGGATATACTAAAAAAGGAGAAGAAATTAGTTTAAACAGTCTTTGGAATAGAAGGCAAGGTACAAAATTTAATGGAGTTTCTTATCCTGTTCAAAGAGCTGCTGAAGCAATATATACTGAAGCAGGTCAAAAACAAATTAAAGAAAATATTGCTTATTATATGAATAATGCAAAGATAATAAAAGAAGGATTACAAGAAGCTGGATATACAGTTTATGGTGGAGTAAATGCACCATACATTTGGCTTAAAGTTCCAAACGGATTAACTTCATGGGAGTTTTTTGACAAACTATTAAACGAAGCAAATGTTGTTGGAACACCAGGTATTGGATTCGGTCCAAGTGGAGAAGGATACTTTAGATTAACTGCATTTGGAACAAAAGAAAATACTATTGAAGCTATTGCAAGAATTAAAAATATGTAATAAAATTATAAAAGATTGTTAGAATAAAAATATTTTAACAGTCTTTTATTTGTTAAAGGAGATATACATGAAAAAATACAGATTTGAGTTTATTCTTTTTATTGTTGAAGCGGTATACATGATTTTAGAGTTAATTGCTTCAAGAGTGTTATCACCATATTTTGGTAGTAGCAATTTAGTATGGACTAGCGTTATTGGTATTATTTTATTAAGTAGTAGCGCTGGAAATTATTTTGGGGGTATTTTAGCAGATAAGAAAGAAACTAATAAAAAATTAAAAATTATTCTTATAACTGCTTTTATTTTTGTAACAATTATACCTTTTGTTCAAAATGGTATAATCTCTTTTATAGCAGATTGCTTTAGTGATATAAGAGTAGGTGCAATTATTTCTACAATAATATTATTCTTTATACCATCACTATTAGTTGGTTCTTTATCACCTATAGTATTAAAATTAAAATTAGAGAGCATGGAAAATGCCGGAGCAACATCAGGTAGACTTCAAGCGTTAACAACACTTGGAGGAATATTTGGTACATTTTTTGGCGGCTTTTATTTAATACCTCAATATGGAAGTATTCATATATTATTTTTGCTTGCTATAGTCTTATTATTTATGATACCAATTGTCGATTGGAAATTAAAAGCAAAAGAAATAGTGCTTATTCTTTTATGTACAATTATTCTTGGAACATTTATGCTTTATAATATTGAAACTAATAAATACACAGGTACTCAAGTAAAAGATGGGGAGTATGCTGGTGCTGTAAGTTATGATACACAATACGGAAGAGTATTGATATACAATACAGAAAAAGATGGAGAGAAAGTTAGAATATTAAATATTGATAGTGGATATGAATCTGCTACATATGTTGATGAAGATAAAAAATATGATTTAGTTTTTGATCATTCAAGCTTATATGATTTAATGTATAAAGCAAATATTGAGATTAAAGATACACTTTTAATAGGTGGTGCGGGATATTCTTATCCAAAACATTATATAAGTAAAAATCCAGATAAAAGAATGGATGTTGTTGAAATAGACGGAGAGATAACAGAAGTAGCTAAAGAGTATTTTTATTTAAATGATTTAATAGAAGAGTTTGATTTAGAAAATAATAAAAGACTTGGATTAATTACAGACGATGGAAGAACATATTTAAATACAAATGAGAAAAAATACGATATCGTAATGAATGATGCTTTTTCAGGATCAACTCCGCCAAAGACATTAACAACGATTGAAGCTATAAAACTTGTAAAAAAATCATTAAATGATAAAGGTTTTTATATGCTTAATGTTATTTCAGCTCTTGAAGGAGAAAATTCAAAATTTATAAAAGCAGAATGTAATACATTAAAACAAGTATTTAATAACGTATATGTTATTCCTGTTAATCCAGAGACACCAGAAATTGTTCAAAATAGTATTGTAATTGCAACTGACGATTTTATAGATTTTGAAGGAACATATGATATAGAAATTCCAGAAGAAACTATTATTATAACAGATGATTATTGTCCAATTGATACATTAGTACCTATGTATTAAAATGATTTAAAGCTTTGTATATTTTATGCAAAGCTTTTTTGAATTTTATTGCAAGAAAAGAAATCATATAATACAATATTTGTAATATTTTTTGGAGATGTTTTTATGAAAAAATATAGATTTGAAATAATACTTTTGGTAATAAATGCAATATATATGATTCTTGAACTTGTTGTTTCAAGAGTGTTATCTCCATATTGGGGAAATAGTAATGCCGTTTGGACAAGTGTTATTGGTATTATTTTATTAAGTAGTAGTGTGGGTAATTATATAGGTGGAATATTGGCTGATAAAAAGAATATTTCTATAAAATTAAAAGGAATGTTAATATTATCTTTTTTAACTATTGCAATAATTCCATTTATTCAAACTCCTATTATTAATACAGTCGATTTTATAATTAACGATATTAGAGTTGGTGCGGTTATTTCAACAATACTATTGTTTTTTATACCATCACTACTTATTGGAATAATATCTCCAATGATTTTAAAATTAAAATTAGAATCACTTGAAACCGCTGGAAAAGTATCTGGTAAAGTTTCTGCTATATCTACACTTGGAGGGATCTTTGGTACATTTTTTGGCGGCTTTTATTTAATACCTCAATATGGAAGTGTTCATATATTATTTTTGCTTGCTATAGTTTTATTATTTATGATACCAATTGTTGATTGGAAAATAAAAACGAAAGAAGTTATTATCATCATTTTCTGTACAGTTATACTTGGAATAATTATGATTTATAACATGGATACAAATGAATATATAGGAGAGAAAGTAAAAGAGGGAGAATTTGGTGGTGCAGTAAGTTATGACACACAATATGGAAGAGTTTTAATATATAATGCAACAAAAAATGATGAAGAAGTTAGAATTTTAAATATTGATAGTGGATTTGAATCAGCTACATATATTGATGAAGATAAACGTTATGATCTGGTTTTTGAATATACAGAAGATTATGATTTAATGTTTGAAGCAGGTATAGAAATTAAAGATACACTTTTAATAGGTGGTGCAGGATATTCTTATCCAAAACATTATATAAGTAAAAATCCAGATAAAAATATGGATGTTGTTGAAATAGATGGAGAAATAACAGAACTTGCAAAAGAATATTTTTATTTAGATCAACTTATTGAAGAATTTGAACTTGATAAAAACAAAAGATTAAATTTAATAACAGGTGATGGAAGAATATATTTAAATAGTAATACTAAAAAATATGATGCAATATTAAATGATGCATTTAGTGGAACATCACCAGTAAAAACATTAACAACAATAGAAGCAGCGCAAGCAATTAAAAAATCATTAAATCCAAATGGATTATATTTAACAAATATAATTTCTTCACTTGAGGGAGAAAATTCAAAATTTATAAGAGCGGAAGTAAATACATTAAGAAAAGTATTTAAAAATGTATATGTAATTCCATGTAATACAGATGATATAAATTTTGTTCAAAATAATATGGTAATTGCAACAGATGATGATATTGCATATGAGAACACTTATGTTTTGACTGTAAGTGATAAAGATATTGTACTGACAGATGATTATTGTCCTGTTAATACATTAATACCATTAAATCAATAATTATTTTGTTTGATTTTATTATTTATATAAGATATAATTAGATATAATATTTTTTTAGGAGGATTTTTTCATGGCTGAAATTTTAAAAGATGTATCAAGAACTTTTAACGAATTTCTATTATTACCAAATTTAACTGACGAAAGATGTATACCTGCAAATGTTAGTTTAAAAACACCACTTGTAAAATTTAATAAAGGAGAAGAGCCAAAGTATTATGCAAATTTACCTTTAGTATCTGCAATAATGCAATCAGTGTCTGGTGAAAAAATGGCTATTGCTCTTGCAAGAGAAGGTGGATGCTCATTTATATATGGGGCACAAACAATTGAATCACAAGCTCAAATGGTTAGAAATGTAAAGAAATATAAAGCTGGATTTATAACAAGTGATTCAAATGTAAAAAGTGATACAACACTTGGTGAGTTAATTGACTTAATAGAAAGAACAGGACATTCAACTGTTATGATAACAGAGGATGGAACAGCAAATGGAAAATTCTTAGGATTAGTTACAGATAAAGATTATAGAATATCTAGAATAAATTTAAATGAACCTGTATCAAATTATATGATGCCAAAAGAAAAATTGGTATTTGCAAGAAAAGGAATATCTCTTCATGAAGCAAATGATATGATATGGGATAACAAAATAAGTTGTTTACCAATACTTGATGAAAATGATAATTTAGATTCATTAGTTTTCAGAAAAGATTATGAATCAGATAAAGAAAATCCAAATTCATTATTAGATGATGATAAAAGATTTATTGTAGGAGCTGGTATTAATACTAGAGACTATGAACAAAGAATTCCTGCACTTGTTGAAGCGGGTGTTGATATGGTTTGTATGGATTCTTCAGATGGATATTCAGTATGGCAAAAAAATACAATTGATTGGGTTAGAAAAAATTACGGAGATAAAGTAAAAATTGGTGCTGGAAACGTTGTAGATAAAGCAGGATTTTATTATCTAGCAGATGCTGGTGCTGACTTCATAAAAGTTGGTGTTGGTGGTGGTTCAATTTGTATCACTCGTGAGACAAAAGGAATTGGACGTGGACAAGCAAGTGCGCTTTTAGATGTTGTTGAAGCAAGAAATGAATATTATGAAAGAACAGGTACATATATTCCAATATGCTCTGATGGTGGAATTGTTCATGATCATCATATTACTTTAGCTTTAGCTATGGGAGCAGATTTTGTAATGATGGGAAGATATTTTGCAAGATTTGATGAATCTCCTACAAGAATAATTAAAAGAAATGGAACTTTCATGAAAGAATATTGGGGTGAAGGTTCAAATAGAGCTAGAAACTGGCAAAGATATGATATGGGAGGAGAAGCTAAGAATAAGCTAACTTTTGAAGAGGGTGTAGATTCTTATATTCCATATGCTGGTAGATTAAAAGATAATGTTGCAATTACTATTGCTAAAGTAAAATCAACAATGTGCAATTGTGGTGCAATAACAATAAAAGAATTACATGAAAAAGCAAGATTAGTAATGGTATCTGGAGTAAGTATTAAAGAAGGTGGAGCACATGATGTTGTTCTAAAAGAATTTGAGTCAGGAATTTAATAAAATTTTTAAACCTTGTAGTCTATATGGCTGCAAGGTTTTTGTTTTTTTATAAGGTAAAAGGTATTTGACAAAATCATAAAAGCATAGTAAATTAATCGTGGAAACAACCTAGTTGTTTTTAGGCGATAATACAAATCTTAATTAAGGAGGTATTGGAATGCAAGAAAACAAATTGATTCTTGTTGAGTACAACTCGCCGGTTGCGACTGGTGAACCAATGAGGATCACATTGCGGATAGCTAACTCGTTTGGCTATGCAAATGACGTAAAAGTCTTGTTTAACCGCAATGGCGAACCACCTGGTAAGGAAAAGCGAATGTACTTAACGTACGATTCGGTAAATTCCAAAGATGGCGTCAGCTGTTTTACTGGAATTGAAAGATTTACTACACCAGGATATCGTACTTTTGTTATTCAGCTTAGGCTCAATGGAATCACTAAAGAAATCAGATATGATCAATATTCTGATAGAGCAGTGATTTCCAATGACTCCAAGTTTGAATACTGGAAGACGTTTGTATACTACTCATTCTTTGAAACTCCGGACTGGATTAAAGGAGGAAATATGTATCAAATTTTCGTTGATACATTCTATTCTGAAAATCTTCCGGAACATCTCAAGGATAAAGTGGTAAGTTGGTGTACCCTTCCAAAGTGGAAACCCGATCCTGATGGCACTTACCGTAACGACCAATTCTATGGCGGCAACTTGCGTGGTATCATCACAAAATTGCCGTACATCAAAACTCTTGGAACGACTGTCATTTACTTGACGCCGATTTTTAAGAGTCCATCATCAAACAGATATGACACAATAGACTATTTGGAAATTGACGAGATGGTTGGTACTTGGGAAGATCTTGACGAACTTCACAAAAAGGCCAATGAACTTGGAATGCATCTTGTAGTCGATATGGTGTTTAATCATTCGAGCAGTGAGAATAAGCTTCTAAAAGAAGATCCTGATTTGTATGATTGGCATCATAAGTACACTGAGCCGAAATGCTGGTGGGGATTTAAAAACCTTGTGGAATTTAACAAATACCACGAAAGGTATTTCCATCACTTAGCTATTTGGCTTGATAAGTATCAAGGCTACATGGATGGCATCCGTCTTGACGTAGCAGATAGCTTGCCCGACTTTGTGCTTAAGTTTATTAGGGAACATTTTCCGAAATATATCTTGGGCGAAGTTTGGAAACATGCTATTATTGGTGAATTTAGAGAGTTCTTTTATGGAGATGAGCTCGATGCAACGATGAATTATCTTTTCGCAAACGCAATTTATAGATACATTCGTTGCGGTAACTGGAGATATTTGAAGCAAACTGTAAGAAACATCATGCTTTTATATCCTCCTCAAGCGCTTGATGCATGTCCAATCTTTTTGACCTCTCATGATGTTCCTAGAAAAGACGCTAACCTTGTTGGTGAATTTATGAAGAACGATGAGAGATATGAGAATAACTGGGACATCGATAAAGATCCGTATTGGAATGATGCAAATGGAAAGTTTGACACGTTGAAATTCAGAACGTGGGAAGCTGAACATGACATGGTTCCGACAGGTATGGAAGAGATTGCGCTTAAGAGTCATATGTTGGCGGTATTTATGCAATACACATTCCCTGGACTTCCGTCTACCTTTGCTGGTGACGAAGCAGGTGTGTGGGGTTATAAAGATCCGTTTAACAGAAAGCCATTTCCATGGGGTAAGGAGAACAAGAAGCTCTATGCATACTATTGCAAAATGGGAGCATTTAGAGCTGCACACGTTGATCTTTTTTCTAACTCTAAGAATTTCAATCTTACGTATGCTGATGAAAAACTGGCAGTATATACGTGGGGAGAATACACCATGATTGTTAATGTAAGTTATGAAGATATCGTTCTTGATGTAAAGTACGCTGAAAAGGATGTTATTTTTGCAACTGCAGATAACCATGAAAAAGGTGTGCTTAGATGGAAGGAAGGCATCGTAATCAAGTGAGTATTCAATGCAGGGAGACCGCCCAATTTTGGGCGGTTTTTCAATTTTAAAGAACTTGATAATTAAAGTATTATATGTTAAAATATTATAGATGAAATAATAAGGAGGCTTTAATGAGAGTTTTAGCAGTAGGAGACATTGTTGGAAGAGCGGGTCTTCAAAAATTAAAGGATGTATTACCAAAAATAGTTGAAGAAAATAAAATAGATTTTATAATAGTAAATGGAGAAAATGCAGCAGATGGTATGGGATTAACAGAAAAAATGTACAAAGAGATTTTGGCATTAAATGTTAATTGTGTAACTATGGGAAATCATACATGGGGTAAAAAAGAAATTTTTAACTTCATTGATCATAAAAACATTATTAGACCAGCAAATTATTCTGCAAATAATCCAGGAAAAGGATTTGATATTTATGAATGTAAAGGAAAACATATTGCAGTTATTAATTTAATTGGAAGAACTACAATGCCAGTACTTTCTGAAAATCCATTTACAGTAGCAAAAGAAATTATAGAAGAAATAAAACATGCTGTAGATATAATTATTGTTGATTTCCATGCAGAAGCAACTGCAGAAAAAATCGCTTTATCATATTACTTAGATGGTGAAGTTACAGTAATTTATGGTACACATACTCATGTTCAAACCGCAGATGAAATGATACTTGAAAAAGGAACTGGTTATATAACAGATATAGGAATGACAGGACCAAAGAAATCTGTTATAGGAATGGATGTTGAAGCATCAATAAAAAGATTTGAAACATCGCTTCCAGAAAAATATAAAATTGCAGAAGGAAAAGCAAAATTTAATTCATGTATGTTTGAGATAGATGATAATACTAATAAAGTAAAATCAATAACAAGAATAAATGCATAATTTTAAAATTACTACTTGAAAAATAGTAGTAATTTTTTTGTCTAAAAAGAGAGAATTTTTGAGATTGGTAATGTATAGAATATCAAATGACAAAAATCGACAAAACACTTGAAAACACTGTAGAAAACGGTCGTACGAAAGTGCTTAAAATTGGTGAAAAAGTATAGACTTGAAAAAAATCTTATTGTAAAATTATCACATTGAAACGCAAGATAAAATTTAAAATAGGAGGAAGAAAAAATGGAAGTTTTAAAAATTTCATCAAAATCAAACCCAAATTCAGTTGCAGGAGCAATTGCTGGATTGGTGAAAGAGAGTACAAGAGCAGAGATGCAAGCAATAGGAGCAGGAGCTTTAAATCAAGCAATTAAAGCGGTAGCTATAGCGAGAGGATTTGTAGCACCGGCAGGAGTTGATTTAATTTGTATACCAGCATTTGCAGAAGTTCAAGTTGAAGGAGAAGATAGAACTGGTATTAAATTAATTATTGAATCAAGAAAATAAATTTTAATTAGATAAATTTTGAAAGAATATTCTTAAAAAAGAGTATTCTTTTTTTATTTATTATTTTCCTTATTAATATTGAAAAACAGAAAAAAATAATATATTATTGTGCATGTAGAAAGGTTATCGATATGAATAGTAATAATAATATTTTTAAGTATATATTTGCTGCGGTAGTAGTAGTGTTAATTGGATATATAATGTACGTTATTGTACAAAATAGAAGCAATGTAGAAGATTATGATTTGGATCATACATCAACAACAAGCAACATACAAACTGATTTAAGATTTGCAATTACAGCATTAGATACAATTAACCCAATATTAAGTAACAACAGAAATGTTCAAGAAGTTACAAAAATGATTTATGATCCTTTAGTAACATTAAATGGTAATTATAAATTAGAATACTGCTTAGCAGAAGAAATAGTAAAGGCTGATAATTTAACATATGTTGTAAAATTAAGAAACGGAGTTTTATGGGAAGACAGAAATAATTTTACAGCAGAAGATGTTAAATATACTATAGAACAAATTAAATGGGGAGGTTTTTCAAGCATTTATTCAGAAAATGTTAAGTATATTGATCATGTTGAAGTAATTGATAATTTAAGTTTGAAAATTGTTTTAACAGAACCAGTATCGTTTTTTGAATACAATCTAACATTTCCTATAATGTGCGAAGCTTATTATGGAGAAGAGGACTTTGCTGCAAGTGAAAAAGCGCCACTTGCAACAGGAATGTTCAAAATTTCAGAAGTAAGCTCAAATGTTATTAAACTAATTAGAAATGAGTATTATTGGAATGCTAATAAAAAACCAATGGCAACAGAAATCACAATTAATTTGTACAATACTATAGGTGAAGCTTATACTGCGTTTAAAAACGGTGAGCTTGATATATTATCAGTTAAAATTGCCAATGTAGAAGATTATATAGGTTTATTAGGATATGATAAGGTAGAGTATAAAGCTAGAGAGTATGATTTCTTATCTTTTAACACTGCAAATGAAATATTATCTGATCCTGTTGTTAGAAAAGCAATTAGTCTTGTGATTGATAAAAACAATATAGTGGCTACTGCATTAGGCAAAGGTTACACACCATCTAACTTTAGTTTAGACATGGGAAATTGGTTATATACTAGAGATTTGAATATTGCTACAAACACTGAAGAGGCTACACAATTATTAATGAATAATGGATGGTCTTATTTAAATGGTGTATGGCAAAAGAAAGAAAATGGAACAACAAGGAGATTAGAGTTTTCTTTAACTGTTAATTCAAATAATGAAAAAAGAGTTGCAGCTGCAGAAAATATTAAAAGCCAACTTGCAACATTCGGTATTCCTATTACAGTAAAATCAGTAAATGTAGATGCATATGCTGATGCTATTAATAACAGAAAATATGAATGTGCATTAACTGGAATCAATTTAGGATATTCTCCAAGTTTAACTACATTTTTCACTGAAGGCAATATTGCAAACTATTATAATAGCGAAGTAACAGATATTATGAATATAATATCAAACACAAATGATGAAGGTGTATTATATGATAAGTATAACAGATTATATGATATATATATGACAGATTGTCCTTATATAGGATTATATAGAAATACAGAAGTGGTTGTTTCTAATCAAAATCTTGTTAGTAATATGACAGCAAATTGTTTTAATATTTATCATAATATTGAAAAATGGTATAGACAATAATAGTGCAAAAACTTGTTTGTTTATTGCAGTGCAATAAATACATGAAACATGCGCGAACAGTGCAAAAGAAAAAATAAAAATATTTTTTAAAAAAGTATTGACAAAAGAAAAATTAAGGATATAATAAGAACATAAGTTTTACAAACAAACATTTGTTGGGAGGATAAAATAATGGGAGACAATTCAGAAAAAAGAAAAGCGTTAGACGCTGCAATGAGTCAAATAGAAAAACAATTTGGAAAAGGTTCTGTAATGAAATTAGGAGACTTTAAAGAAACAGGAGTTGATGCAATTTCAACAGGAGCTTTGAATTTAGATATAGCTTTAGGTATTGGTGGTATTCCAAGAGGAAGAATAATAGAAATATATGGACCAGAATCTTCTGGTAAAACAACACTTGCTTTACATGCTGTTGCAGAAGCACAAAAAGCTGGTGGAGAAGCAGCATTTATCGATGCAGAACATGCTTTAGATCCAGTATATGCTAAAAAGATTGGTGTTGATATAGATAACTTAATAGTATCTCAACCAGATACAGGAGAACAAGCTTTAGAGATAGCAGAAGCATTAATTAGAAGCGGTGCTATTGATATAGTTGTTGTAGACTCTGTAGCTGCATTAGTTCCAAAAGCAGAAATTGATGGAGATATGGGAGATGCACATGTTGGTTTACAAGCTAGATTAATGTCACAAGCTTTAAGAAAATTAGCTGGTACTATCAATAAAACAAATGCAACAATAATATTCATAAATCAATTAAGAGAAAAAGTTGGAGTTAGGTTTGGTAACCCAGAAACAACTGCTGGTGGTAGAGCATTAAAATATTATGCATCAGTTAGAATGGACATTAGAAGAGTAGAAGCTATCAAACAAGATGGTGAAGTTGTTGGAAATAGAACAAGAGTAAAAGTTGTTAAAAACAAAGTTGCTCCTCCATTTAGAGAGGCAGAATTTGATATAGTATACGGTCATGGTATTTCTAAAGAAGGAAGTGTTCTTGATTTAGCAGTTACACTTGATATCATAGAAAAAGCTGGTTCTTGGTTTAGTTATAATGGAGAAAGAATTGGTCAAGGACGTGAAAATATTAAAAAATATTTAGCAGACAATCCAGCGTTTATGGCTGAAGTAGAGAAAAAAGTTAGAGATAACTTTAATAAAGCATTTGAAAGTGCATTAGGTGATGCAGAAGTTGATGAAGAACAAGATGTAGAGCCTGAAGAATAATTTAACCTACTAAATCTATAGTTTAACTATTATAGATTTCCTAATAAAAATTTAATAGCTTAATAACAATGTTAGGTGGCAATTTTGTCACCTAATATTGTTATATAAAGAAAGAGGTATATACAGATGGAATATATGAGCAAAGAAAAGTTTGAAGAAGCTGAAAAAATTGAGAAATTAAGAAATAAGATGTTAAAGTATATCGTGTATAAAAAAAGAACTGAAGCTGAGATTAGACAAAAGTTTTCAGAAGAAGATGAAAATATGGTAGAAGATGCAATTGAATATTTTAAAGAGTTAAATTATATTGATGATTCTGTATATATTGAACGAGCTGTAAAGGAATTTATGGCACTTAGAAATTTATCTATTAAAGAGATAGTATATAAAATCTGCCAAAAAGGAGCATCTAAAAGTTTAGTAGATGATTATGTTTGCAAAAACAAAGAAGTTATGTTAGAATATGAAATATCTTCGGCCAAGAATATTATTAAGAAAAAAGCTGGGCAAGAAGAACAAGAAATTAAAAACTTTTTATACAAGAAAGGTTTTATGTCAGAGAGTGTAAATATTGCATTTGATGAGTTAGAAGAATAAGTAGGAGAGTCATGAATAATAAGATCATAACATTAGAATCAAAAAAATATGAACTTAGATTAGATAACTTTGAAGGTCCACTTGATTTATTATGCTATTTAATAGACAAAAACAAGATGGATATATATAAAGTTAGTATTTCAGATATTACAGATCAATATTTAAAATATTTGAAAGAACAAGAAAGTCTAAATCTTGAAATAGCAAGTGAATTTCTTGTTATGGCATCAACATTGCTACTTATTAAATCAAGAGGATTGCTTCCAAAAGAAGTAGAAGATGAAGCAGAGTTAACTGAAGAAGAACTTTTACGTAGAATTATTGAATATAAGAAATATAAAGAAATAAGTAAAGTGTTTAAAGAAAGAGTAATGGTATTTTCAAAAAGATTATATAAAATGCCAGATAAAATAGAACTTCCAAAACAACATTTAGAGATAGAATATACAGCAGAAGATATCATAAAGAAATATAAAGAATTAGTTGAAAAAAATGAAAATAAGAAAAATGAGCAAGCAATTAATATTGAAAAAATAGCTGTGTATGATACTTTTTCAGTTGCAGATAAAGTAAAAGATATTTTTAGAGAATTAGTTAAAAAACAAAAATTTATATTTAACAAATTATTCTCTTTAAGTGAAAAACCAAAAGCTGAAGTTGTAACAGCGTTTACTGGTGTATTAGAATTAAGTAGAAGAAATAAGATTACAGTTGAACAAAAAGAAATATTTGGAGATATTATAGTTTCAAAAAGAAAAAGAGAGCAACAGCTTGGAATAGTAACAGAAATATCAGATGATATAATTGAGTAGAAAGAACTTTTAGTATAAGCTAGAAGTTCTTTTTGCTTTGTATAAATAAATGTTTAAAGGAAATAATAACCAAAGAGGTTTTATGAGTATATTTTTGGTTATTTCTGGTTTAATTATATTTTTAGAAATCATATTGATAATTTTATTAATGTCTGATCTTGAGGTTGTTATTAAAGCGTGTGAATTCTCTTTTGATAAAGATGATAAAGAACTGTTTGCACTTAGAAAATTAGATGTTGATATTAAGATTATGATTTTGAGTAAAATGTTATTTTTAAATATTAATATTGATGATGAGAATATTAAAGCTTGGAAAATTACCAAAAAACATAAAGAAATGGAAAAAAATGTGTTTAGAATAATTAATAATTTTAATGAATTTAATGAAAAACATGGAGATAAGATTAGTAAAATATTAAAGCCTCAAATAAAAAATATTGATGTTTGTATTGCAGTGGGTATGCCAGATAATTTAGGAATTTATTATATTGTTCCTGTTTTAAGTACAATAATTTCAATGAAAATAAGGAGAGCTTTAGATAAATATTCAGTTAAAAAATATAGTTTTGATATCATTCCAAGATATGTAAATAGAGTTATATTTAAGGTAATTATTAATATGAAATTTAAAATAAAGATTAGTGATTTTATTTGTTTTATTTTAAAAT
>JAZSBZ010000088.1:0-12945 GCA_045602645.1 Candidatus Scatovivens sp. | reverse complement strand
AATAGTATTAAAATAATTAATTTTAATTATAAAAAAGGGTTGATATTTCTTTTTTAATGTAATATAATCGTAACGCAAATGTAATACAAATTACTTTTAAAAAATACTATAGAGAGGAGAATGTTAATGTTCGGTCAAGATATTGGTATCGACTTGGGTACAGCTACTGTAATAGCATACATTAAGGGTAAAGGGATAGTTTTGAGAGAACCTTCAGTTGTTGCTGTTAACAATATAACAGGTGAAGTTCTTGCAGTAGGTCATGAAGCGAGACGTATGCTTGGAAGAACACCAGGAAACATTGTGGCAACAAGACCTCTAAGAGATGGAGTAATTTCTGATTACACAGTAACTGAAAAGATGCTTAAATACTTTATAGGAAAAATTGGTGGAAGATTTTTATTTGCACCAAGAATTATGATTTGTATTCCTTCTCAAATTACAGAAGTTGAGAAGAAAGCTGTTATAGATGCAGCATCAAATGCAGGTGCTAGAAAAGTATACTTAATAGAAGAACCAATTGCTGCTGCGATAGGAGCTGGAATTGATATATCTAAACCATGTGGAAATATGATTGTTGATATTGGTGGTGGTACTACTGATATAGCAGTAATTTCGCTTGGTGGATCTGTTGTTAGTTCTTCAATAAAAGTTGCTGGAGATAAATTTGACGAATATATTGTTAAATATATTAAGAAAAGACATAATGTTATGATAGGTGAAAGAACAGCTGAAGAATTAAAACAACAAATTGGATGTGTTTTCCCTAAAATACAAGATATGGAAATGGATGTTAGAGGAAGAGACTTAATTACAGGTCTTCCAAAAACAATTACTATATATTCAAGTGAAATGATGGAAGCATTAGAAGAACCAGCTATGTTAATAGTTGATGCTGTTCACTCTGTACTTGAAAAAACACCACCAGAACTTGCTGCTGATATTAGTGACAAGGGAATTTATATGACAGGTGGAGGATGTTTAATTGATGGTCTAGATAGATTACTTCAAGAAAAAACAGGAATTAATGTTATGATTGCAGAAGATGCAATTTCATGCGTTGCAAAAGGAACTGGTAAAGCATTAGACAATCTAGATATCATGGATAAAATGAGAAGATAATAAAATCCTTATACTTATACATTTTCTAAAGAAGCACTTATATTTAATATAGGTGTTTCTTTAATTTTATAAAGAGCAATTTAGTTGACATAAGTTAAATGTATGATATAATAGAAAAGTAAAAAATAGAAAGGAAAAACTACTGATGAATGTTGCATTTTTAACTTTAGGTTGCAAAGTAAATCAATATGAAACTAATGGAATGATACAAAGATTTCAAGATCGTGGTTATAATCTTGTAGAATTTGATGAAAAAGCAGACATTTATGTTATCAATACATGTACTGTTACTAATATGTCTGATAGAAAATCAAGACAATTTATAAGACAAGCTAAAAAGAATAATCCGGATGCAATTGTTGTTGCAGTTGGATGTTATGTTCAAGTTGCTAAAGAAGAAATTGAAAGTATTCCTGAAATTGATTTAACACTTGGAACTAATGATAAAGTTGAAATCGTAGATCATGTTGAAAAGTTTATTAATGATAAAATTAAAAAGGACGCTGTAGATAATATTGTATATGAAGCAGAATTTGATGATTTCGGAACAGTAACATATACAGAAAAAACTAGAGCAGTTATTAAAGTTCAAGATGGATGCGATAGATTTTGCTCATATTGTATAATTCCTTTCGCAAGGGGTAAAATAAGAAGTAGAAAACCAGAAAGTGTTATTGAAGAAATAAAAGAAATAGCGAATGCTGGAATTAAAGAAGTCGTTATAACAGGTATTCATGTAGCTTCTTATGGTAGAGATTTTGAAAATGATTATAGATTAATAGATTTATTAGAAGAAATAAATGAAATTTCTGGAATTGAAAGAATTAGACTTGGATCTATAGAACCTCTTTTAATAACAGAAGAATTTATGGATAGATTAATAAAACTTTATAAAGTATGTCATCATTTCCATTTATCACTTCAAAGTGGAAATACAAATACGTTAAAAAGAATGAATAGAAGATATACTGCAGAAGAATTTGAAGTAATCGTTAATAGATTAAGATCTTATTATGATGATGTTATATTAACTACAGATATAATAGTTGGTTTTCCTGGAGAAACAGATGAAGAGTTTAATGATACATATGAATATTTAAAAAGAATTAATTTTTATAAGATGCATGTCTTTAAATATTCACCAAGAAAAGGAACTAAAGCTGCTGAAATGAAAAATCAAATTTCAGGTGATATAAAAGAAGTAAGAAGTAAAGCTTTATTAAATTTATCAGATGAAAATGAAATAAGATATTTAGATTCATATATTGGAAAAGAAGTAAATGTTTTATTTGAAGAATTTGATGGAGAGTATTATAAGGGACATACAGAAAATTATATAATGGTAAAAGCAAAATCTGAAAATGATTTATCAAATAAAATCATTAATGTTAAGATTGATTCAAGAGAAGAACTATGTTTAATGTCAAGCAAATAAAGCTGGTAAATGTTACAAAATAGTAATCAAAACTTAACCTAAACTTAATTCTATAAATATTGATAATTAGCCTTTTATATAGTATAAATATTATAATAGAAGTAGTAGTACTTATACTAAGGAGGATATCGTTAATAATGAAAGAATATAAATTAGTTGAGACAGCAGAAGCTGGAAATTTACCTATGGTTGTTAATACATGGACAAAGATTAAAAATCTTCTATGTAGAGAAATCGATTTAAGTAAACCAATCGTTCTTGAAATGACAGCTAAAGAAGAAAAAGTTTTAACAGAAGTTCATGACTTTTTATTCCAAGAAATTAAATTCCCAGAATTACATGATTTCTTCTTCCAAGAAATTAATATATTTAATTGGTTTAAAAAGAAATAATAATAAATAATGTAAATAATGAAGGAGTTATACTTAAAGTACGTTCTATTTTAAGTATAGCTTTTTTTGTTTTAAATTAAGGAGGAACATATGAGAAAAGTTAAAAAAGTATTATTAGTTGCTTTAATTGCTTTACTATTTTCAAGTGTAGTATTTGCAACAGAAAATGAATTTGTATATAAAGGAACTGCATCTGGAGGAATAGCAGTAGATGCAAGTTCTAGTGATATTGTAAATAAAACTGTAAATTATGCTAAAGTTGTAAAATATTGTTCTTTAGCAGGTATATTTTTATCATTAATACTTGCAATTTTGAAACATAAACAACCTAAGCTTGTGGCACTATTTATAGTCCTTATGATTATATTTTCTATAATTGTTGTTTGTTTAAGTTCAGTTATTGCAAATCCTTATGGGGTAGTAATAAATGCATTAAATTGACGGTGTGACAAAATTATAAAAAGTACTTGAAAATTCTTCTAAATTGGTATAGAATATTCTTGGTCTAAAAAGACTAAAATATATGAAGATACTAAACACATAATACAGTATCAGAATTGGAGGAATTTATATTATGTCAGTAAAAGTAGCTATAAATGGTTTTGGACGTATTGGACGTCTAGCATTTAGACAAATGTTTGGAGCAGAAGGATATGAAATCGTTGCAATTAACGATTTAACAAGTCCTGATATGTTAGCTCACTTATTAAAATATGATTCTGCGCAAAAAAGATATGACAAAGCAGATACAGTTGTAGCTGGCGAAAACTCTATCACAGTAGATGGACAAACAATCAGAATTTATGCAGAGAAAGATGCAGTTAACTTACCTTGGGGTGAATTAGGTGTAGATGTTGTTTTAGAATGTACAGGTTTCTATACATCTAAAGAAAAAGCAGCAGCTCACATTACAGCAGGAGCTAAAAAAGTTGTTATTTCAGCACCAGCTGGTAAAGATTTACCAACAATCGTTTTCGGAGTAAACGAAGGTACATTAACAGCAGAAGATAACATAATTTCTGCAGCTTCATGTACAACAAACTGCTTAGCACCAATGGCTAAAGCATTAAATGACTATGCACCAATTCAATCAGGAATCATGACAACAGTTCATGCTTATACTGGTGATCAAATGGTACTAGATGGACCACATAGAAAAGGAGATTTAAGAAGAGCTAGAGCAGCAGCTGTTAATATCGTTCCTAACTCAACAGGAGCAGCTAAAGCTATAGGATTAGTTATTCCAGAATTAAATGGAAAATTAATAGGATCTGCACAAAGAGTTCCAGTTCCAACAGGATCTTCTACAATCTTAGTAGCAACAGTAAGAGGAAATGATATCACAGCTGAATCAATCAACGCAGCTATGAAAGCAGCTTCAAATGCTTCTTTCGGATATACAGAAGAACAATTAGTTTCTTCAGATATCATTGGTATTACAAACGGATCTTTATTCGATGCTACACAAACAATGGTTGCACAAGTTGAAGAAGGATTATACCAAGTTCAAGTTGTTGCATGGTATGACAATGAAAATTCATACACAAGCCAAATGGTTAGAACAATCAAATATTTCGCTGAAATATAGTTAAAGATTAATATAAAATGAGAGCTGGTGGTGGAGGTCGGTCCTTTACTTCCAGCTTTTTATTTTAAAATATATTTATAAAATAGAAAGGAAAATTAAAATGAATAAAAAAACTGTAAGAGATATTGATCTTAAAGGAAAAAAAGTTTTAGTAAGATGCGATTTCAACGTACCTTATAATGATGAAAGAGTTATTACAGATAACAGAAGAATAGTAGCTGCATTACCTACTATTAAATATTTAATTGAAAATGAATGTAAAGTAATTTTATGTTCTCATTTAGGAAGACCAAAGGGAGAAGTTAAACCAGAATTTTCTTTAAATATTGTTGCAGCTGAACTTTCTAAATTATTAGGACAAGAAGTTAAACTTGCAAAAGATGTAGTTGGAGAAGATGCTAAAGCCTTAGCTGCTAACTTACAATCAGGAGAAGTTATGCTTCTTGAAAACGTTAGATATGAAGCTGGAGAAGAGAAAAACGATGAAGAATTATCAAAAGCATTTGCTAGTTTAGCAGAAGTATTTGTTAATGATGCATTTGGAACAGCTCATAGAGCACATAGCTCAACAACAGGTGTTGCTAGCTACTTACCAGCAGTATCTGGATTCTTAATTGAAAAAGAATTAAACTTCTTAGGAACTGCATTAGAAAATCCAGAAAGACCATTTATGGCTATATTAGGTGGTAAAAAGGTTTCTGATAAAATCGGTGTTATCGAAGCTTTAATTGAAAAAGTTGATGTATTAATGATTGGTGGAGCTATGGCTTACACATTCTTTAAATCAATGGGATACAATGTTGGAAATTCAATTTGTGAATTAGATAAATTAGATTTAGCTCAAGAATTAATGGAAAAAGCTAAAGCAAAAGGTGTTAAATTAATGTTACCAGTTGATACAAAAATTGGTAAAGAATTTGATGCGAATACTGAAAGCCAAACAGTTAAATATACAGAAATTCCAGATGGATGGGAAGGATTTGACATTGGTCAAGAAACAATCGAATTATATGCTAACGAATTAAGAAATGCTAAAACAGTTATATGGAATGGACCAGTAGGATTATTTGAATTTGATCAATTCGCTATTGGAACAAACAGTATAGCAAGTACACTTGCAGAAGTTGATGCAGTTAAAATAATTGGTGGTGGAGATTCAGCTGCTGCTGTTGAAAAAGCAGGACTTGCAGAAAAATTCACACACATTTCTACAGGTGGAGGAGCTTCACTAGAATTCTTAGAAGGTAAAAAATTACCAGGAATTGAAGCTTTACAAGACAAATAGAAATTTTATAAGGTAAAATTTTATGGCAGAAATGTTAGACATTTATACAGAGGATGGAAAACTACTTGGGAAAATTTCTAAGAAAGATTATTATTCATGGGAGGATCAATCGACCCTTCCATGGATTAATTGTTGTACATGCTTTGTAATTGATGACAAAAATAAGAAAATTTTATTTGAAAAAAGAGGTAAAAGATTTTTAGATCCTGGTAAATTAGATTTATGTTCAGGACATATTCAATCAGGTGAACTTCCACTTCAAGGAATGGTAAGAGAACTTGATGAAGAATTATCTATAGGTGAGAATGACTCAAGAAATATTCATTATTTAGGAAAAATGAAACTTGATTATACTAATCTTGAAGATGAGACAAATCGTAAACCTTTAAAATGTTTTGTAAGTGTATATGCATTAAAAGTAAGAGATGTAAGTTCTATTCAAATAGATGGAGTAGAAGCAATTCAAAAAGGATGGCTTTCTTATGAAGATACTAAAGGTTTTATTACTAATAGTATGACAAGAATGCCATATGAAGATTCACTTGCACCTCAATACGATGTAATATTTGAAAAATTAAATAGTTATATGTTTCACAAGAAAAAAACAAGTACAAGAATTTGTGAAGCAGAAAGGAATTTTTTATGAGAAGAAAAGTAATTGCAGGAAACTGGAAAATGAATATGCTTCCAAACGAAGCTATTGATTATATTCAAGCTTTCGAACCATTAGTAAAAGATGCAGAAGCTGAAGTAATTTTATGTGTTCCTTACACAGATTTATTTTATTGTTTAATGAATGTTCAAGGAACAAATATTAAGGTTGGTGCTCAAAACATGCACTTCGCTGAAAGTGGAGCATACACAGGAGAAGTTTCTGGAAAAATGTTAAAATCAATTGGTGTTGAATATGTTATAATTGGACACTCTGAAAGAAGACAATATTTTGCTGAAACAGATGAATCAGTAAATAAAAAAATCAAAGCAGCTTTTGAAAATGAATTAAAACCAATCGTTTGTGTTGGAGAAACATTAGAAGAAAGAGAAGCTGGAAAAACAGTTGAAATAATTACAAATCAAACTCGTTTAGCATTAGAAGGATTAACAAATGATCAAGTTAAAAATACTATAATTGCTTATGAGCCAATCTGGGCTATAGGTACAGGAAAAACAGCTACATCAGAAGATGCTAATAATTCAATCATTTCAATTAGAGATGAAATTAAAAGAATTTATGGTGAAGATGTATCTGAAAAAGTTATTATTCAATATGGTGGAAGTGTAAAATCTTCAAATGCAAAAGAATTATTCTCAACATCAGATATTGATGGAGGATTAGTTGGTGGAGCAAGCTTAAAACCAGATGAATTTAGTAAAATCGTAAACTATGATAAATAATTAGAAGGAAGAGTGACTAGAAATATGAGTAACAAAAAATTAACCATGTTAATGATTTTAGATGGTTTTGGAATGAACGAAAAATCAGAAGGAAATGCTGTTAAAATAGCACAAATTCAAGAATTAACAGATATTTTAACAAAAAATCCAAACACAATGATTCATACAAGTGGATTAGAAGTTGGTTTACCAGAAGGACAAATGGGAAACTCAGAAGTTGGACATACAAATATTGGTGCAGGAAGAATCGTATATCAAGATTTAGCAAAAATTACTAAATCAATTGAAGATGGAGATTTCTTTAGTAAACCAGAATTTGTAAAAGCTATAGAAAATTGTAAAGCTAATAATTCAAAATTACATATAATGGGATTATTATCAGACGGTGGTGTTCACAGTCATAATCGTCATTTATATGGATTATTAGAACTAGCAAAAAGAAAAGATTTTGAAGATGTATATGTACATTGCTTCATGGATGGTAGAGATACACCACCTGCTTCTGGAGAAGGATATCTAATTAAATTAGAAGAAAAATTAAAAGAAAAAGGTGTTGGACAAATTGCTTCTTTATCAGGAAGATTCTATGCAATGGATAGAGATAAGAGATGGGAAAGAGTTAGCTTAGCATACAATGCTTTAGTAAACGGTGAAGGAGAAAAAGCAACAGATGCTGTAGCTGCAATTGAAGAATCTTATCAAAAAGAAATCTTTGATGAATTCGTAAAACCAACAGTTATTACAAATAAATCAGGAGAAGCTATTGCTAAAATAGAAGATGGAGACTCTGTAATATTCTTTAACTTTAGACCAGATAGAGCAAGAGAAATTACAAGAAGTATAGTTGATAAAGAATTTGATGGATTTGAAACAAAGAAAATTAACACATATTTTGTTTGTATGACTCCATATGATGAAACAATGCCAAATGTTGAAATTGCTTTCAGAAAAGAAGAAATTAGAAATACATTTGTAGAATATATCAGCAAAAAAGGATTAAAACAATTAAGAATTGCTGAAACAGAAAAATATGCACACGTTACATTCTTCTTTAATGGTGGAGAAGAAAAACAATATGAAGGTGAAGATAGAATCTTAGTTCCATCTCCAAAAGTTGAAACATATGATTTAAAACCTGAAATGAGTGCATATGAAGTAACAGATAAAGTTGTAGAAGCAATTAAATCTGAAAAATATGACTCAATTATTCTAAACTTTGCTAACCCTGATATGGTTGGACATACAGGAAGCATTGACGCAGCAGTAAAAGCTTTAGAAGCAATCAATGCATGTGTTGTTAGAGTTGTTGAAGCTATAAAAGAAGTTGAAGGTGTATTATTAATTACAGCCGATCATGGTAATGCAGAGCAAATGATTGATTATAAAACTGGAGAGCCACATACAGCTCATACAACAAATCCAGTTCCACTTGCTATAGTTGGATTACCAGGAAATAAAAAAGTAAAAGAAGGTCGTTTAGCTGATTTAGCCCCAACAATGTTAGACATTATGGGACTTGAAAAACCAGATGAAATGACTGGTGAAAGTTTAATTGTTTAATTCATAATCGTTACTTGATTTTAGCAATCATTTAAAGTAAAATTATTATATCTAAAGATTTAAATTACTTTTAATTTGCTATTAGGAGAAATTTATGGTTAGTTCACCGGAAGAAAAAATACTGTATTCTGAAATACAGAAAAAATTATTTTATATTATACCTGAGAAATGGGAAAGCATATATTTGTATGCCTCTGTAATTGACATGCCTAATCAAAAGCCAATTGGTGAAATGTATTTCTATTATTTACCAAAAGGAATTATTAAGAAAAAGTATGTAAATGGGTATGAGATTCCAGCACTATTTAATATTGATGAGGAACAATACTCAAAATTAATAACAGATGTATATAACAAGATTAAACTTTTAAGAGAAAGATTTACAGCTTCAAAAAGTAAAGCATGGAGTAATATGACAATAACAATTCAAAATAGTCAATTCAAAGTAGAATATGATTATGAGAATTTAAAAGAATCACAATTTGATTCTTATGAGCGTCATGTAATTTGGAGATATAATTACTTAAAGGAAGAAACAGATATATTAAGCAGAAAAGATAAGAAAATAATTAATTCATATTTAAATGACAATCAATTAGATGTGCCTCAAAAAAGAGATACATATATTGAAGGAATTTATAAATTACCGGTAAAAAATATCATTGATTTTGAAAAAACATTATCTGTTGATGAAGCGATTGCACAATCTGAAGATACAACAGTTGTTGAAAAAAAGAAAAGCGGATTATTTAAAAAGAAAAATAAAATTGACGATATAATAGAAGATGATGATGTAACATATAATAACCAAATATTAAATTGGAAAAAATAAAAAGACAAAATAGAGCTTGTATTTATACAAGCTTTATTTTTTTGTTCTAAAATTTAATTTCTAGCATAAATAATATTAATAAAGGTTTAAAGAGGAATGTATGAATAATGTGTTAATTAAGTATTTCCCAGAAAAAATTAAAAGAGTTCTTGAGGAAAATATAGATAAAGAATATTTAGAAGAGATAAGGATTAGAAATAATAAACCAATAATTATAAAGTTTGATTCTAATATTGAAAAGATAGTTCGTTATTATCCAAGTAGTGATGAAATGATGCAAATATTGCAACTTATATGTGAAAACTCAATTTATTCTTATCAAAAACAAATTGCTGAAGGTTTTATTACTCTTCAAGGCGGACATAGAGTTGGACTTGCAGGTTCATGTGTAATTGAAAATGGAAAAGTAATAAATATTAATTATATAAATGCTTTTAATTTTAGAATTTCAAGACAAGTTATAGGATGCAGTAAAGAGATTTTAAAGTATATTTTAAATATTAAATTAAATATAGTTAATAATACATTAATAGTTTCAGCTCCTGGTGCTGGTAAGACGACAGTTTTAAGAGATATTGTAAGACAAGTTTCAAGTGGAATAAGAAATATTAAATTTAAAGGATTAACAGTTGGAGTTGTTGATGAAAGAGGTGAGATTGCTTCTTTATATAAAGGATGTGCACAAAATGAAATTGGTATAAAAACGGATGTTGTTGAAAATATTTCTAAAAGTGTTGGAATGAAAATGTTAATTAGATCTATGGCACCGAAAGTTATAGTTGCTGATGAAATTGGAGGAGTAGATGATATTGAAATAATTAAATATGCAATTTGTTCTGGTTGTAAAGGTATATTTACAGCACATGGATCAAGTTTTGATGATATTTATATAAATCCTGTTTTAAAAGAGTTAATTAATCTGCATGTTTTTGAAGTAATTATATTTTTGGATGAAAAGAATAAAGGTGAGATTAAAGATGTATATGAATTTAATAAAAAGATTCAACAATATGAAAAGAAAGATATTCAAAATGATGAGTTTAAGTATATGCAAGGAATAGTAGAGAATGATTATTATAAAGATTATTAATTTAACATTAATAGTTTTGGTATGTACAAAAATGGGATTTATAAAAGCGGAATTATATAAGGAAAGAGTGATTAAATTAAATAAATTTAGAGAAGCTCTTAGTTATTTAAAATCAAAAATTAGTTTTACATATGAACCAATTAAAAACATTTTTAAAGATATGTCAAATGTAATATACAACGATGATATTAATGTGTTCAAATTAGCTTCAGAATCATTAAATTTTGATTTTTATTCAGCATGGGTAGAAAGTGTTAACGAGAGTTCTTCTTTCCTTAAAAATGATGATTTGGAAATAATTAAGTCATTTGGAAAATTACTTGGAAAGACAGATTTAGAAGGTCAAATTAATGAGATAGAACTAACTATGATTTTGATAGACAAACAAATAAAAGATGCAGAAGAAGAATTGAATAAAAATAATAAGCTTTATAAGTCAATGGGAATTATTGTGGGAGTAACTATCTCGATAATATTAGTATAGGAGTTATTTATGGATATTGATATTTTATTTAAAATTGCAGGGATTGGAATATTAATTGCAGTCTTAAATCAAGTTTTATCTAAAGCTGGTAGAGATGATCAAGCATTGATGGTTACACTTGCAGGAATAATTATAGTGCTTACGGTTGTTGTAAAAGAAATAAGTATGCTTTTTGAAACTGTAAGGACGGTGTTTAGTTTATAATGGAGATTTATAAAGTTGTAGGAATAGGATTTATTACGTTAGTAACTTCTAATTTATTAAAAGAATATAAAAAGGAATATAGTATATATGTTGTTTTGTTTGGCGCGATGATCTTATTTTTTATGAGTATAAATGAAATAGATGGAATAATTAATTTTATAAATAATTTGCAGGGAAAACTTTCTAGTACTAAGATACCTTTTATATCGGTTATTTTAAAAACAACAGGAATTGCAATATTGGTTGAGTATGCAGTATCAATATGTAAAGATGCAGGCGAAAATGCAATATCAAGTAAAATTGATTTTTGTGGGAAAGTTATTATTATATCTATGACAATTCCGGTTTTATCAGAATGTTTAGAAACGTTTTCAAGAATATTACCATAAGGAGAGGATATTGGATGCTATAGATTTTCAAAAAGAAACTTTAGGAATCAATGATTTTATAGAATCTAGTAAAAGTTTTATAGATGAGAATTTTGGAAATAATATTGATGTTAAAAGTGTATATGATAATTTGCTAAATGGTGAATTTGGTGGGCTTTTAGATATTTTAAATGTAGAAAATATTTTAGAAAAAGAGTTTTCAAATATTTTTTCTGTTGTTGGAATTGTTTTGATAATTATATGTATTAACTCATTATTTAAATCAATACTTGAATCTTTAAATAACTCATCAGCTAGTCAAAATTTATACTTTGTTCAATATTTGCTTATATCAACTCTTTTGATAAATGCTTTTATGCCAATATTAGAAATGACTAAAAATACAATTACATCATTAATAGGATTTATGAATTTATATATTCCTGTTTTAATACTTTTAATAATTACTACAGGTAACTTTGTAACATCAAGTGCTATAGAGCCAGTGCTTCTTATAATGATAGAAGTGATTGGAAATATTGTAATAAATATTATTATTCCATTTTTACTTGTTTCAATTGTAATTTCCATAGTTGCAAATTTTTCAAATAAAATTAAACTAGATAGAATTTCAAGTTTATTTAAAAGTGGTATAGTTTGGTCTTTAGGAGTAATACTTACGATATTTATAACAGTATTATCATTTGAGTCAAATTTAACAAGTTCAGTAGACGGACTTGCAGGTAAAACAACTAAAGCAGCAGTAAGTGGATTAATTCCTGTAGTTGGTAAAATAATGGGAGATAGTGTTGATTCAGTGATTGGTAGCGTAAATGTACTTAAAAATGCAGTAGGAACATTTGGAACAATTGTTATTATTTTAATAGTATTAATTCCAACTTTAAAAATTATCTGCTATTATTTTTTATTTAAATTAACTGCTGCAGTTTCTGAAATGTGTGCTGATGAAAGAATTGTAAAATTGCTAGATTCAATATCAGATAGTTATAAGATTTTACTAGGAATATTATGCTCGATAACAATAATGTTTATTATAGGTACAGCCATAATTGTTAAAGTTACGAATATGAGTTTAATGTATAGATAGAGGGCTATGATAGAAAGTATTAATATTTGGTGCGAAAATTTAATAGTTATTGTTTGTTTAATTACACTTGTTGAAATGTTAG
>JAZSBZ010000087.1:0-20492 GCA_045602645.1 Candidatus Scatovivens sp. | reverse complement strand
TAAAGGATGTTGTTTAAAGCATCCTTTGGTGAGCTATCCGCGATTCGAACGCGGGACAACTTGATTAAAAGTCAAGTGCTCTACCATCTGAGCTAATAGCCCATACATATTGTATGACAGCCTCGTAAACGCGACTGCCTTTATATATTACACTATTTTTCTAGAGTTGTCAACATTTTTTTAAAATTTTTTTATTTTTTTTAATATTTTTATAAAAATGTATTAAAACCCTTATAAAAACCAGCGTTGGGGCGATACCAGATTGCACTTTATCACCCCAACGGACTGTATAATTGTCTAAAATTATAATATTTTTTGATTTTCTTAATATTTATATATCATTAAATCAAAGTTTTTTCAACAATTTTTTTATATTTTTTTATTATTTTTCAGATAATTCCATCATAGATTTTTTAAGTTCAGCAAGTTTGTTGTCTGCATCTTCTAATGATTTACCTTTAACTCCCATATAGAATTTAACTTTTGGTTCTGTTCCAGATGGTCTTACACAGCACCAAGCATCATCTTCTAAATCATAGTATAATACATTTGATTTTGGAAGTCCTGTATCTGATTCTTTACCAGTTTTTGTATCAACAACAACTCCTGTTTGGTAATCTCTTACTTTTGTTACTTTATATCCTCCAAGTACTGTTGGTGGATTGTTTCTGATTGATTCTAATAATTCTTTCATCTTAATAGCACCATCAGCACCTTTTAATGTAATTGTAGAGATTCCTTCTTTATAGAATCCATATTTTTTGTAAATATTAATCATTTGATCCCATAAAGTTAATCCTTTTTTCTTATAATAAGCAGCTGCTTCACAAAGCATCATTACTGCAGTGATAGCATCTTTATCTCTAGCATGTGTTCCTACTAGACATCCATAGCTTTCTTCGAATCCAAATAAGTATTCATTACCTCCTGTAGCTTCAAAGTTTCTAATTTGTTCACCAATATATTTGAATCCTGTTAAAACTTCGATGAAGTCTATTTTGTATTCTTTAGCTATTGCTTGAGCTAAGTTAGATGAAACTATTGTTGAGATTAATGCACCGTTTTTTGGCATTAATTTTTTTGCTTTCTTTTGGTCTAAAATATATTCAGCAATTAATAATCCTGACATATTTCCAGTAAATGACATGTATTCACCAGTTTTTGAATCTTTTGCAAGAACTCCTAATCTATCAGCATCAGGATCTGTTGCAAGAACTAAATCAGCATCTTGTTTTTTAGCAAGTTTTAATGCTAAATCAAAAGCTTTAATATCTTCTGGGTTTGGATAGTCAACTGTTGGGAAGTTACCATTTGGTAATTCTTGTTCAGGTACTACAAACACATTTGTAAATCCTAATTCTTCTAGAACTTTTTGTACTGGTTCATTTCCTGTTCCATGAAGTGGAGTATAAACGATCTTAAGATCTTTTTCTACTTCTTTAATTACTTCTGGATTTAAGATTTGTTTCTTAATAGCTGTTAGATATAATTTATCCATAGCTTTTCCGATAACATTATATAATCTTAATTTTTTAGCTTCTTCAAGTGAAATTGATCTAATTAAAGAATAATCTTTAACTTTATTAACTTCAGCTATAATTTCTTTATCATGTGGTGCTACTATTTGTGCTCCATCATCCCAGTATACTTTGTATCCATTATATTCTGGTGGATTATGGCTTGCTGTAATCATAACACCTGCTGTACATCCAAGTTCTCTTACAGCAAATGATAATTCTGGTACTGCTCTTAATGAATCAAAGATATATGTTTTAATTCCGTTTGCATTAAAGCAAAGTGCTGTAGCTTCAGCAAATTCTGGAGACATATTTCTTGAGTCATATGCAATTGCTACACCTTTAGCTTCTGTACCTTGTCTTAATATATAGTTAGATAAACCTTGTGTAGCTTTAGTAACTGTATAAACGTTCATTCTGTTTGTACCGTTACCAATGATTCCTCTCATTCCTGCTGTACCGAATTCTAAGTCTTTATAGAATCTATCTTTTATTTCTTCTTCGTTTCCTGCAATTTTTAACAATTCTTTTCTTGTTTCTTCATCAAAGATTGGGCTTGTTGTCCACTCTTTAAATCTGTTATTGCATTCAACTTTATTCATATAATCTTTATATAATTTTCTAGCTGTTTCAGGGCTGTCTTGTCCTTCAGCGTTTTTAATAGGAGCAAATTCTTCTTCTCTTTTTACTCTTAATACAACAACGTCATCGAACATTTCATAAGAGTCAAAAATGAACATTTCAAATTTGTATGCGTTTGGTTTTTCAGCAACTACTTCTTTTCCTTCTGAATCGATGTAATTAGCTTTTTTAACTGCTGTATGATATGGAAGACTTACTTGGCTGATTTTCTCTAACCCTTTAATATTGTAAAGGTGGAATACTGCGTTACCATCTCCATATACTAAAGATCCATAATCATCTCTTAAGTTAGCCATTTCTTCTGAAATTTCTGTATACTCTACAACACCAACTTTTTTGTTCTTTCTGCAAAGTACACCAACTTTTTCTTTTGGATCTGTTTTTTCTATAGCTTTTGCTGCAGCTAATACTTTATTATGAATTGACATACCAATTAGTAATGGATCAACTGGTTTAACAAGTACGTTATCTACACCATTGATGAATACCCATTCAATTCCATGTTCTTTCATTTCTTCTAATACTTTAGCTCTTTCCATTGATTGTAAAGTACCACCATGTCCATTAGCAGCTCTTTTTACAAATCCATCTTTTTCTAAAAGTACTTTTCCTTTTAAATCAAGCATTGGTAATTCGCCTTGTTTAAAGAAGTGAACAGCTTCTTGAGGATATCCAAAATAATTGTGATCTTCAAAGAATTTAACTGTAGCTTCATTATTTTCTCTACTTGTCATTAAATACCATGGAATAATTGTGTCATATTTTCTCCATGCATCTTTTAATGTTTCGCATAATGTTTCAAATATAGATTTATTTTTTTCTACATCAAATATAAATGTTCCTTTTGGTCCTGGATGTCCAAGTCTTGTTCCTTGTCCACCAGCCATTGTTACAACAGCAAATTTATTATATTTAATTGCCTCTATACCTTTTTTCTCATACATTTCACGTTCACTAACTGTTAATTTTGATTTGTCAACGTGCTCAATTGGTTCGACTGTAACTGTTTCTAAATCAACTGGTTTAGTTGCTTTTTCATATAATTCTTTCATTAAATCAAAATCGATTTCATTGATTTGAATTAACAACTCCCTTTGATCTTCTTCATCCATTTCGTCGTATTTTAAAAGTAAGTGTTCTTGTCCATACTTTTTCAAAAGTTTTTTAACTTTTTCTAGTTCTTCTTTCATTCTGTTTTTTTACTCCTTTCTATTATATAGAAATTTCTTTTTGAACCTTAATATGTGATATATATTATATCATTTTTAGCTTTTAGTCAACTAAGCAATATTTTTACTTTTTTTGCCTCTTTTGTGTAAGTCTTGAGGTTCTAATGAAATTTGCTGTTTCTTTTAAAAACATTTTACTTGACAGCCTAATTTTTATACCGTAATGCTATTCTATTATTATGAATTTATTGTTCATGTTTTTTGTTCTTTGTGTGAATTTTTTGTAAATTAGATTTTTAGCTAAAAATAAATACTTTTCTAAAATTCATGTTAGATTTTTGAATAATTTTTTTACATTTACAGATAATACCAATATCAAATTTTCACAAAGGAGTTTTTATGCATAAATTTTTAAAACAAACCATACTTTTGTCAAGCCTATTTATCATTTTTCTTCTTATTAATATAAACTCGTATTCTAAAGAAGTTTCAGCAAATCTTTGTGATAATTTTTTCAGACTTCACATTATCGCAAATAGTAATATCTCTCATGACCAAAATATCAAATTAAAACTTCGTGATTATTTAATCGAATACTTAAATGAAAATAACTTAGCTACTTCATCAAAAGAAATTACTATGTCAAATATTAAGAGCATCCTTCCAGAACTTACCGCTTTATGTAACAACTTTCTTAAAGAAAACAATATTCCATACACATCAAAACTTGAAATTGGCACATTTTATTTTCCAACCAAGCATTATGAAAACATATCTCTTCCTAAAGGTTATTATGACGCATTAAAAATTAGTCTTGGAAACGCAAGTGGCGAAAATTGGTGGTGCTCCCTATACCCTCCATTATGTTTTTTTAGTTCATCACAAGGAGTAATTACAGATGAAGCAGATAATAATCTATCTGAAAGCCTACCTCGTGAAGAATATAACCTAATTAAATCAAGTTCAAAACCGATTAAGCTAAAGTTTAAACTGCTAGAGCTTTTCTAAATCTTTTATATCAATACTTCTATGAGTTTTATTAACAATTTTTTGATAAAGTCTACTTATAAAAAAGGGTATTGTAAAACTTTGCGTTTTGTGATATAGTTCACAATGAGTATTTTGTGCTCAAGAGAATTAAGCAAAAATTTTATGGGGGAATATATTTTGGAAAAACTAGTTATAACTGGAAAAACACCTCTAAAAGGTGAAGTAGTAATTAGCGGTGCAAAAAACGCAGCAGTTGCTATTATTCCAGCAACATTATTAATAAACGGAATTTGTACAATAGAAAATTTACCAAACATAAGTGATGTAAGATTATATTGTGATATCCTAAAAGAAATCGGTGCAAAAATTACATGGAATTCTGAACACGAAATCACAGTAGATACAAGAAACATAGATAGCAATAACATTCCACTTGAAACAACAAGAAAATTTAGAGCATCTTATTATTTATTAGGAGCTTTACTTGGAAGATGTAAAAGTGCTAGCGTAGGAATCCCTGGTGGATGTAACTTAGGTGCTAGACCAATCGACCAACACATTAAAAGTTTCGAAGCATTAGGTGCAACAGTTGATGTTACAAGCGGAAATATAGTTGCAAAAGCAAAAAAATTAAAAGGAACATCAATCTACATGGACGTAGTATCTGTTGGTGCAACAATTAATGCTATGCTTGCAGCAGTTCTTGCTGAAGGTACAACAATAATTGATAACGCAGCAAAAGAACCACACATCGTTGACGTAGCTAACTTCTTAAATACAATGGGAGCTGACATCAGAGGTGCTGGTACAGATATTATCAAAGTAAATGGTGTTAAAGAATTAAAAGGAAATGCTACATATTCTGTAGTTCCTGATCAAATCGAAGCTGGAACATTTATGCTTGCAGCTATCGCTTCAAAAGGTGACGTAACAATTAGAAACTGTATCACAAAACACTTAGAGTCAATTATCGCAAAAGTAATTGAAATCGGTGGAAATGTTGATGCAAATGGAGATCACTTAAGAGTTTGGTATACAAAAAGAACACATAAAGCAACAATAAAAACATTACCTTATCCAGGTTTCCCAACAGACTTACAACCACAAATGGGTGTAGTTCTTGCGGTATCTGAAGGTACAAGTATAATTAATGAAAGCATTTGGGAATCAAGATTCCAATATACAGCTGAACTTAATAAAATGGGAGCAAAAATCACAGCTCAAGGTAAATCAGCTATATTTGAAGGTGTTAATGAATTAACAGCAGCTCCTGTATATGCTACAGACTTAAGAGCTGGTGCAGCATTAATTATGGCAGGTATTATTGCTAAAGGTAAAACTGAAGTATATAACCTAAATCACATAGATCGTGGTTATGAAAATATAGAAGAAAAATTTAGAAAACTAGGCGCAAAGATCGAAAGAGTAACAGAATAAAATTAATAAAGCAGAGGACAAACACATGTTAAAATTTTGTAGTTTATATAGTGGAAGTTCAGGTAATTGCTTATTTGTAAGTTCTAATAACACAAAGGTTTTAATAGATTGTGGAACTAGTTGTAAAAAAATTTGCGACGGATTAGCATCAATTAACTCATCGATTGACGAAATTGATGCTATTTTAGTTACACACGAACATTCAGATCACGTTCAAAGCTTAGGTATGGTATCAAAAAAATTTAATATTCCTGTATATGCTAATAAAGAGACATGGGATGCAATGCCAAAACAAAGAGAAAAAATTGCTGATGAAAATGTACTTATTTTTGAAAACGATAAAGATTTTCATTTAAATGATTTATTAATTCATCCATTTAGCACTCCACATGATGCAGCAAACCCTTGTGGTTTTAACATACATAACGGCAAGAAAAAACTTAGCATTGCAACAGATTTAGGACATATGAATGATGATATATTTAATAATTTACAAAACAGCTCATTCATTTTACTTGAATCAAACTATGATCCAGAAATATTAAAAGTTTCTAAATATCCGTTCCATCTAAAGCAAAGAATTGCTGGTCCGCATGGACATTTATCTAATGAAACTGCTGGTAAAACAATTTCAGCACTTATGAAAAAAGACTTAAAAGAAGTAATGCTAGGACACTTAAGTAAAGAAAATAACTTTCCAGAACTTGCTTATCAAACAGTTGCTGAGCAACTTATAGCAAATAACGCAGATATAAATAATATTAAATTATCTGTAGCAAGTAGAAACGAACCTGGAAAAATGATTATAGTATAATTAAAACCGCAAGCGTAGCTTGCTGTTTTTCTGTATTTATATTCTTATTTTCTTTATTTTGCTTGTTTCATACTTAAACTTACTTTTTGTTTAACTCTATCAATACCAATAACTCTAACCTTTACTATATCCCCTACTGAAACAACTTCAGATGGGTTTTTAATAAACTTTTCTGACATTTCTGATATATGAACAAGTCCATCATGTTTAACACCAACATCAACAAACGCACCAAAATCAATTACGTTTCTTACTGTTCCAGTTAATTCCATACCTTCTTGTAAATCTTCAAATTTTAAAACGTCACTTCTTAATATTGGTTTTGGCAAGTCCTCTCTTGGGTCTCTACCTGGTTTTGAAAGTTCTTCTATAATATCTTTTAATGTTAAAGAACCAATTCCAAGTTCATTAGACATTTTTGAAACATCCACTTTAGATAATTCCACTCTTAATGCTTCTAATGATTCTTTTTTAACTAAAGAATCCACAGAATATCCCAAACTTGTTAATAACTTTTCAGCTGCTTCATAACTTTCAGGGTGAACTGCTGTTACTTCAAGCGGATTTTTACCATTAAATATACGAATAAATCCAGCACATTGTTTAAATGCTGCTTGTCCTAATTTTGGAACTTTTAATAAGTCTTTTCTTTGTGTTAATTCACCATTTTCATCTCTATATTTAACAATATTTTTTGCAATACTTGAATTAATTCCTGATACATATGAAAGCAGTGATGGTGTTGCTGTATTAACGTCAACTCCAACTGAGTTAACCGCATCTTCTACAACTCCTGTTAAACTTTCAGATAATTTCTTTTGATTTACATCATGTTGATATTGTCCTACTCCAATAGCTTTAGGATCTATTTTAACAAGTTCAGAAAGTGGATCTTGTAATCTTCTTGCTATAGATATAGCTCCTCTTAAAGAAACGTTAATATCTGGATATTCTTCTGTAGCAAGTTTTGATGCAGAATACACAGATGCTCCAGCTTCACTTACTATTGCATAATAAAGTGTAGCATCTATTTCTTTAATCATATTAGAAACGAATGTCTCAGACTCACGAGAAGCTGTTCCATTTCCAATAGCTATCATATTTACAGAATGTTTTTTAATTAATTCTTTTAATACTTTTTTAGCACCTTCAACATCGTTTTGTGGTTCTGTTGGATATACTGTTGTAGTATCTAATAATTTTCCTGTTTTATCAATTACAGCAATTTTACATCCAGTTCTATATGCTGGGTCAAATCCCATAACTGTCATTTCTTTAATTGGTGGTTGAAGTAAAAGTTGTTTAGCATTTTTTCCAAATACTTTTATTGCTTGTTCTTCTGATCTTTCTGTTAAATCACTTCTTATTTCTCTTTCAATAGATGGTTCTATTAATCTCTTGTATGAATCTTCAATTACAGGCATTAATAACTCTAAATATTGACTCTTGAAATCTTTAATGATTTGTTTTTTTAGATAATCTAGTATTTTATCTTCTGGTTTAGCAAGTTTTACTTTCAAAAATTCTTCATTTTCTCCCCTATTTATTGCTAAAATTCTATGGCTTGGTATTCTTAAAATAGGTTCTTTAAAATCATAATACATCTCATATGGAGATTTCTCTTCTTCTTTTGAAGCTTTTGTTTCAATAACAGCTTCTCTAAAGCAGAATGATTTTATTTTCTTTCTATAATCTGCATCATCAGCTATATTTTCTGCAATAATATCTGACGCACCTGCTATTGCATCTTCAATTGTTTTTACATCTTTTTCTTCATTTATATATTCTTTAGCTATTTCATATATATCTTGTTTTTCTTCTTGAGCATACATAATTTCTGCTAAAGGTTCTAATCCTTTTTCTTTAGCAATTGTTGCTCTTGTTCTTTTCTTTGGTTTATAAGGTCTATAGATATCTTCAAGTTCAGAAAGTACCATTGTACTTGCAATTTTAATTATAAGTTCGTCTGTTAATTTTCCTTGCTCATCTATTAATCTTATTATTTCTTCTTTTCTCTTCTCTAAGTTTCTTAAATAAGTTAATCTTTCTCCTAAATCTCTTAATGTTTCATCACTTAGATTTCCTGTTACTTCTTTTCTGTAACGTGCGATAAATGGAATTGTATTTCCTTCATCAATAAGTTTAACTGTTGCTTCAACTTGAGATTCTCTAATGCTTAATTCTTCTGCAATTTTCTTAAATATTTTGTCCACTTCTTTACCTCTTTCTTTAATTATAACCTTTATGATTTTATCTTTTTAAAATTTTATTGTCAAGAAAAAAGCATATTTAAAAAATATGCTTCTTAATTTATAAATATTAAAATAATGGTCTTACTGCTGTTCCTACATAAAAGTTACAAAGGAATATTGTAAGAACTAAAATAACTGTAAATACTATCACATAAACTAATGATTTTTTAAATCCGTTTGATTTTATTTTTATTATAGATAGTATTAAACAAATTACTGTTAAAATTATAAAAACTACTCTTCCTACAACTAAAGTATCTGCGAGTGTCTTACTTACCGATGAAACTTCTCCTACCGCATTAGATTCTGCTATAGTTTCTGTTCCAACAGGATTTTCTATATCTGCATTTTGCACTACATCAAAAGATACATTTTCCATAAATAAACCTCCCATTAATTATCTTTAATTTTGATACCTAAATGTGCTTTTTTATACCTTTGTTTTCACTGCATTCTTAAAAGCAATTTTTCTAGCATTTTCAACAGTTTGATAGTTTTCATTCGACACTTTTTAAGAATCCGGTCGACACTTTTTAAGGTTTTTAGTCGACACTTTTTAAAGTTTTCAGTCGACACTTTTTAAGGTTTTACAAATACTATTATGAATTTTTCATAATAACGTCTGCCATCTCATCCGCTATTTTTTCACATGCATCTATTGCATTTTCAAAACAGTCATATATTGTTGTCCATTTAATAATTTCAATAGCATCTTTTTCTTCTGAATATAGTTTCTTCATTACTCTTTCATATAATCTGTCACCTTTATCTTCAAGAAGATTAATTGCAATTACTTTCTCTTTAATAGGATCTACTTTCTTAAAGTTTTTAAAGTTTACTAAAGCTTCTTTTAACGCTTCTGATGTTTCAATTAATAAATCTACAAATTCTAAAGAATCTTCTCTTATTTTTTCTATATTTAAAATATTAAAATTAATTAATATCTCATCTACGTAATCTTCTATATCGTCTAATCTATGACCAAGAATAACAATGTCTTCTCTATCAATTGGTGGTAAGAAATCTTTTATTAAATAATTTCTCATATCATGTATTACTTTATCGGCATCATTTTCTAATTTATGAACCTTTTCAATACTTTTCTCTACATTTTTTAAATCATAATTAACTAAAGCTTCTTTTAATAATTTTGATGACTCAACAATCATATCTGATCCTTTAATGAACTCGTCAAAATAATTATATTCTTCTTTTTTATTTCTCATTTCAAAATCCTTTCTAATTAATCACATTAATTAAAATATTTTCATAAAAATTTGTGTAGCAATATAACCTAAAAGTCCACAACCTGGAAATGTTAAGATCCATGCTAAAACCATTTCTTTAACTACTCCCCAATTTACATTCGAAAGTCTTTTTGAGGCTCCTACACCCATAATTGCTGTTGTTTTTGTATGTGTTGTACTAACAGGAACACCAGCAACTGAAGAAATCATTAAGCATGCTGCACTTGATAAATCTGCTGCAGCTCCTTGATAAGGTTCAAGTTTTGCCATCTTCATTCCTACAGTTTTAATAATTTTGTACCCTCCAATTGATGTACCAAGTGTCATTAAGAACGAACATAAAAGCATTAACCAAAGTGGTATTGCAAAAGTTGTAGCATTTCCTACTCCATTTGCAAGTGATACTCCTAGTAAAAATACACCCATGAATTTTTGTCCGTCTTGAGCTCCGTGCATAAATGCCATTGATGCTCCTCCGACAACTTGAGTTGCTTTAAAAAATTTGATTGTTTTTCTTCTGTCGATTTTCTTACAAATTAATTCTATTATTTTTGTAATAGAATATCCCATACCAAATCCAAGAATTGTTGATATTACCATACCATATAAAACTTTAACCCATTCTGCACCATTTATTCCTGCAATACCTCCTTGAATAGCTATTGCCGCTCCAGATAGTCCAGCAATTAATGCATGAGACTCGCTAGTTGGAATACCAAAAAGCCATGCAAGAACTGCCCATGAAACTATCGCAACAAGTGCTGCAGAAAGTGCTGTTAAAGCAGCCACAGAATCATTACCAAAATCAACAATATTGTAAATTGTTTGCGCTACAGTAGAATTTATAAGTGTCATTGTAAAAACACCTAAAAAGTTAAATATCGCTGCCATAACGATAGATTTTTTTGGTGATAGACACCTTGTTGATACACATGTTGCTATAGCATTTGGTGCATCAGTCCACCCATTTACAAGAATAACTCCTGAAATAAGCAAACTTATAATACAAAGACTTGGATTAGTAAGTAATTGGCTTAAAAAATCTGCAAATTCTATTGACATATCCTTATACCAATATACCTTTCTTTATATTTCTAATACGATTTTATCATATAGTAAAAAAAGAATAAAGAAAAAGTGATAATATTAGATTTATCTAATATTATCACTTAATTTTAAACTTATTTATTTCTTTATTAATCTGCAGTTACTGTCCTACATGAATGTGTTGGTTCTGTTATAAAACATAATAACGCACATACAATACACAAAATCATACAAAATACATGTAGACCTATACTTTTTCCTTCATTATTAGCTTTAATTGCATTTTGAAGAATACTAAAAAAAGCAATTACTAAAGCTACAGCAATACCTTTTTCTATAATAAAAACGATTAATTCTAATAAACCATCAAATTCTAATCCTAAAATTTCCATTTTTTCTCTCCTTTTACTATATTATAGTTCCTCCCCATTCAACTACTGTAAATCCTTTTCTTTCTGGAGTCTCTAATTTTTGTTCTGTAACTTCAAATGGTCCTACAATCTTTCTGTATGCCATCATAACTCTTATTACAGAATCTGGTTTAGGAGATATCTCTAAAGGCATATCTTCTTCAATTTCTTCTTTTGTTTCAAATCTTACAAAGTTATATTTATTTTCTTCAAGTTTAGCAAGCCAATATATTATAAATTCTTGTGCTTCTCTTTCTGTTAATCCTAATATATCTAATTTCTCTTCTAAGAATTTTTCTACATCTTTTCCTTCAACAATAAATCCTTCTTTTAGGTTATGCTTAACTTCATTTTTACCTTCCCAATATAAAGAATAATACTCTCTACCATTTTCTAAATCAATTAATGTTCCATCTGGCTCAGCTAAAACTTTCCACCCATCTTTATATTTAGGATATGTACATGTTAACTTTTCTTTATTTTTAAGTTTTACTTCGACTTCAGTCTCTTCTTCTGGGTATAAATAAATAACTGGTTTAAAACTTTTTACAATACTTATAGAAAAATCCACAAATACACAACAAGCTGTTAATACCATATACCATGTTCCTTTTCCTGGCTTTTTATCTTTAAACATTTTTATTGCTTTATAAATAAATACAAAGATTAAAATTAACATAACAAATCTTGTTATCTCCATAGCATTGCCAACTATTCTATTTAATGAAGAAGATGCTCCTGTTGAATCAGATGCAATTCGCGTTACTTCATTAGTATCCATAGTTCCAAATGACACAGCTTCTGCAACTTGATATTCTTCAATAAAATATCCATTATAAACTTCCATATTTTATCTCTCCTTTTATTTAGTTAATTACATTATAAGCATAAAAAAACTCTCAATCAAGAGAGTCTTTTAAATCTATTTATTTTCTTGTTCTTCTAAATATTCATCATAAGTACACTCTCTTACAACTACTTTATTATCAGAAATATCAATTATTTTGTTTGCAACAGTTTGTGTTAATTGGTGGTCATGTGATGTAAACATCATAATACCTTTATATTTTGTCATACCATCATTAAGTGCTGTAATTGATTCCATATCTAAATGGTTTGTTGGTTCATCAAATATTAAGAAGTTAGCTCCTGAAAGCATTACTTTTGAAAGAACACATCTTACTTTCTCTCCTCCAGATAATACATTTACTTTTTTAAGAGCTTCTTCTCCAGAGAATAACATTCTACCTAAGAAACTTCTTACATATGTTTCGTCAGGATCTTTTGAATATTGACGAAGCCAATCTGTAATTGTTAAATCAGATTCGAACAAATAGTTATTATCTTTTGGGAAATAATCTTTAGTAATTGTTGTTCCCCATACTAATTCTCCAGAATCTGGTTCAACTTCACCAGCTATAATTTGGAATAATAATGTTTTTGCAATTTCATTATCAGATAAAAGAGCAATTTTATCTTCCCTTTTTACTGTAAATGTAACATTATCAAGTATTTTTTCACCATTAATTGATTTAGAAATGTTTTTAACTTCTAATACTTCTTTTCCTTGTTCTCTATCTGGTTTGAAATCAACATATGGATATTTTCTATTTGAAGGTTTAATTTCTTCAAGTTCGATTTTCTCTAATGATTTCTTTCTAGAAGTAGCTTGTTTTGATTTAGAAGCGTTAGCACTAAATCTAGCAATAAATTCTTGTAATTCTTTAATTCTTTCTTCTTTCTTTTTATTAGCATCTCTCATTTGTTTTAATGCAAGCTGATTTGATTCATACCAGAACTCATAATTTCCTGGATATACTTTAATTTTTCCAAAGTCAACGTCAGCAATATGAGTACATACTTTATTTAAGAAATATCTATCGTGAGATACAACAATAACAGTATTTTCGAAATCCATTAAGAAATCTTCTAGCCAATTGATTGTTTTAATATCTAAGTCGTTTGTAGGCTCGTCTAATAATAATACATCTGGTTTTCCAAATAATGCTTGTGCTAAAAGTACTTTAACTTTATCTTTAGCTTCGATTTCACTCATGTATTTATAGTGAACATCTACATCTATTCCTAAGTCATTTAACATTTTAGCTGCATCTGATTCTGCATTCCAACCATCAAGTTCAGCAAATCTTTCTTCAAGTTTTGCTGCTTTCATTCCATCTTCTTCAGAGAAATCTGGTTTAGCATATATTGCATCTTTTTCTTTCATTATTCTATAAAGTTCACTATTACCCATCATAACAGTATCTATTACTGTATATCCTTCAAAAGCATAGTGATCTTGTTTTAATACAGATAGTCTTTCACCTTTGTCTAAAATAACTTCACCTTTATTAGGTTCAATCTCTCCTGATAAGATTTTTAAAAAAGTTGATTTTCCGGCACCATTAGCACCAATTAAACCATAACAATTTCCTTTTGTAAATTTTATAGTAACATCTTCGAAAAGTACTCTTTTTCCAAATCTTAAAGTTACGCCATTTGATAAAAGCATTATAAAAACCTCCTAATATTTTTAACCATTCTATTATAACCTATTTCAATACTTTTTTCAAATGTTTTATGTGAAATAATCACTTTTTGCTCTAATTATTAATTTTTATACCATTTTTCATTGATAAATAAGGATATTTTATAAAATATTTTTGACTTATGTTAACTTTTGTGCTATAATAGATTTGTGTTTGGCTTGTCCAAACATTTTAAAAATTGAATAAGGAAATGATGTTGGATTTCTTCAATGTTCCCTTCGAGAATAAATTTTATATATAATTCAAAATTTTATTTAAGAAGGAGTGATCATTTATGAAAGCAAATGACAAATTAAAAGCAATACAATTGCTAATCAAAGAACATTTAGAAGAAATTAGTGGAAAGGACACATCACCACTTGATAAGGAATTAAGTTATTCGATGATCCAAGATGAAATATACACGATGGTAAAATACTACAACGGATTACAAGACAAACAACAAAGAAAAAGCGCATTAAACATTTTAATGAAAGTTCAAGACGAACTTTTCGATTACTTAGCCCATGTCAACTACTGGGACAAAAATATTTTAGATTTATACAAACTTTTAGTATCAACAATTTATAACATCGACTAGAATATTTATTTAAGCCTTCCATAACCAACATTCAGGTTCCGTGGAAGACTTTCTACTGAAGGGAGCATTGAATTTTCAACTGAAATCAATGTCCTTATTCAAATATCCAACGTCGCTATTATACAGCTATTAACTATAGAGAAATCTATAATTAATAGCTTTTTTGTTTATAAAAAAAGAAAATCTACAACCGAAATTGTAGACTTTCCTAATTCAAAATTTTATTTTTCGAAGGATATAAATCACTTCATAATTATTATATCAAATATTTTAAAAAAGTCAAATAAAAGTCCTCTACGCCCTTAAAAATTGACCTTTTCGGCTTTTTATGGTATAATTTATTTATGTTTAGCTCTAGCTAAGCATTTGAAAATTGAATAAGGATCTTAGAATTCAGATTAGGTTTTGATGTGCTCCTGATATATATATATTTATTTTTTATATTAAAAGGAGTGATTGTTATGAGAAAAACAAATGAAGATTTAAATTTAATACACATAATAATAAAAAAACACATCGATACCATAGGTGATACAGATAGACCTAAACAAGAAAAGGAAATTGATTATCTATTAATTAAAGAGGCTGTAGTGTCTCTTATTAATCAATACAAGATTGCAGACGATTCGCGTCAAAGAAAACTCATCAAGAAATTTTTAATAGACATCGACAAAGAATTATTTAATTATTTATTGCATATCAATAGATATGACCACAAAATTTTAGAGCTATATGTCATGCTCGAAGAATTAGTTGGTTAATACATAACCTTGAATGTTATAGTCTTCACACAAATCTGAGTTCTACTCAAGATTGTTGAAGACTTTTTTAATCTTGAGCACATCAAAATTCGAAATGATTTTTGATGTCCTTATTCTCTTTATTTTTTTGGCCCAAGGGTCTTTTTTTTTGCCAAAATAAAAGACTTAAAACCCACACATCGACAAAGGGTCTTAAGTCTAAAAGGATTCATTTGTATAAAACAAATGAAGATCTAATTTAATTATACCTTAAATAGCTTATAAAATCAATAAAAAATACTCCTGCTTATGTAGGAGTATTTGCTTTTTTAAATAATTTATAAATAAAGTTTCTAATCTTAGTAGCAATCTTTTTATACCATGGATATGAACTATAATCCATTGGTAAGTTATTTGGATCACCGATTTCCACATTTTCCACCTTAATTGTGGATACTTTAGGTTCTTCCACGCTTGCAGCTGCAACATTTTCTTTAACTTCTTCTTTAACTTCTTTTGGCTCAATTGCTGGCACTGCTGTAACTTTTGCATCATTATTAAAGATATTATCAGGATTATATTTTTCTTTTAACTCTTCTTGATACTTTCTTTCATTTTCATTAAAGATATCTGCTAATTCTTGCTTTTGCTCAGGTGATTCACACCAATAGTTAAGCATAAGCATTGCAAGAAGTGCAGTTGTTTTTTCTGAAATCTCTTGTTCTTCAAGAGGAACATTTGCATCTAAATGTCTTTCGTATGTATCTGAAGCGTTTTCTTTAATTACATTTATAAGTTTATTCGGAACTTTGCTAACATATTCTTCTTCCATGTAGTCCAATATCTCAAGTATTTCAGCATATGCATAAGCTTGATCCGGTTTGATTACTACTGACATAACTAGCTATCCTTTCTAGATATTTATCATATGTATTATCTTTCTTCACTATTATCTTCTTTATTTAAATTTGGATCTTCGTGTCCAAGTTCTATATCTCCAACTTCAATACCAACTTTTGCTGGAGCTTCAGTTTTCTTATCTTCAACTTTAGCTTCTTCTGTTTTTTCAAATGTGTCATCAAGTGCAATGTCTTCAACTTCAACACCAGCCTCAGCAGCTTCACGTCTAACATCTTCTGCTGTTTTTGAATTATCTATCATTGTACCTTTATTTGCTACACTTGGAACTTGTTGTTTAACTTGTGGCATTATAATTTGATTTACTGGACCTTCTTTTGCTAAATCTTCAAGATTAATTTCTTCCTCTTGTCCAATAACTTGCTTTTTAAATCCATTTTTATATTCATCTTCTACTTCTTTGTTTCCAGAAAACATGTTCTTAATAGCATCCATTCTATCAGCTATCCAATCCATTGCATCAGCTCTTAATGTTCTCATTTTCCACATAAAGTCTATGCTCATTCCTGTTGTTTTTACTTTTCTGTTTGGGTCTGGAAGAGCTTGTTGATTTTTTCTATTAAACAATTTTGCAAAGAAACTTTGTTTAACTTCCATAGTATAATCATTGTCAGAGATTGCGTTTTCAAGCTTTTCATCGTTATCTTTTATTTCATTTTCACTCATAAAACCTACCTCCCCTTTATACTATATATGTCATTTTATATTTAATCCTATCAAACTGCAAGTATTTAGAAGAAAATTTAACATAAATGACATATTTCTCATAACAAAAAACACTTCAAAAATTTGAAGTGTTTTTATATCTATTATTCATTTTCTCCTAACCCTTGTTCTGTCTCTTCTCTATCTCTAGTAAATAATTGTTTTATTGCTTCTTGTGCTTTTTTAACTATACCAAACCTTAACCCTTTAAACAACTTCGATTTAGTTGCTTTTTGAGGAGAAAAAAATGTTGCTTTTGGTGAATCGCTTTCTTCTCTTAAATCTACTGTAGTATCATTTTCTTCTAATTGTTCAGTTTTTTGTTCTATAATTTTACCATTCTTATTATCTCTATTCTCTTCTTTTCCTATTTTTCCGACAATTGTATTTGGTCTAATATCATCTTGTTCTGAAGGCTCTGCAACTTTAGGGGCCATTCTTGTTTGAGCAGCTTTTATTCTACTTTGCTGTATCAATTTAGCTAGTTTACCATCTCTTGAAGTAGATATTTGTTTTCCTCGAAATTCTTTATCAGGAGAATTCTTGATTTTATTTTCTGTCATTTTATAATAATCTGTATTTGATTGTCCTATATAATCTTTATAAAATTCTTTATCAACATTTAATATTACTCCATGATTTTTCATCATATAACTAATTTTTTGATCAGGTACTCTCTCAATTTCACCTTTAAAAGCCTCTAAAAAATCATCTCCTTGTGTATATAAAATTTCAAAAAGTTTTCCATCAAAACTTTCTGAAAAAAACTTTTCATACAAAGCCTTTTCTCTCGTCGACAAATCACCTTTTTCTTCAACTTTTCCATTCAAAAAATCACTCAAGTCGTTCTCATCCAATAAATCTCCAGTATCCAGTTGAGTTCTTGCCTCTTGAATACTTGAATTATAATATTGAAACACTTCTTGAATTTCTTCAAATGAATATTCCTTTTTAATGTCTTGTGAAAATTTCTTTATACTTTCCCATACCTCTTGAGGAAGTTTTAAATGATTTTCACTTGATATTTTTTTAGAAGGTTCTTCAGAAATACCCATCTCCTGAGCTCCTAATGTAGAAACTACTTTTTCTCCACCTGAAATTCCCTGTTCAAAACCACTTCTAGTAAATGAACTATTCATTTTTATAAATTCTCTACCAGCTGCTTTTCTCGCTTCTATGTCAACAACTATTTTACCAGCAACAACCTTTTGAGCAACATCTCTATAAAAATCTCTCGATTCGTGTTCAGTTCTAGACTGTATTCCCCCAAACCTATTTCCATTTTCAGATAAATATTCTAAGATTTGAGGATATCCTTCTATCAATTGTTTTATTTCATCTAAATCACCATTTGTTTGAGCTGCTATAATTCTACGACACATTTCATTTATGTCTAAAATATCAGTTGATATTTCTTGAAGAGCCGCTTGTATTTCAGATCCTAACATTTTGTACATTTTAGGATCACCTGTTGTATGTGTTGTTAAAAGTTCATTTAATTTCATTGGCAAACCATCATTAGATATATTTAATCCATATGCATTAATTTGATTGTTTGCAAAATCAAAACGAAATTCAACAGTTCCTTCTGCCCTTTTTCCTTTTTTATCAATATAACCTACCGCTAAACGTATATTTTTAATTTTTCTATCTTTTTTACTAGGCTCATCATTACCAGTTCCTTTATCTGTGTCCGGAAGTTTTGAATCTATTGTAACGTCAAAATCTCCAATATTAGCTAAAACATATTCCTTTATTTGTTGATCCGATCCATGTTGAAGTATATCATATGCAGCATCTGCCGCTTTTGAAGCTTCTTCTACTGCTTCTAAAATTTCTTTAGCTTCAGGATCTTTTTCAGTTTCTGCAAGTTTTTTAGCTCTTTCTCCTGTTTTCTTTCCAATCTTTCTACGTCTATCATAATCATCGACTGCAGTTTCATCTAAAACTTTCTTTCTATCACTTGGCGGTAAATCGTTAAAATTATCTATCATTTTATCTAAAAGATCCGGAGTTATTAAAATTATAGCATCCACATTTGCATTTTGAACAACTCCATTTATCATCATTCTTTGATTAAATTCTTCTTTTCCAGGAATAAATTGATTTTCATATCTAATTGTATTCTCAACAGTATTAACAAATTTAGATGAAATCATGAAAGTACCACTTCTATATTCTCCAATTAAATTTGGATTTATCTCAGCTTGATTTATCATCAATAAAATAGCTCTATCAAAATCATCTCTTGGTAATTTAATAGCTCTATTTAGATCATTTTCAAAATCATTATATGAAATTTCCTCATTATTGTTACTTTGAACAATTTCCCATAAATTATTAACTAAATTTTCTGAAGCCATCTTTTGTTCTCCAATCAATACAATATATCAATTTTATTTTATTGATAAGTTAATGCAATTACAATTACCATAAAATGACATTTATATTACTTTTTTGTTGCATTTACTAATTTTTTTTGATATAATTATGTTAATTGTTTTTTAAAGGAGAATATATGATGAATAATAACTTTAGACCTTTAGATTTAAATCCTGTTACTATTAACGGAATGTTTAAAAAAAGTTTATGCACATCAGATACAAAAAATGCTTTTTCAGTATTTTTTAAACGAAAAGAAATGGGGTTTCCAAATAACTCTGATCCAGTTGTTTTTGATATGGATAGATTAAACGCCAATCGTGATACCATTGCATTTCTATTTGGCCAATTATATACTTCCCATCATCAAGAAGATTTACTTTTCACACTAAACGATTTATTCAAAAAGTATAATGGAGAAAATTGGACAACAAATCCTGTCGATATTATGAAATTAGTTCACCTAGGTCTTGTTAGTGAATATTTTGTTCAATTTGATGCCAAAGGACCATCATCTTCTATGATGGGAAATCTAATACCAACATTATCACCTAAAGATCCTAATTATCAACAATGGTACGAAGGTTATCAAAAAACTTTAACAAAGAAAAAAGGCGGTCAAGAACCAGCAGATAATTAATCGAATAATAAAAAACAAAAAACGCATGAAAATTTCATGCGTTTTTTTATTATACAACCTATTATATACCATTTAAAAGCAAAATACAATTCTTTTATTTACTTTTTTTCCGTTGTATAATAGACATCGTGAGGTGATTAAAATTGAATAAAAAATATGATTTAATTATCGTCGGAGCTGGCCCTAGCGGTGTTTTTACAGCATACGAACTTATTGAACTAGGACTTACAAAAGATAAAAAAATTCTAATTATAGAACAAGGAAAACCAGTAGAAAAAAGATATTGCCCAGTAGAAAAAGCAGGAAAATGTGTAAAATGCAAACCATATTGTAGTATTACTAGTGGTTTTTCTGGTGCAGGAGCGTTCTCAGATGGAAAACTTACACTTCCAAATAAAGATAGTGATTCAATTGAAGTCGGTGGTATCCTTCATAAATACTTAGGTGTTGAAG
>JAZSBZ010000086.1:0-34127 GCA_045602645.1 Candidatus Scatovivens sp. | reverse complement strand
TGTTATTTCTCCTGCAACTGGTCCAGCGTTTCCACCACCATATATATTATTTGTTATTGTACTATTATCAACATCTAATTCAATATAACTTGATACGTTGGCTGTGCTACCTTCACCACCACCATATACAGTTCCTATAGTAGATTGATTTATATTTGCATCAATATATCCATTTAAGTTAGCAGCAGAACCACCACCATATACCGTATTAACCGTTGAATTATTATTAATATTTATTGTAGCAGTAGCATGTGTTGTACTATTTGAACCAATATTACCTTGATTTCCACCACCATATACTGCTTTTTGTATTTCTGAATTATCAATTAATATATCACTATATCCATTTACAGCAGCTTGATTTCCACCACCATATACATTATTTAAAACTTTAGCACCTTCAATATTAACATCTGTATTTCCACTAACAGCTGCAGAATCGCCTCCGCCGAATACATTGCCTTCTATTATAGTCATTCTCGTTGATGCTGTGCCATTTGCCTTATTACTATTTATATTAACTGTTGTATTTCCTGTTACATTAGCAGCAGTACCATAACCAGAACCATATACATTTCCTAATATATTAGCACCATTATAACAATTTACAAGTGTTCCTTGTAATGTTCCTGATGAATTAGAACCACCATATACATTTCCATTTACAATAGCACCATCTATATTAACACTTCTTGGAAGAGCTTCTACAGTACCATTTATACCTGCACTATTTCCTCCATTATATACGTTTTGATATACTAATGAGTTTTCATATACATATACATGTACAGAATCGGTTGTATTTGTAACTGTGGCAGCGTTTCCTCCTCCATAAACATTTTTAATAGCTGTAAAGTTTTCTTTTCCTATTTCAACTAAAATATCTCCACCTATAGTTCCTTGTAAATTACATCCACCATAAACAGTAACATTTGGATATCCGCCTGTATCTACTAATACATGTACTGAACCGTTAGTTGTAGCGGATGCTTCAGTTCCTTTTCCTCCTCCAAATATATTACCACTCATTGTAGTTTTATATTGGTGAATATCTCTTACTTGAATATCAGAACTACCAGATACAGATCCTGATTCACTTCCGCCATATACATTTCCATATATGTTGGTATTATTTTTCAATTCATTAATTCGTATATTAACATTACCATTAATTCCAGTACCTGCTCCACATCCACCACCAAAAATTCTATCGCCATCAGCAGTATCAGCTGTACCAATATTACCACCTCTAATACGAATTAATACATCTCCATTAATATCATCCTCTTCATTCGAACCACCATATATTGTTCCTAAAACTGTTCCACCATCTTGCTCTATTTTTACGTCTCCACCAATATATTTTTTGTTAGATCCACCATATACATTTTTATTTACTGTACCACCTAATATATAGATTTCTGCAGCACCTATAAAATTATTTTCTGGATTATAACCAGGTGGAGGTGGAACATCTTCATGATCTAATAAATATATCGTTCTCGCACTATCTGAAAGAGTATTTGAAGAAGCGTTAATATATCTATATACAGTAGTAGATGTTTGAGTATAATTTCCCCCCCAATTACCTGCTCTATAATATTGATAATAATGACTCCAAGATATTTGATATCCATTACCACTTCTAGCCACCGTAAAAGCAACCGTTTGTGTATTTGATGTAACAAATGAAATGTTGATACCAGTTACAACAGTTTCATATACCGGATTCATCCAGTTTCCACCAGTTCGAACAGTATCTCTTACATATTCATGATTAATTGAAAGATATTTTCCTGTTGATACACTTTTTATATAATAAGTATTATTTCCTGCAGATTCAAACATCCAATCTTCTGGATTGTTTAAAAGATCATCTATAGAAAATCTAGAAGATGTATATCCCGAATCTGTTCCTTTAATATAATCCCCTGAAGTTGTACCAGATGCAATCATAAATCTATCTGTAGTATTTATAGTTTTAGTTGTAAATGAGGATAGTGGAAAAGTTTCAACCTCTCCCATCCAATCTCGTATATTACCAGTAACAGGTCCAAAGTTACCACCACCATATACTGAATTTCTAATTACTGCATTTCCATCAATAATAACACGGGCTGAATAAACACTACCAGCTTCTTCAACATCGTCATTTCCATTTCCAGCACCCATAACACATCCAGATTCTGAACCATATATTGTCTTTGATGCAGGATCAGTATCACCTGAAGTTGCAGATCCTATTAATGCATTACCACCTATATATATAAGTGAACCACCATGTAAAGGACCTGTATCATTATATGTAGAATATACTCCGTTTGATCCTCCATTAACCGAATATTGTACTTCTCCATCTGTTACTTGAATACATCTATCTCCATATGTAGGTGAACGTCCAGCTCCTCCTACGATGTTTAATATTGTACCACCTTTAACATAAATGTACGTACGAGGAGGATTTTGATTTGGTGTTCCTAATCCACCTATTACATTGGCAATATTTCCACCATCAATTGTTAATACTCTTGTATTCTTATCTCCACTTGCTGAACCATGTCCTCCCAAATAAATTCCACAGTACGCAGCATCAGTTGAGTTAGCTTCAACTCTATTTTTATATCCATCAACACCTATTAAACCAGACTTAATTCTCATATCAAATAATGCTTTAGACGCATCAGCAGCAGCATACGATCCACCACCAGTATGCGATGAAATCTTACAAAATACCTGTAAAGTTCCAAATTCTGCGGTTTGACTTTTAACTCTATCAATATCATTTCCAGCAATTAAAATAGCATTACATGTTTGAGCGGTACCATCAGCACGTCCAAGCTGAATATTACAATATCTACCACTTTCAACAACCAGTCTATAATGAGCTTTTGCTCCTCCGCCTCCTTGAACTTGTGAAAATGTTGAGCCAGAATTACCAGGATTCTCCGGCATCATACCTCTACCTATTCTAAAATTATTTGCATTTGCTACAATACTTGTTGCTCCAATGGTACCAGTTCCACCAGTTCCTTCATTATAATCGCTTGCTCCAGATATATTTAAAAAGGCAAGTTGAATATCTTTATTTAAAGGTCTAGGATCTTCCCTATTATTATATCTACTTACAGTAAACCTACCACTTGAACGATAATCTCTTCCTTGATATATACTTGTAATTGTATATGGAACATCATTACCTGTATTAATATTTGAAAGTTCTCCACCAACTAAAACAATAATATTTAATTCCCTACTTGAAGCTGATACTGCATTTTTTCTATTTCTATTTAATAAAGAATTTATTTCATCCCATGTATTTACTGGTTCATAAAATGTACCTGTTGTATAATCAGCCTTTGTACTATCATATACAATAATATTTGCATCAGCCCAATATGGATGTAAATCAACAGTAACTTCTTTTACGCCACTAGCATTTGTTGTAAATCCACCACTAATTGTTAATGTTTGAGTAAAACTTTGTCCATTTGTTGCAAAACTTCTTTGATTATAATCAGTTAATAACCAACCATCAAATCCTTTGCCATTTGGTCTATCCATAAAAGGATTATCAATCAATTCAACTGATACTGATCCATCCTCTTGAATAGGAGCTGCATGAGTATATGTTATTAATGTTTGTCTTTCATCATCATCAGCAGAAATATATCCTTTAGGCGCTCCTGATTGAGCATTTACTTTCATATTTAGTTCATTAGCACTAGGAATATTACCTGTATTAACAGCACCAGTTCCATTAAATACCATATCAAAATTCAAATAAAAATCTGTAATATTCATTTGAGTCCATAGATTCCAATCAGTTGTTTTTAAAACAATTTCACCATTTTCAACAGTAACATCAAAACCAGGATTCTCCGCTTTAGTTCGTTCTAAATTGAATCTACCACTATAATTTGGTGGTATAACAAATCTTAATTCAACCTCTTTATCAAATGCTATCGGTGTATTGTCAGGGAACTCTACTATTGCATTAGAATTAAGTATTACATTCCCATTAGAAGTCCTTGTCTCTCTCCACCCCCAATAATAAGATGTAGCATTCAAGCTTTTATAAGAAATATTTCTATCATAGCTATAATAATTTAATGTAACCTTAGCAAGATTTTCCTTTGTATATAATTCACTTTCTTCTCTACCAACAAAATTCTCTGTATAATTTAATCCCATATAATAATTATAATCATTATCATAATTATTAACTATTATTTGATCATCTTGAAAACTATTCGTTTCTAGAACAGCATATCTAGAGAAAGCATTTGTCTCACATTCAACAGTATCTATTGTTTTATTTGATACAATTAATTTTTCAAATATAATCTCTTCTTCAGTTTCATCTACGTGAACAATTTCAATTTCTTTATCTATAATTAAATTATTCTCTAAATTTTCTTTAGATGTTATAGCAACATTTACATATTGATTATATTCTGAAGGTTGATATTCATTCTCGTCCTTAACAATTTTAATATCATATGCAGCAAGAACTTTAGAATCTTTAAATTCTTCCATATCTGCTATTAATTCTTCTATTTCTGTTTTTTCAACATCTTGAACATTTAAATAATAATCAAATGGAATATATCCAGTTACAACAATTTCAGAATTAGATGTTTCATTTAAAATTTCTTGTTCATATAATCTAACACCACTAATTTCTACTGTTTTTAAATTAACATTAAACTCTAATTTATCTTCAACAACTTGTTCTTCAGTTAAATATACAATTTCACCTGCATAATATTTCTTTTCAGGTAATTCATTTTCATCTTTATTTTCGTCATTATTAACTTCAACAATGTTTTCAGTATTATTTTCTTCAACACTATTTTCAACTAATATATTTGTATTGTGCTTTTCAGTAACTGTATTTTCAACCACTGTATTTGTATTTTCTTTTTCAACAACTGTATTTTCTACTATTGTATTTGTATTATCTTTTTCAGTAACTGTATTCTCTACTACAGTATTTGTTTCTTCTTTTTCAACAACTGTATCCTCTACTGTTGTATTTGTTCCTTCTTTTTCAACAACTATATTTTCTACTAATGAGTTTGTATTTTCTTTTTCATCAACTGTATTTTCTGCAACATTTGTATCATTATTTAGAGTATTTGTATTTGAATTCTCAATATTTTCTTGTTCATCATCTTCAACATAATATTCATCACCAATAAAATATGAATCAACAATGTAACTATTAACTTTTTCTGGTAAAATAACATAATATTTTGTATTTCCATCAATTTCTTCTTTATGAACATCTAAATCTGCAATAATTTCTGTTCCTAATCCATATTCAACAAATTTAACCGCTGTTGTTTTTAATACTTCAGATCTTGTCCATAAACCAAATCCAAATATCGCAAATAAACACAAAATAATTGCTATAACTACAATTACGTTGCGTCTTTGTTTTGCTTGAATTCTCTTACTTTTTACCCTTTTCATACAATACTCCCATTTTCGAAATTATACACTGTAATTCTATCATAAACGCCTTGATTTTTAAAGCATTTTTTAGTTTTGTAATACAAATGAAAAAAAGAGGAAAACTCTCGTTTTCCTCTAATAAAATTTATATAATTTAACCTAATAACTTCAAACCAAAAAATTAAGGATTTGCTAGGAATGGATCTAAGCTAAAGCTTACACTATATTCAACAAATGTTCCTGCTGCATAGTTTTCAGCATCAACATCTTGTCCTTCAACCCACATATATATTCTTAATTTTGTTATACCACTATCTAAGGCATTACCTGCTGCTGTATCTTTTGGGAATGCAACATTGGCAACTTCACCTCTTTTTGAAATTCCTGTTGGAGTCATTCTTGTAACTTTATCAGCTGCTCCAAAACCAGTACGAAGTGAAGATAACTCAGCTGGTGCAGTAAATGCTTGATTTAAAGCATCATAATTTAAATACTGATTTTCTGCTCCTTCTGCAACATCAGTAGATGTAAACCATCCTAAACCAATAGCATTAGCAACACCATTCGCTGTATGACAATCATAATTTGGTTCCCATAAAACTGTAGAACCATTAGTTGTTCTTAAATTTCTAATAGTAGCTGGTGAAGCAGAACTATCAGTATTTTCACCTCTAATTACACCAACACGTGTTGCATAAGAAATTCCTGATTCGTCAGTTTGTCTAGTAACTTCATCATATAGAGTATTCCCATCAGCATCTACTCCATTTTCTTTTAACTCAATAACATTACCTGACATATATAAATCTTTAGCAACACTTCCTGATTTTAGGAACACGTCAAATGCTATATATTTTCCTTCAGTTCCATCTTCCTCTAAAGATATTGTTTTACCAGTACCATCTACTCCTGTTGAAACTAATTCAGACTCAAGTACATACTCACCATATGTTGTTGAATCAGGATTTAAATCAGCATATACATCACCAAAATACATATTTAATGTTCCAAGTGTACTTATTGTCATATCAGTTGATACTGGAGCCATTTCTTTTGGTAATTGGTTTCTAGCTAATGTATAACCATTATCAAGTGCATTTTCAATGTCAGCTTTTGTTAAAACAGTTTTCCAATCTACACCATCAGCAGAAATTTGAAGACCGCTAGATGTTGAAACTTTAACATCAATATTATCTACATTAACTGTCTTGTTAGCAGTAAACCACGCATAAGTTGACATTACTAATAACATTGCTGATAGTAATAAAACTATTAACAAGTTATTAAGTCTTTGCTTATAACCTTTTGTTTTCTTCTTCATATTTTTCCTCCTAAACTAATCAATATGTTCTTCTGTAATATCCATATGCATTTTCAATTCTCCGCCTAGTAGAGCATTAGTACAATCTGGATCATCACCTTCTATAAAGATGACAATTGTAAACTTATCAATATCTCCTGGTTTGAAGTCTTGTCTACATTCTTGCATTACAGTATCGCTTGAAAAAAATGCTACGGTACCTAATTCAGGTTCTTCAGTAAAGCCATTTCTTTTAGCATATACTGTTCTTTCTCCGTTTAAGTATACCATAAACCTAATTGCTTCATCTACGTTTAAAATTACGTCATCAATTAATGCTGAATACCAATAATTAATCGTGTCTTTACCTTCATTTTCAATATAGAAGGTATAAGCTATGTAATTTTCTCCATTGTGACCACCATCACCCTCGTTATCGATGTTTGCTGGAAGCCAATCAATCGAGATGTTATCCATTACATCTAATTTAGGCGCTTCTAAACGTTTTGATACAACTTTTTCTGTTAAATTATCATATATAACAATACCTTTATCTGTTCTTAAATTCTTATCAAGAATAATAGTAAAGTTACCTATATCGTAAATTATAAGTAATATAAAATACAATAATATAAGAAAAATTAACAAAATAAGTAGTGCCAACCTTATAAGCTTAATCCTAAACTCACGTCGGTAAATTTTCTTAGAGGTGGTCTCAAACTCAAATTTAGTCATTTGAATAACTCCCTCCCGCAGATTTAGCTATTATAGAATAGACATACATATTGAATTTTGCATATTCTCTAATTTATTATAATTTTAGCATAACTGTATGCCACACTCAATTACATTATTCTTACATTTTTTTTTCATATTTGTTACATTTTTAAGATTAATTGACTTCATTTTTTTACTATGATAAAATTGTATAAAATAGTGATATTGTAAAGAAATCTTAGTATTATTTTAAATTCAAATTTTATACAAATTTTTTTATAATATATATTACAAAAATATTATATTTTTGTAATATATACTATTTAATAAAACTTTTTTGGAGATATATAATAATTATGAAAAAAATTCTTCGTCTCCTACTTGTTATTCTAATTTTAATTTTGTTTATAACTATAATAACCTCAACATATTCGAAATATGTTACAACATATGACAAACAAACTGGCGTTGGAATTTCAAGATGGAATATAAAAGTTAATGATAATAGAATAGAAAATGATGCAGTTTTTACTAAAAGTTTAAAAGTAGACTTTGATAACAATCCAAACATGGCTACAAACACCATAGCTCCAACACGACAAGGAACAGTTGAATTAGTTCTTGATTCTACTGGAACTCAACTTCCATATGAATACGACATAAAAATTGTAGATGGTGATGTTGATTACGAAAGTTCTTATCAAACAATTTTAACAGATGATTGGGAACAAGGTGGAGTTTTCTACTATCAAATGAAAATAATAATCGATTACTCACATTTAGACACTCCAATTTGGTATCAATATACTTTAAATAGAGATCCATGGTGGGGATATGTTTATACTCCTGTAACAGTTGATCTTGAATTACCAGATGGTTTTCGATTAGAAAGTACCCAAATTTATGGTGTTCAAAATGTACAACAAAATGGTAATATATTATCTTTTGTTCCAGAAGAATGGAATTGGCAACAAGCTTCACCAATGACTTATGTTCCAGATGATCCAGGAATGACAATTAGTCGTCATTCTAATAATAAATGTGAAGTTTCACTTCATTTAAGTTATGATGAATCAATTGATATAGATGTAGAGGATTTCTGGAAAAGTCTTTCTATCGCTGGAAAAAAACTTTTAAAAACAAATTTACCTGATTATAGAATATACGCCTATTCATTAAATGGTGGTGAAAAAATATATATTAGTGATACCGTAACATCAGTAAAAGGAACTGTACAACCCGCAGCTACAATTGATGAAGAAGTTATAAATACAGTTTTACTATATGTAGAATGGTATGATGGACCTGATAATATAATGGATAACGCTGCAGACGTTGCAGTTACAAAAATTGATAATCCTTTTGGAACGGTTCCAATTGGAATTACAGTTACTCAATTAGATAGTTAAATATAATTTTAAAGAGCTAACAAATATTTGTTAGCTCTTTTTATATATAAACAAAAAACTTGACTAGTATTACCTAGTCAAGTCTATATTTTATACATCTACTTGTTCTGCTATAACTTTCAATTTAACCTCTACGTTATATTTATTACCCGCATTAGCAGGATCACTCATAAAGTCGTATGCTTTTTCTCCCCACTCAGTATCAATCTTATCTTGTGCTTCAATTTCTTCTTCTGTTGTACCAACTTCATATTGCCAACTAATTTCAAATTTTATATCTAATTGGGTACCAGAATTTACATCTATTGAATCTCCATCATAAAGAGTATTTCCGATATATATATTAGTTTGAAATGGATATGTCTTTAAAAGATTAAATAAATCTGCTGAAGTATATGTTGCACCATTACCACCTGCTATAGGATCACCATTTTTAAAAACTTCATCAAAAACTCTAATTTCTTGAAATTCACATGTCAATCTCGCATCTGTTTCTCCAAGGTTTTTTGCAGTCATACTTTTTGATACTGTATCCATACCTGGATAAACCTCTTCCACTTGGAATATAAACTCATCATCATCTATATTAGTTATTTCAAAATTCCATCCTTTAATATGCATTTGAATTGATGTAGATACTGTAGAAACATAAATAAACCATGCATAAGTATTAACTAACAAAGTCATAATTACTAAAATTACCGTTTTAGCTTTAACATCTTTTTTTAGAAAATTAATACGTTTTTTATTTTTTCTTTTATTCTTAGACTTAACTCTTTGATTTTTTACAACAGCTTTTTCTGCTTCGTCATCATCATCTTCTTCGTCTTCGTATTGTTCATCATACTCTTCATATTCTTGAACATCATCTTGTATATCTTCTTCATCATATTCAAGTAATAATTCTTTTTCAATTTCTTCACTTAAAGCTTTATATAAAAGATCTTCAGCTATTTCTTTCTTTAGTTGTGACTCTAAGTTATTTGACTTCATCAGTTACTCCTTTCTTACAAAATTTATTATATGCTATTCTTCATCTTCATCGTCATCTTCATATTCTTCATCATCATCTTCGTATTCTTCGTCATCATCCTCATATTCATCATCATCGTCTTCGTATTCTTCGTCATCATCTTCATATTCTTCATCATCTTCGTCATCTTCTGCATTTTTTTCATCTATATGATCTTTGATTTGTAAAAACATGATAATAGTAATTGGAATAAATATTATTACATAGAATAATCCCATATTTTCTGTTAATTTACCTAGAAGACTTAATACTAGTGATTTACCAATAACTTTTCCATAAACTTGATCTTCACCAATAGTTGGATCTGGAGCATCATTAGCAACACCTTGTGTGTGAATAATATTTCCCATATTTGTCTTTTCAATATTTATAATTCTGTGTGTTACTACTTTTCCTGCAAATGTATCTTCTTTTCCAAGATAAGTAATATCATCACCAATTTTTAATGTTTTTGTATCTACTTCTTTAACAACAACAACATCTCCAATATTATAAACTGGAATCATTGATCCTGTTGCAACATTAAAAAATCTATATCCAGCAAAAGATTTACTATTATTTGAAAATCTTTGAATTGCAAGAACTGCAACTAATATTATTAAAAATATTACACAAACAACTTTTATTAATGTAATTATTTTATCGAAAAATTGATTTTTTTTCTTCATTATATTTCCTCTGCAATATTTATTTCTTTTCGTTTATTTTCATAACGTATTTACTAATATATTTTTTAAATACATCTTGAATTTCTTTATTTGTCGTTTGTTTCTTAATTTTAATAACTTGATATTGTCTAGCTACTAAATTCTTTAATTGTTCTTCTGAAATATTGTTATTAACATCTAATGTTCTTTCAACCATATTAGCTATTAATTTTTCAATAATTTCTTTCTTTTGTTTAGATGTTACTGTTGGATTTTCAACAGCTTGTAAAATTAAGTAATCAAGTAAGAAAGTTTGATCAACTAATTTTTTAGCTCTTCCTCTTTCTTTATATGTTTTTGTTTTGGACTCAATTCCACCTTCTGTTTTCTTATCCATTTCATTAATTAAGAAATCCCACAATTTTGCAGCATATTGGAAGTTAACATTCTTTAAAATAACGTTGTTCTTTTTTAATGGTGGAGTTACTAATTGAACTTTTGCTTTTTCAAGTTCTTGATATGTTGCTGTTAAAGTTAATGCAACAATATTTTTTTCAAGAACATTTAATCTTTCAAGCATATCTCTAATTTCATCAGTTTTACCTGAATCTTCTGTAGAAGCTGAAATTAAAATTTCTATATCAACTTTATTCTTACCATTATAAGAACTTCCCTTATAATCAAATTGTTTATATTCTTTTGATGATACTTTTGTTTCTTTTATAAGTTTAGATTTTTCTTTTTTTACAATAGCATACATCTTTTGAATTAATGTAAATATAAATCTGTTTTCATAAGTATTAAATGTTTCTTCTTTAAATACATTTAATAATTTTCCTGGTCTTACATCACCTTTTTCATCTATATCTTCAATAAAACCAGCATTTCTTGATAAATGCTTAATACTTTCAACAGTTACTTTCTTAATTTTTTCAATTTTTACAACTTCTTCTTCATTTATAATAAGTCTAGTTGGGGCATTAAGAATGTTATTAAGATAAACCATAGTATCTTCCATCATTGTCATCCAATGAAGTTCTGTTTTTGGTTTTTCTGACTCTATTTTAACTTCCATGTTAGAACTCAATTTTTTGTTGAAACTATTTATTTTACTATCACTTGTGTCAGCATAAAGTTCAAAAACATCTAATAAATCCACTGTACCCCTCCTATAAAATAGTATGTAAACACTATCCTAATTTCTTTAGTCTTAATACGTATTCAATACATTCTTTCATTTTGCCTTTTCCAAATGTCTTATCAAGGAATGTTACGAATCCGTCAATTTCATCTTTAATATATGCAATATTTAATTGCTCAAATTTTCTTAAAATCTTTTTAGCAATAAAGTAATCAACACCTTCTACTTCATCACCACCGCAAGCTACATATGCTGAAACGAATTTTCCTAAGTGACTTACGATACGGTTACCAAACGCAACCCTGAAATGTTGAATAACAAAATCGTCCATTTCATAAATTTTCTTCCATGTTTCTTCAGAAACAGCATGTTCTTCTCTTGCTTGCATAAATAATCTATCAACATAACTGAAGTTAATATCCATAGGTGGAGTATCTTCAGCTTCAAATACTTGACCTTTATCGTTGATATCAATAGGCATCGCTCTATCGTATACCTTATCTGTTACCATGAATGTAGAATCGTCGTTGTTGATTGTTCCGATATACCATGTGTTAGCTGGTATTTTAATTTTACCATTTATTAATTTTTTAGGATCGTTTTCCCAACCACTTGATACAACTTCGATAATCCACTCATCTCTATTTGGCATCTCTAGGATAGATAACATTTCCGCAAAGTAATACTCAACACGGGCCAAGTTCATCTCGTCCAAGATTATTGTATACATATCATCTGTATAACCAGCTGTATATAATGACTCTAATAATTGAGTCTCATTAAACTTTTTAGTGAACTCATTGAAATATCCAAAAAGCTCTGTTCTATCTCTCCATGACGGTTGTACAGATACAACTGTTGAGTCATGTTTTAAGAATTTTCCCCAAGCATAAGCTAAAGATGTTTTACCAGTACCAGAGATACCTTGTAGGATAACAAGTTTTGTTGATGAAAGGCCTGCTATAAATATACGTATCATTGGTAATGTATAATACAAATGAAGTCTAGATGCAGCAAAATTTCTAAAGTTAATACATAGTTCTTCTAATGTAAAATCATTATTATAGTTTTGAACTTTGTATTTAGCAAATTTTCTATCAATCATTGTTAATCTTGGGAATCTGATTCCATCATCATCCTCTAATGCATTTTCATCTTTAGATTTACCTTTATCATTACCATTTCCACCAGTTGGAAGTTCAGCAGATTCATCAGGTTGTAATCCAAGTTGAGAAACTTTCATCGCTAAAATTTCTTCTCTTTCTTTAGTCATAGTTGCAACTCTTTTATTTAAATCAGCAACTTCTTGCATCATACTTTCTTGATCTACAATTGTTTTTCTGAATCTTATGTATTTTCTTATTAATAATAGAATTAATAAAATAGATAAGATTAAAATTGCAGCGACTGCACCTACTGCAAGTGCAACAAGAACCCATTCTTGTACTGAAAAATCATTCTTATATTCTTTTATTAAATGAATATATCCAGGTATATCAAATAATTGTTTTATTCCTTCAACAAAACCAGTTAAAATTGTTTGTAATCCTGTAAAAAATTCACCTAAAAATTCATACAAGAATCTTACGTATGTGTCCATATTTTACCCCTTTTTCTTTAGATTTCTATAATTTTTTTCTTTTTGTATTTTGATTTATTAACATCATCTGGATGCACAATTATGCAATCAAAAATGTCTAAAATTTTTATTTCATCAATTGTAAATATTGGCATATTCTCATTTGTTCTTAATGCAAATCCAAATCCTCTTTTGATTAATTTAAATATTTCTGTTTTATTTTCTTTAAATTCTTCAAATCCAACTTCAAAAACAATTTTATCTTGAGCCGTTTGATTATCAAGCATTTGAAGAATTTGTTCTAACTTTTTCTTTTTACTTAAAAGATCAACTGAAAAATCTACTATATAAAATTTGTCAAATACCCCATTTAAAATATCAATTAAAGTCATATTTAACACCATTGGATATTCAACAAATAATTTATCTTCAGCAATTATATCTGTGTTATATACTTCATCAATTGCTTCTTGACTAAAAATTTTTGGAAGTTCAAAGTTATATAAAAGTTTAACTCTATAAAATTCTTTATTTTTTGAATTAATCTTTTTAACTTCAAGTTCAAAATCATCTGAATAATATAAATCCAAATTTTCTTGAACTTCTAATGTATCTTCTTCCACGAGTTTTGCAAAACCTTGTATAAAATCAGCAGTTTCTGCAGACTTTATATTAAGCCTTGTTGCTCTCATATCAGCAATTTTATTTATAATATGATCAACTTCCATATTATTTCTAACAAAGTCAAAATAAAAGAAATATTGGAATAAATCTGTTGTATAATCAATGATTTCTTTCTTTTCTGGAGTAGCTTTAATTAACTCAAGACTTCTTTTCTTTATAGAATCAAATATTCTTCTATAAAATATTTTTATTGATTCATCAACTTCAAAATTATAATATCTTGCATCAATATATCTTGCTATTAACTCTTCTGCTATAACTCTGTCATACTTACTTTTTAATATTAAATTACAATATTTTTTAAAACGTTTTTGCGTTTTTAAAATATGTTTTTCAATAATATTATTCATTCGTATCTCCTTGAAAATTTATCTATTAGGATTTAAATCAAGCACCGTAACAACTGGTCCTTCTCCATTTGTATTTGGATATGTATAATCTTTTGATATATCTTTCTTATAAAACTTTACAACCCTTGACTCTTCCGCATCAACATGTAATTGAATTTTATTAATGTAAGAAAAACCATCAATAGTTGTATAATTTACTAAATTTTGTTCTAAGGCTGTAAGATACACCTCAGAAGTTGTATCAAGCACAACTTCTCTTGGATCAATTTCCATAGTTACATTCATTGAACTACATTTTGCTTTATCAGCATCAGATAATGCTAAATATTCATCAATAGAAATCGATTGATCTTTAGCATAACCGCCAAATGCTGTATCAACAACATAATAATCTCTTGTGTTAGTTACTGTTACTGAACAATATGGATCATACGGTTTATCATCTATTTGATGACTCATACCTAAATTTATGATTCCAATTTTAAACTCACCTTTTAAAGTTTCTATATATGGTGATTGAGATTCAGCAGTAACGTAAATTTTGATATAATCATCATCATTTAACTCTCTTTCAGTTTTTGTAACACTTATATCAAAATAATCTTTATTATTTGCACTAACTTCAACTCTTCCAGAATTTTTACTTAAATAAAATGTTACATAGTCCGCTGGATTTGCATATGGAACACCATCTTTATTACAAACTTCATATGTTGCTGTAATAGTATATGGTACATCAACTGATGTTCCTTCATTACTATTATTCTTTGTTAAAATATTTACTCTAATATCATAGTTACCAACACCTGACCAGTTACTTGTTTCAAAATATGCACCATTTCCAGATGCTAATTTGTCACTTGTAAAGTAAAATTCTTGTGTAGCAAAATAATATGATCTTACTTTCGAATAAACGTATCTTGAAAATGTAATAGCAGCAGGAACAATCATTCTTACTAACTGAATCGCTATGAATATAAGTATAAGAATAAGTAAAACTTTTCTTACCCCCATATTTTTTCTTCTTACACGTGTTTTTTTTCTTTCACTCAATTTTTCATTTCCTTCTTATTTTATATTAGTTATTTAACTTTTTGATGTCCTGTTACCGAAATTTCAATACATTCAATAACATTTTGATAAGTTATATCATCATATTCTTCTGGTAATGTCACCTTTATTTCATATGTATCTGTTTGACCAGTTGTAAATTCAAAATCTCCTTCTTCATCAATAATTGTATAAAAAGGCGTATTCCATGCATCTTCAACAACAGTTAAAGCAATCGGTTCTGATGTACCACCATTTATACTTTTATATACTTCATATTGTAATGGAAGGTTAGTAGTTGATCTAACAACCACATCATATTCCATATCTGTTTCTGTTACTTCTTCTTCATTTGTTACTTCATCTAATTTATAATTCGAAATAGAAAACTCAAGAGTTTTTGTATCACCAGGAAGCATATTTCCAATATTGATTGTTTGTTTTTCATATGTATCAGCAAGTAAGAAAAACGCAACGTCAATACTAGCTTCTGAAACCGCATTTGATTCATAAAGTGAGAATGAATTAAATACAATTCTATGCACTAAAAGTAGAACAAAAATAGTCATAACTAATTTTAATCTACGTCTAAATCTTATTCCTTTCCTTTCTCTTAAGTATTTTCCTCTTATCATTATTATCCTCTTTCGATTTTTTCTTTCTTTTTCTTTTGATGTCCATTTCCTGAGAACAAAGCTTTAATAACTATTAATGTAATCATTGCTCCCAAAATTACTTCTGGTGTTCTAATAACTTTAGACCATATCGCTACGTTAGAAAATATATGTACTACCTTTCCTACTACCAATTCTTTTATAATTGGTTTATCTTCAGTATTATTTGCATCTCCTTTGGTAACAATTCTTTTACCTTCTTCTCTTATTACTCTATGAGTAACAAAATCATGACCACTTCTATATGTTATTATGTCCCCAACTTCAACATCATTTGTTATTTTCACTATAACTATATCATCAATTTTTATGGTATCTTCCATACTTCCCGTTATAACTTGAAATATAGTATAACCAAAAAAATCAACATAATCTTTATCAAACACCTTAAGTTGTGCATAACAATATGCTAAATTAACTACTATAATAACTAAAAGTAATGTTATTATATCTATCTTTTTTAAAGCATCTTTCATTTTTTAATTTCCTGTATATTGAATTGCATGGAATAAAACTGGCATTTTAATTACAGTATTTGGATCAGATCCTGCTAATGAATCAACTAGATCATTTGTGCCATCATCAACCCATTCAACAGTTACTGTAATCGTATCAAGCTTATCACCTTGTTCAATCTCTGAGTATGGTTTTATTCTCTTTATATATTGTTTTCCATCTTTTTCTTCTATTGAAATATTTTTACTTGGTTTATCAATACTTATACCAACAATAGCAAGTTTAACAGCAACTTCTTCACCATTTATATAAATCACTGGATTTTCAATACTTATGTCATATTCATACGATACTTGGGTAGCATCAGCATCAATTCTTAATTGAAACTCTCCCTTCATACCAGGTGCAACATTTGGTGGTTTTACATGACTTACATTATCCCAATTCCATTTAAAATCATTATTTGTGATTAAAAAATTAACAGGAGTGCCATCTTCATTTGCAACTGTAACATCAACTCCATTAACTTTAATCATCCATTCAGCAACTCTAGTCATTAATGAACCAGCGGCACTTTGAACGAACTTAGAATAAGTTGATCTTACAATTAACACAAATAAAATTATTGCAATTAATAAAATTAAAATCCTTACTCTATTTTTCACTATTAAACCACCTTGTTATTTTTTACCATTTTCTTCCATTAATTTTTTCTTTTTAGCTTCTAATAAAGCTTTCTTTTGTTCAGGAGTCATTGATTTTAATTTTGCTTCAATCAACGCTTTCTTTTGCTCTTCTGTCATAGTTTTCATTTTAGCTTCTATCAAAGCTTTCTTTTGCTCTTCTGTTAATTGTTTTTGAACTTTTGGTTCTTCTTTAACAACTTCTTTTTTCTCTTCTGCTTTAACTTCTTTTATTTCAACTTTTTCTTCTTTTATCTCTTCTTTTACTTCAGCTTTTTTCTCTTCTACTTTTTCAGTTTCTTCGTTTTCTTCCTCGTTGTCTTCTTCATCTATTTCTTCAACTGGTTTTTCTTCAACCTTTTTCTTTTTCTTCTTTGGTTTCTCATCAACTTCTTCATCATCTTCTTCGACAACTTTTTTCTTCTTCTTTTTCTTTGGTTTATCTTCCGAATTTGATGAATTTTCTGTTAATTCTTCATCAGCTACTTTTTTCTTTTTCTTCTTTTTCTTCTTTTTCTTTTGTTCTTCTTCATATGCTTTTTCAGTTTTTACTTCATAAACAACTGAATATAATGTATAAAGGAACGCAAGCAATGATGGGAATACACCTAAGAACAAGAACCCCCATTTTGATTGTAATAATCCTAAAACTTTACCTAAGTGAGGAATAACTGTTATTGTATCCGCTTTACCCATAAAATATGAACTTGAAAATCTTACATCACCAACCGCTGTAAATGTTGTCTCTGTATCAGTTACACGCTCCAACTCAATTACTGGAGAATAGTTAACTGTTGTAATTCCTCTTGATGTTCTATAGTAAAATATTACATCTCCAAGGTTTACATCATTTACATCATTCTTTTCGATTAGTAGTAAATCCCCAACCTTATAATCAGGCTCTAGATAATCATCAATTACTGGTAAAAGTGTATACTTACCAAATTCCGTAACTTTGTAATCATTGTATGATAATAGACATATTGTGACAAAAATAATCAGCAATATGTAAGCAATAATTATAAAGTTCTTAAAAAAATTCCATGTTTTCTTCATTTCATCATTTCCTTTAAATCACATTTATACTTCAAAGTATATCATTATTACCTATATTATTCAACAAGTTTTATATTTCATTTTATTGCTTTTTTGGTAACATTATTGTTACAAAAAAGAAATATCTTTTTTGCCATTTTTGGCGTTTTTTCCATTTACAAATTTTTTCTCTTATATTATAATGTGTTGTATAAGTATAGGATATTTTGACTCATTTTGTCGATATGGAGGTTTAAATAAAAATGGCTAAAAAATCAGAAGAATTAATAAAAAATGAATCTGAACTACAGATTTCTAAGCCAAATATGAAAGTTAGTAGAAAATCAAAGTCAACTACTGTGTCTGAAAAAGTAACAACAGATACTATTAGTGTTGACTCTATTTCAAATGCAAAAAAAGCAGAAAAAACAAAAAGAACAATTCATTTAAATATTCCAAAAACAAATTCAACAAAAAACGACAAAAAAGAAGTTCAAATCGAAACTGTAAAAAATGAAGCAAAAAAACCTAACAAAACAAAAAGAACATTAAAATTAAATTTACCTGAACCAGAACCAATCGTTCCAGCTAGACCAAAGGTAAAAGAAATATCAATAAACCAAAACGCATCATTCTTCTATACCCCATCTGTATTTGAGAAATTCAGTATCAGTGTTACAGATGAAGAACAAATACCAGAAGAAATTATTGAAACAGAAATTGAAGAAAATATTGATGCACAAGACACAAATAATGAACAAGAAGTTAAAAACTCAGAACAATCTAACGAATATGATTTCGAATCAAATGATATTTTTGATATTAATAGCATAACAATAACTCCAATAGATGAAATTATTGAAGAACCAATTAATGAAGCTGTTGAAGAAGAATTTGATTCTACAGAAGAAAACGATTTAGATGAACTTATCGAAGAAATAGGAAATGCAGAACTACCTGAAGAAGAATCAGAAGTAGTTGAAGAAATAGAAGAAATCGATGAAGATTACGAAGAAGATATTACTGAAGAAGATATCGAAAACTTCTTAAATTATTCATTAGAAGATCTTAACGAAGAAGATGATGATGATAATGTAGAACTTGATACAACTCAAGAACCTACTCAAGAAGAAAATGATATACAAGAAACAGAAGTTGCTGAAGATGTTGTAGAACAAGAAGATGAAAACGATTCTGTAGAACAAACAGAAGAATCATTAGATGATGTTTTATTAAATACAGATGATGCGTTATTACAAGCATTACTTATAGAAGATTCTGAAATTAGTGAAGAAAATTTACTTGAATCTGATGATTCAACATTAAATGCTATTGATGAAGAAATATTATCTGAAGCAGCTGACAATATTGAATTACCAGATGAAGCTACTTCACAACCTGAAGGTAAAAAGAATATCATAGGAAAATTCTTTGATAGCTCTATCCCTTCTATGGTCGAAAATGGTGAAGCATATTTTTCAAAAATTAAAAAATCAATTTTCAATAACGTATCTAACGTATTTAAAAAATTCTCATATGACGAAGCTGAACTTGTAAATGCAGCAAATCAACCTATTGATGAAGTTCCTGTAAAAGAACAATCGGTTAGTGATATTGTACAAAACTTGGAAGATGTTATTGGTAAAGAACTTTCATTAAATACTGTTGAAGTTCAAGCAGATCCAATTGCAACAATCGAAACTCCAACTATTGATGAAGCACTTCTATCTCCTACATCAACAGATTCAGGAATAGATGGATTATATACAAATATCTTAACACCAGAAACAAATACTTCAACTGATGAAGTTAGTATTGATGATGAGTTATTAGAAGAAGCTTTATTAAATGAATTTTCTTTTGAAGATTTAGAAGAAGTTCCTGAAGTTGAAGAAACAAATTCTAAAGAAACTGAAGAAGAAGTTGTAGATGAACAAGCTATAGATGATACAGATTCAGAAGAAAACGAAGAAGAATTTGATATTGAAGCTTACTTTGGAATTACAGACGAACCTGTAAAAGAAGAAATTGTTGAAGATGTTGTTGAAACACCTGAAGAAATTTCAGAAGATACTACACCTGAAGAATCATTTGATGCAGAATCATTTGAAAATATCTTATTAAATTCTGGTTCAACAAATGCATCAACAGAAGAATTAATTTCTAAAGTGTCAGAGAATATGAATCCACAAGACCTATCTTCTCTATCACAACTTTTAACATCTTTTAATAATACAATAACAACATTATCAGATAGAATTTCCTCTTTAGAAGGTGGTGAAAAAACATCAGCTAATAAATCAGGAAATGAAGATGATATCAATTTAGATGATATCGATCTTGATGATTTAGATTTAACAGATATCGATATGGAATCATTAGGAATAACAGAAGCTGATGAACTATTATTAAATGATAATGGTGTTACTGAAGATGAAGAACCATCTTTAATTGATGATTTTGATGCATTCAAATTCGAACCATTAGAAGATGATGCAGATTATGACGTAGTAGAAAAAACAATTCATGATATTCCAAGAGGAATGCATATAGAAGATATTTTAAGTGAAACGCTAGAATCAGTTACAGAAGTTGTTGAGAAAGAAGCTAATGATGAAATTACAAATATTCTTTCTAAAACATTCTCAGAAGAAAATTCTTTAATCAATGAAGAAATGAAAAAAGAATTATTAGCTGAAGTTTTAAGTGTAGAACAAGAAAATGAAGAAAATAACAACTCAAAAGAAGAATCTACTTCTCAAACATTAGATATAAGTGATGACGATCCAACTTTCGATTTCTTAAAAATAATTGATTCTTTATCAAAAACAATATCAGAACTTGAAAAAGCACCTGATACCGAACCAAAAGGAATTGTTGGATTACCTGTTGAAAACCCAGGTGAAGGAAAAGCAATTAACATCTTAATTAATAAAGATGATATCTTCTCTATATCAATTCAAAATGAAACATATGAAATTATTGCTGATTTTGATGGTATATCTGTTTTATCAGAAAACATTCATATCTCAACTCCAAAACATAACTTCTATGTTCAAGTTGGTGATAAATACATAGAGATTCATAACAAAGGTTCTTTCTTCACTCTTGATACAAGTTTTGAAGATATTGAATTTGCAAATGCTATAAATAATGTATCATTTGCTAAGAAAAATAATAAAATAGAATTAAACATTAAAGATGCATTTAAATTATCATCAGTAAATAATAAAGTATCACTTTCAATGCTTAATACATCAATTGCAAATATTTCAAAATCTAAATCAAAAGCAAATGTTAATGCAAATGTTGATGTTGAAGAAGATAATGATTCTTCAGTATGTGATAACAAAACATTATTAATTTCTGAAGAAACTCAAAAAGTATACTTACCTTACTCAATTGATGAAGTTATGAAAAAATTAAATAACAGTTCTGAATATCAAACAATTGAAGAAGTTGTAGAAAAAGAATATACATTACCACTTTCTACTTTCAAAATGCCTATAATCTCTCGTTTCAAAGAAGCTTATAGATTCATGAGGGTAAAAGAAAAAAGTTCTGTATATGCAGCTGTTGATCTAGCTTTAGAATTAATGTTTAACTCAAACTTAAACCCAGCTGTTATTAGAGCTGCAAAAGACTTAAAAGAATTAAATGTATACTTAGATTGTCTATATGAAAATGAAATCGATAAATTCGATTGTTTCAAAATAGTATATAAAGTATTACCAAAAATACAATAACAAAAAACTCTGACGCATGTCAGAGTTTTTTTCTACAAGTAATTTCTTATATAAACATCCTCCTTAAAAAATCGGTTTAAGAATATCTTAAACCGATTTTCATTTTTATTATTCATTTGGTTTTGTTTCTGTGTCTTCAGCATTTTCTGTTTTAGGTGTTTCTGCTTTTTGAGCTTCTGATTTTACAACCTCTCCTTGAGCATTAACTTCAACTTTTTCTCTAATATTTAAACCTTGTATTCTCTTATCATAATAAACTTCTACCTTATCACCTTCATTAACTTCATTAGCAATAAGTTTCTTAGCAAGTAAAGTTTCAACTTGTGCTTGAATAATTCTTTTTAATGGTCTAGCACCGAACTCCATATCATAACCTTCTTCTACAAGCCATTTTATAGATGCTTTTGTAAATGAAAGCTCTACTCCCTTTTCCTTTAATCTATTTATTACGCCTTTTAAGATTAATTCTACGATACCATATACAACATTTTTCTCAAGAGCTTTAAAGTAAATTATCTCATCTAATCTATTTAAAAATTCTGGTCTAAAATATTGTTTTAATGTTTTATCTATCTCATCTTTTGCTTCTTCAGTAATTTCGCCATGAGTTGCTATACTATCTAAAATATAACGAGATCCTAAGTTAGATGTTAATATGATAACTGTATTTTTAAAATCTATTAATCTACCTTGTGAATCTGTAACTCTACCATCATCTAATATCTGTAAGAAAATATTAAATACATCTGGATGAGCTTTTTCAACTTCATCAAATAATACAACAGAATATGGTTTTCTTCTAACTGCTTCAGTTAATTGTCCACCTTCTTCATATCCAACATATCCTGGAGGTGCACCAATTAATCTTGTAACACTAAATTTTTCCATATACTCTGACATATCTATTCTTATCATACTTTTTTCATCATCAAATAATGTAGCAGCAAGTGTTTTACCAAGTTCTGTTTTACCAACACCAGTAGGTCCTAAAAACAAGAATGAACCTATAGGTCTATTTGGATTAGCAATACCTGCTCTTGCTCTTAAAATCGCTTCACTAACTTTTGTAACAGCCTCATCTTGTCCTACAACTCTTTCATGAAGAATTGCTTCAAGCTTTAATAATCTTTCTTTTTCAGCAGCAGCTAATTTTGAAACAGGAATTCCTGTCCATTTTGAAACTACTGTTGCAATTTCATCTTCTGTTACTTTATTTCTTAATAAAGTATTTTTACCTTGAGTCTTTTCTATTTCTTTTTCTTCTTGTTCAAGTACTTTCTTTAAGTTTGGAAGTGTTGAATATTTAAGTTCAGCAGCTTTATTTAAGTCATAACTTCTTTCAGCTTTTTCAATTTGAGCATTTACTTCATCAATCTTCTCTTTTAATTTTTGAACTCTAGAAATATTTTTCTTTTCATTTTCCCATTTCAATTTCATATCTTGAAATTGTTCTCTTAATTTAGCAAGTTCAGCTCTAATTGTATTTAATTGCTTTTGAGCCTTAGCATTTTCGCTATCTTCTCTTTCAAGTGATTTTTCCTCAATCTCATATTGCATTATCTTTCTTGAAATTACATCAAGTTCTGTTGGCATTGACTCTACTTCTGATCTAATCATAGCACAAGCTTCATCTATTAAGTCAATTGCTTTATCTGGTAAAAATCTATCTTGAATATATCTATTTGAAAGAGTTGCAGCAGCAACTATCGCTGAATCTTGAATTTTAACTCCGTGGAAGATTTCAAATTTTTCTTGAATACCACGTAAAATTGTAATTGCATCTTCAACAGTTGGCTCTTCTACTAAAACTTGTTGGAATCTTCTTGTTAAAGCAGGATCTTTTTCAATATATTCTCTATACTCATCAAGTGTTGTAGCACCAACACAGTGTAACTCTCCTCTTGCTAAACGAGGTTTTAAAAGGTTACTTGCATCCATAGCTCCATCAGATTTACCTGCACCAACTAAATTATGAATCTCATCTATAAATAAAATGATATTGCCTTCACTCTTATCAATTTCTTTTAAAACGCTTGTTAGTCTTTCTTCAAATTCACCTTTATATTTTGCACCAGCAATTAATAACCCTAAATCAAGTTCAAATATTGTTTTATTTTTTAAACTTGTTGGTACATCTCCCCTTACAATTCTTTGTGCTAATCCTTCAACAATTGCAGTTTTACCAACACCAGGCTCACCTATTAATACTGGATTATTTTTTGTTTTACGAGAAAGAATTCTTATAACATTTCTAATCTCATCATCTCTTCCTATAACAGGATTTAATTTATTTTGTTTAGCAAGATCAGTAACGTTTTTACCAAATCTTGTTAATACATCATATGAACTTTCTGGAGTATCTGTATTTACCGATACATTTCCTCTTACATCTTTTAAAGAAACTAAGAATTTATGCTTATCAACTTTATTAGCTTTAAATATTCTTTTTAATTCATCCGTAGCACAATCAAAAATACCTAACATTAAATGTTCTATTGATATAAAATCATCTTTCATTTGCTTAGCTTGTTTTTCAGCTTCATCTAAAGCTTTTTCAACTTCAGCAGCAAATCTTAGTGCAACAGTACCAGTTACTTTAGGCATTTTATCAATTCCAGCTTGAATTATTGTTGATAAAGCATTAACATCAATGTCCATTTTCTTAAATAACATTGTTATTAATCCTTGACTATCACTTAAAAATGCAGCCATCATATGGAAATCTCTAATCTCAGGGTTATTGTTTTGTGTAGTTATGGTACTAGCATTAGTTATAGCTTCTTTTGATTTTTCTGTAAAATTAGATACGTTCATAATTTTCTCCTTCGTATTTTATATTTTATTTTTGTGTTAATAAAATTAAAAATAATATATTAAAATATTGTAGTGCAGCTGTATATTTTATAATTTGAGCTACTCTATTTTGTACTTTTATATCGTTTTTATCAATCTTTTTAGTAAGTTCTTGCCAGATTAATATTGCAGCAGCAATCATTGCAAATTCAAAGAATATCATTGTTCTTTGTCCTGAAACAAAGATTGTTGGTGAGAATCCCATAATTAATCTAGATGCTAATCCTACTAAAAAAACAAATAGTGCATAATTATTCTTTAGATTTTTAAATATCAATAATAATGACATTATAATACAAATTATAATTCCAAATGAGAAAAGTACTGGAACAGCATACAATAAGTTATTTGATGTTGCTGCTGTAAGTAATACCTCTTCTGTTGCTAGTAAATCATAAAAAGATGTTATATGTGGAAATACTTGTGTTACAATATCTCTTCCAAAAAATCCAGTTATACTTGTTATAAAAGGAATAATTGCAAGTGTTCTATATAATTTATCTTTATATGTTGTGTAAATATAAACTGCAATTAATAAAGTAAACATTACAAAGACAAGATCACCTTTACCAATTAAGATACCAACTGTTGTTGTAAATCCTAATCCAATTTTATCAAGTACAGTCATCATTTCCATATCTTTAAAATAATCTGTAACTTCAAGTTCTTGTCTTACATAATTACCAGGACATGTTAATATAACTATAATAGATGCTATAGCTATAATTGTATTTATAACCATATATGGATGAATCTTCTTATCTCTTATAATCATTAATATTGCAAATAATAAATATGAACCTAGTAAAATACAAGCTGTTTGTTCTTGGTTTCCAGCAAATATTAATGCTAAAGAATGAAGAATCATACTTACTGGTTTTATTTTTTCTCCATCCCAAATTTTTTTAATTGGGATAAGTGCATATAACATTGTTGCTAAAGGCCATATATAATTAACCGTTGTAGCAGCCCAACCAGCACTATTCATTACATTTAGTGGATATAATAAAATCATAAATAATAACATCATGTTATTTTCTTTTTTATTATCTTTAACAAATAATTTAGACATTGAATATGCAGCAAGTGCTACCATCAATGATTCTATTAATACCCATAAATATTTTGAAACTTTTAGTACACCACATAAAGCAAATTCAATCAAAAATCTCGATGTCCAATCAAAGTATCTTGGACCAATATAAGATATTATAGATTGCTCTGCAATATTCTCTAAAAATATTGCATCATCATATTTATTTGGTGTTATAAACATCATAAGTATTAAGTGTAATATAAATATTAAAACAATTGCATCTCTTCCATTATCTAGAAACTTTCTTATTTTTTCTTTCATACTTTCCATCCTCTTACTATTCTAATTCTACAGAAATTAATGTAGATGTTAAAATTTCTTTTTCTCCATCTTGATATAAAACCATAATGTCATATTTTCCATCCGGAATACCAAATAATAAACATTGTGCATGTATTCCAGCATATCTATACATTTCATCAAGACTTTCATTTTCTTTCATCTTTGTTCTCATAAGATACATTTTTCCAGTTTCTTGATTTTTTAAGACATAATTTGTATTTACTTTACCGATTTCTTCTCCCTCTTTATATGCCCATCCAGCAATTTCGATTTTCTTACCTTTTGCTTCTAATATATCAATATGTGTATTCAATACCTCATCTTCCACTGATGTTTCTGGTCCTAAAGTATATGACTTAAATATTAATAATGAGCTCATTGTTAATGCTATATATATAAGTACAGCAACCATAAAACAAATCAATATTTTTATGTATGTTGATTTATCAATTTCTATATTCAAAAACTCCATAAATTTCTCCTAATATTTCTTCAATTTTATCTAATATTTCACCAAATATTCTATCACATAAGCATATTTAATTCAACAAATTATCTTTTAAAATTATCAATATTTTTAAACTCAAAGCCTTTATTTTTAAGCTCAATAATTACATCGTTTAAAATCACACTATTGTCCTTTGAAGTTGCATGTAATAAAATAATTGAACCATTATGAGCATTATCTAATATTTTCTTTTTTCCATACTCACATCTATTTTGTTTGTCTTTATCCCAATCATCATATGCTGATGACCACATAACACTTTCATAACCTAATTCTTTTATAATACTAATTACTCTTTCTGAAAATTCTCCCTTTGGTGGTCTAAAATATTTCATTTCGTATCCAAACTTTTCAAAAACAGCATTATGAAGATCCATAACTTCCTTTTTAATTTCTTCATTAGATAATTCAACTAAATTTTTATGGTTAACCGTATGATTTCCAACTATATGTCCATCTTCAATCATTCTCTTTACAATATCGTCTGCAGTATTTAAGTAATGTGCAGTAATAAAAAAGGTAGCTTTAACATCAAGACTTTTCAAAACATCCAATATACTTTCTGTGTATCCAGCTTCATATCCATTGTCAAATGTTAAATATAAAACTTTATCATGACTATTACCAATAGCTATACCATTTAAAGATTCAATAACTTCTTTAGCTTTTGCATCAAGTTCTGGTTGATTTCCATTTTCTCCTCTTTTAAATCCCCATCTTAAAAGCTCATTGCTAATATTAGTAGCATCAGAATAAATCATAAATTGAGTCATACAAACAATAAGCAGGCAAAGAGCCATAGAAATTCTTATAATAATATCTTTCATATTCACCTCCATAATTAATAAGTATTTATATGCTTAAATTTTATGAATAAAAAAAGAAAGAGGACTATTTCCCCTTTCTTAATAGCGATATTTCGTATATTTATAAAACTAATCTTCGTCGTATGTTCTATTATTTCTTTCGTAAGCTTCTAAAGCTTTTGTAACCTCTTCATATGTTGGAACTCCATTTTGAGCTCCTTCGTATCTTACTTTCATACTAGATGCCATTAAACCATATTCAATAGCTCTATCTAAATCTTCTCCTCTTGCAAGTGATGCAATAAATGCACCATTGAAAGTATCTCCTGCACCAGTAGAATCTTTACATTCTGTTGGGAATGTTCTCTTTCTAATAGCGTCTCTTCCATTGTGATAAATAACACCTTCTCCACCAATTGTGGCAACAACATTAGGATGCTTCTTAACAAAATCTTGAATCATCTTTAATCTTTCTTCTTTTGGTGTTTCTTTAAATTCTTTTTTTATTTGTGTAATATCTTTACCTTCAGCATATTTAATTAATGCAAATGCTTCCTCTTCATTTGGTGTTAAATAAGTAGCTTGTCCTAATAAAGTAGCAGCATTTTCCATTAAAATATTTGCTTTTTCAGGTGGTGTAGGATCTATTACTAAAGGTTTGTTATTTCTTTTACAATAATCAATAACAAATTTAACTGTTTCTTGTGGCATCTTCATTTGAATTGCAACAATATCAGCTTTTTCTAAAATTGTCATATCAATAACTTCGGGTTTTAATTCTTTAACGCAATCACCATAACCTTTCATTCTGTTCTCACCATTTTTGTCAACATCGATAATTCTACCGTCAGTATTTTTGCCTTTAAGAACTTTTACTCCCCTAAAGTCTACTCCAACCCTTTTAAATTCTTCTAGCATTTTCACACCAGATTCATCCTCTCCAACACAACCAATAAAGTAAACTTTGTCACCTTTTGATTGTAATTTTGAAGCTCTTGCTTGGTTGGCACCTTTACCTCCTAATACTCTAGCTGTTTTAATAATCTCATTAAGAGATTCTTGAGTTAAATCATCTGGAAACTCAGAAGCTAAATAGTGTGTTGTGTCCATATTGGCGCTACCAATAACAACAATTCTTGACATTTTAAATTCCTCCTTCAAATAAAAAAACATATTTAGCACTATGTACTAAATATGTCTATTTGAAGCTTTTTATATCATTTCTTATAAAACAATAATTGAGACCTATTTAGTACACTTTCGTACTAGTAAGTCTCATATTTTAAAATAGCACCAGGTTTTGTTTCCGCCCATTGTTGATGCTATTCCATATCTCTATGGTTATTACTCCCCTACAAGTAAATTATACCACATTCTTTACGATTATGTCAACTGATTTTAAGTGGATTTTTGGTTATTTTTAGCTATTTTTAGCCAAAATTAAGAGGCTCTTTACAAGCCTCTTAAAATTTTACTATTAGTAGACAATCTCATCATCTAATTTTTTTACATCATCTTTTTTACGTGTTTTTGAATAGTATTTTTTATGAATTGTATCTTGAAGTCCAATAGATTTACTTCTCTCTTCAAATTCACTTGCTTCACTAGTTAATAATCTATCAATCTCTTCTTGTGTTAAAGATGTTTCTACAACTTCTGGTACAACAACTTTTGGTTTTAATGCTTTTAATTTTTCAAGCAACTCACTTGTTTCTTCAAAAGCAAATTGATCTTCAATTTCACAAGCTCTATTAAAGTCTTCATTATCTATTACACTTGAAATCTTATCTTCTATATCAATAGGATCTACTACTTTAAAAGGTTCGATTCCAAATTTTTGTCTTTGCTCCTCTGTTAATAAGTCTGAATTTATTTCAAGTAAAAGAATAGCAACCTTTTTAACATATTCTTCATATGTATCGCATGTAAATTCACCTTCTTTTTCTCTCATATTAAGTCTATATCCAGGATATACATTTCTCTTTTCTTTAATAGCATTTTCAGCTTCTTGCATAAAAGCAACTAAATCTTCAATTTGATCCTTAACAGGTTTAGCATATTCTAATATTTCTTCTCTAGTTACATTTTCTGTAACAGCTGTTTTAAATTGTTCATAATCACCATACATTCCAAGAGAATGTGCAACTCCAGAAAGATCAACATATTTTTCTAAAGAATCTACAACTCTATTTAATCCTAAATATCCTCTTGATATATCAGGTTCATTTTCTACTGCATCTATACTATCATATCCAAGAGCTTTTAAAGTTGTAGTTAAATATAATCTTCTTAAATCAACCATATCAGCAACTGGAAGATTTCTTTTTTGATATGCTCTAACTTTTTGAGAAACATCATATAAAAGAATAGCTGTATCATTTAAATATCCTGCATTAGGATAATTTGGATTAAATGGTTCTCTCATATATTCAATACCAGGAGTTAAATCGTTAGCCCATGACATCATACCATCATCTCTAAGCCACATATGAAATATATACTCAATGCAATCATCTTGAGTAGATGTGAATCTCCATCCTCTTTCTTCAAGAGTAATACTTTCTCTAAAGATTGAATTTCTTTGTCCATATCTTGATGGTAAATCTACATACACTGAACCACCTTTTGTAATTCTAGCTCTTAATCTACTCCACCCACGATCGAATTCAAATACTTCCATCTTATAATCCTTTTTATCACTCATTTTAAACATCCTCCTTAATAATTCTCTTTGAGTAACACTACTCAAATATAATTTTTAAACCTTCAATAATACTCTTCATCATTTGTACAACATCATTTTCAGCATTTTCTTTATGTTCTGTTTCCATTTTTATTTTCCTTCTCTTTCTTCTTTTTATATAACAAAAAAGACATACTTTAGTACTCTTGTACTAAGTATGTCTCTTACTATTTTTAACTTTATAAACAAAATTGAGACTCTCTTAGTACTTATGTACTAGTAAGTCTCATATTTTAAAATAGCACCAGGTTTTGTTTCCGCAAATTGTTGATGCTATTCCATATTTCTATGGTTATTACTCCCCTACAAGTAAATTATAGCATATTTGTATAATTATGTCAACTACTATTCTTTATCTTCTAATATTTTCCAACTACCTGTTATTTCAGGATAATTTTCAAAGGTCATTTCTTCTTTAGTTGTTGGATGAATAAATGAAAGAGAATAAGCCCATAAAGCTAATTGTTTTCCTCTTCCTCTTGTTCCATATTTTTGATCACCTGATAAACTATGATTTCTTGATGCAAATTGAACTCTTATTTGATGATGTCTTCCTGTATGTAAATCAACTTTAACAACTGACATATTAATCTCATCATTATATTTAACTACTTCATAATCAAGTAAAGCTTCTTTTGCATTTTTAGTTCCTTCTTTAACAACTTTACTTGTATTTGTTTTTTCATTTTTTAGTAAATAATCTCTCATTGAACCAGTATTTGATTCCATTTTTCCATCAACAATACATAAATATTTTTTATGCATTGTTTTTTCTCTTACTTGTTCTGAAAGTCTTGAAGCAGCTTTTGATGTTCTTGCAAAAACCATAACACCACCTGTTGGCCTATCTAGTCTATGTATTAAACCAAGGTACACTTCTCCAGGTTTATTATATTTTTCTTTAATATACTCTTTTATAATCGTAAGCATATCCTCATCACCAGTCTTATCTCCTTGAGAAGGAATATTAACTGGTTTTACTACTACAATTATGTGATTATCTTCATATAAAACATTTAATTTTTCCATCGTATTTATTTCCTTATTTTTCCCATCTACCATATATTCCACATGGAAGAACTAAACATGAATCTTTCATTGGAAGTCCAATCTCACCAGATGATAATTTACCTTTTTTCATTCTTAATTTTAAATGGATAATATTTTCTAATACTTTTGATGATATTCCTGTTGTATAAGAATTAATTAAAAAGAAAAGTGGATCATCAGAAAGTACATCTTTACATAGTTCAACTAAGTCAGATATATTATTTTCAAATTGCCATACTTCTCCATTTTTTCCTCTACCATATGATGGAGGATCCATTATAATAGCATCATATTTATTTCCACGTCTAATTTCTCTTTGAACAAATTTTGTTACATCATCTATTATAAATCTTACTGGTCTATCAGCAAGTCCTGAAGAAGCAATATTCTCTTTTGCCCATGCTACCATTCCTTTTGAACTATCAACATGGCATACTGATGCACCAGCATAACTACATGCTACTGTTGCTCCACCAGTATAAGCAAATAAATTTAATACTTTAATATCTTTTCTTCCTGAAGACTTAATTTTATTAATCATCCAATCCCAATTTACCGCTTGTTCTGGAAATAAGCCTGTATGCTTAAATCCCATTGGTTTTATATTAAATGTTAAATCTTTATATTTAACTTGCCAACTTTCTGGAATTTTTTTATTATATTGCCAAGCTCCACCACCTGTATTACTTCTAGAATATCTAGCAAATGCTGTTTTCCATTTTTCTGGAAATGTGTTTTCTTTCCATATAATTTGTGGATCTGGTCTTGTTAAAATAATGTTTGACCATCTTTCTAGCTTTTCACCATTTGACATATCTAAAATTTCATAATCTTTCCAATCTCTTGCAATTTCCATTATTAATTCCTCTATTTTTAAAATTTTCCTTAATTATTATACTATATTTTCATGTTAAAATAAATAGTTTTTACCAAATTATGTAAATACATTTATACAAAAGCAATGGACCACAGGTAAAAATTATTACACCTATGGTCCACTACCTCTAGCTCTAAGCCATTTTAGGAGCTCAAGCCAGACATGAGTTTTTTGCTGTTGTAGCATAAATTGTCCTTGCTGCTCATCGCAGCTCTTATAGTTTACAAGCGTCAGCCAGTAAACCACCTCTTTTCATTGCAGTGTTCAGATCAGAATACATCGCTCCTGCGACTTCTCTGGAAATTTTCCCGACGTTTTCATATAGCTTGCCATCTGCTTCTTCAGCAAAGCATCGCTTAAATAATTTTGCGAGAGATTCGTCAACTGGACCATAATCCTCAAAGGCCATGAACACATTTGCCATGCAAATTTTAAACTGTTCAATAACACATCGAATAAAGTCGTTGTCCTTGTTGACATACTTTTCCAGATGCAGTGCGCTTTCTGCCTGTTTTTCCTCTGGTACCTGTGCAATCAATTCTTGGGCTCTCTCTTCATACTGCGCATACGTAGTTTGGAGGAGCGCCTCGATAGCATCTGTCCGGAAGAAATACTGTACACTGTTTGCGAGTCCGAGCTTAACGAAATAAGCGTTTGCTAGATCAATCTGCTCTTGTCTTTTGGTGCTCCGAGTCATACTCATACTGTTCACTCCTTCTTTAAGTAATTACATTATACAAATGTACAGTATATATTATACCACATAAATTAAATTATGTAAAGTTTTTTGGATAAAAAAACACAGTGCCATCCTTAGAACGGCACTGATTTAATCATTTTTTAATACTTTCTAAATACTCTTTTACTTCATCAATAGATTTTTTTGGAGTTGATGCTCCTGCCATAATTGATATTTTTTCTATTCCACTAAATTCTATATTTTCTACATCTTTTACTGTTTCCACAGCATAAACATTTTCAGTATATTCTTTTGCCACATTAACAAGTTCTTTTGTATTTGAACTATTTTTTCCACCAATTACGACCATATTGTGGATTTCTTTGGCTAATTGTCTAGTTTCAAGTTGTCTATTTTCTGTCGCATCGCATATTGTTTTATCCACAACTACTTCAGCTTCACAGAAATTAGTTTCTATTTCTTCTCTTAAATCATCAAATTTACTACTTGAAAAAGTTGTTTGAGAAACCACAAAAACTCTTCCTATATTAGTCTTTTCGTACTCCATATATGCATCTAATATATCATCAGATGATTGAATTACAAAACTATTAGCTCCAGCAAATCCCTTTATACCAATCACTTCTGGATGAGTTTTTTTACCAACTATAATTATAAAAGCATTATTTCTTTCTCTTTGAACTTTTATATGAATAGCTTTAACTTTTCCACAAGTTAAATCAACAACATTTAAGTTTTTTGCTTTAGCTTTTTCATATACTTCTTCTGCTTCGCCATGAGCTCTAAATATAACCGTACTTTCATTTGGAACTTCATCTAAAGATTCAACAGTTATCATTCCTTTATTTTCAAGACTTTCTATAACTTGTGCATTATGTACTATTTCTCCTAAACAATACACTGTGCTTTCCATATCTAATAATTTATTTGCTTCTTCAACAGCACGATTTACTCCAAAACAAAATCCTGCTAATTTTCCAACTACTACTTCCATCTTTTACTCCATAAAAAAATTTACATTCCAATTATACCCTATCTAGTTTAAAAATGCAAAAATGAAATACTTGTCCTTTTTTATAACATTTTTAAAACTTCAAAAAACGCAAATAGTAAAATAATAATTGATGAAAAACTTATCCCTGAAACTATAAGTAAAGCTCTTATAAAATATTTATTCATACACTACTCTCCCTTTTATATGTTCTAAATATATATATGCTTTAAAAATATTTTTATGACAAAAAAATGACT
>JAZSBZ010000085.1:0-42232 GCA_045602645.1 Candidatus Scatovivens sp. | reverse complement strand
CTTAGTACGAGAGGACCAGGATGGACATACCGATGGTGTATCAGTTGTCACACCAGTGGCACGGCTGAGTAGCTAAGTATGGACGGGATAAACGCTGAAAGCATCTAAGTGTGAAGCCCACCCTAAGATAAGATATCCCATATCGTAAGATAGTAAGATTCCAGGAAGACGACCTGGTTGATAGGATGGAGGTAGAAGTGTAGTGATACATGTAGCTGACCATTACTAATAGATCGAGGGCTTAACCACAAGTTTTGCTCTATCTGACGAAGAGTAACATTTATCTATGTATTTTTGAGTGTGCTATGAAAAAGTAGTATACAAAAATTTCTGGTGATAATAACGAGGAGGAAATACCTGTTCCCATGCCGAACACAGAAGTCAAGCTCCTTAGTGCCGAAGATACTTACGAGTTACCTTGTTGGGAAAATAGGAAGTCGCCAGTTTTTATATTCCTCTTTAGCTCAGTTGGTAGAGCGCTCGGCTGTTAACCGATAGGTCGTTGGTTCGAGTCCAACAAGAGGAGCCAAAAAGACTACAGTAAGTAGTCTTTTTTTTATGTATAATAATAATTAAAAGCTAGGATTGCATGTGTTGCTTAATATGCAACAAATTCGACGCTTTAGAATGAAAAATAAGGCGATTTTTTTTACAATATAATATTAAATTAGCTTGAAAAAAATATTGCTTATGATATAATTTAGTGTGTAATAATTTAATTAATATGGATAATTGTATTAATTTGGGAAAAATGAGGTACAAAAGTATGGCTATAAAAGCAGTAACTAGAGACATGTATGACTTTATAGGTCAAGGAAAATCTTTATATGATATTTTAGGAAGAGTTGGTATTACTGATTTTTCAACAACTGGATTAATTTGTAATGCATTAAAAGTATCAGGATCTGGAGATTTAGATGAAATTAAATTTGGTAATCAAACTTTTGATTTAGTTTTTGAAAAAATCACATCTGGAATTGATAATGTACTTACAACAGGAGAACAATTTGTTACAGTAACTGACTTTAATAATATTAATCCTAGAAAATTTAATTTTAAAACTATGGATGAATGTGTTAAATATTTAAAAGATAATGAAAATAAATATGTTACTTCAGTTAAAGAAAAAGACATTACTAGAAGAAATGTTGGCTTTGAACAAGAGTATGAATCATTATTAAATGTTGTTGTTGGAAGTATTATTAAAAAATATGAAAAAGCAATTGAAGATAAGCAAGATCCAGATGGATCAATAAAAAACTTTTTATTAGATAATAGAAATTTAATATTTAAAGGTGCTTATTATCCTAGAATTAATAATGAAATAAGAAAAAGATTCCCAAATAGAGCAACAATTTATATTGAAGAAGCTGATTTACTAATGTATGCTGCTAATACTTTAGTTGATAAAAATAAAATGGGACAATATGATGATTATATTGGAGCATATAATGAGAAAATAAGAGCATATATGGAAAAACAAGCTTTAGCAGCTAAACTTGGAGTTAAAAGAGATAGAGTTATTGCATCAGAATTAACACTTGGATTTACTCCAGAACAATTTAAAAGAGCTAAAGAGCAAGGTATTGAATCAGTTTTATTTGAAAATAAAAAAAGAAGACCATCAAGAGAAGGTACTTTTACATGGTCAGTTAGAGAATTAAGAGAACCTAAAGTAATTTTAGATACAGTTGCAGAATATACACCAACAGGCGAGGCTAATCAAAGAGTTGTAGCTGTAAGTTATGGTAAATTCAATTATGGAACAATGTTTAATAGAGATGGCAATCCAACTATTGCTTCAGAAGCTTTAGATTTAGTTGGTGTTACTCGTATGGGAAAAGATGGAGTACATACATATTTTGTTGTTGCACCATTTAGTGAATTAAAATTAAAAACAGCTGCTGAATTTGTTCCAGGAGTTGACCAAGAAAGAAAATTCATGCTTAATGGCAGAGAAACTGAAATTATTGATCATGAAACACAACAAAGGTTAGATAGACTTAAAAAGGATGGATATAGCGAAAGAAGTAGCTATTATAGATATGTAAAAGAAAGAGGTATTATGCATATGGTTCTAACTGATAAGATAGATCCAAGTCAAGCTGATTATTATGCAAAAGTAGCTTTTTCAGATAGAGTTCTTGAAGGTGCAATAGAAAGTAATCATAGATTTGCTGGTGGTGTTAAAACAACACAATATGGTTCTGGAATTACATTAGATTCAAGCTATACATATAATCCTTATGATATAGAAGCTTTAATGTATGCTCAAAGATTTCCAGGTAGAATTGGAAGAAGAACATTTGAGAATTTTGAAGCTTACTGTAAATCAACAGAGCTTATGAGTAAACATTTAGGAATAGTTAGAGATGTTACTAAAGGTGAATATGATTTTGATAAACAAAATGAAGATGGAGAAAGAGTATAATTGGGAAAAGTAGTATGGAAACCTGGTACGTTTATTTATCCGATACCAGCAGTAATGGTTTCTTGTGGTGATATGGAAAATTCTAATATTATTACAGTTGCTTGGACTGGAATTTTGAATACAAATCCTGCAATTGTGTATATTTCCGTAAGACCAGAGAGATATTCATATAATATAATTAAAGATAAAAAAGAGTTTGTTATTAACTTAACAACAGAAGATTTAACATATGCAACAGATTGGTGTGGTGTTAAAAGTGGTGCTAATTTTGATAAATTTAAAGAAATGAATTTAACTAAAGAAAAAGCAAATTATGTTTCAGCACCTTTAATTAAAGAATCACCAGTATCTGTTGAATGTAGAGTCATTGAAGAAAAAGAATATGGTTCTCATACAACATTTATTGCTGAAGTATTATGTATTAATGCTGATGAGAAATATATAGATGAAAAAGGTGCTTTTGATATTTCTAAGTGTGATTTAGTAGCATATGCAAATGGTGGATATTATTCACTTGGAGATAAAGTTGGCAAATTTGGTTATTCAGTTGAAAAAAAGAAAAAGACAGAGATATTTAACGTTGTACCAAGAAAACATAAGAAATCTCAAAAAGATGATTCTATTGAACTTAAACCAAAGCCACGAAAGAGGATTGGAAAAAAAGATCCAAAGCCAATGAGAAGGCATAAATAAATTAGTTTATAAATTTTTAAATTATAAAAAAGCTTTAAAAGGTTTATAAATGGGATGTTAGAAGACAAATTTATGTAATAAAATCATATTTTTGTCTTTTAATTATATAGTTTTTTAAGCAAAATCTTTTGATTATTTTTTTCTAAATAATATAAGTAGAAAAATGTTAAAAAAACATAAAAAAATCTATGAAAATAGTTGACATTTAGCGTGTTTTTGTGGTAAACTATATAAGCATGTATTGAGAAAAACATGCATCACATCGTTAAAAAATTATAAATATAAAAAATTAAAGCTTCATATTAGTGAAAACGGAGGTGTAGTTAGAATGGCGGCAAAAGGTCCAAGAGAAAACATTATATTAGAATGTACAGAATGTAAAAGAAGAAATTATATGACATCAAAAAATAAAAGAAACAATACAGAAAGACTAGAAGTAGTTAAATATTGTAAATTCTGCAAAAAACGTACAACTCATAAAGAAACAAAATAGTTAAATCTATTAGGAGGAGTTAAGATGGCTAAAGAAAATAATAAAGAAGTAAAAAAAGAAAAAAAAGTAACAAAAACAGAGAAGAAGGAAAATAAAAGCTTTTTCAAAGATTTTAAAGCAGAATTAAAAAGAGTTAGTTGGCCTACAAAAAAACAACTTATCAATAATACATCAGCAGTTATTGCAATTGTGCTTTTAATTGCAGCAATAGTATTCGTACTAGATGTTATATTTGAAAGTTTAAATCAATTTGGTGTAGAAAAACTAAAAGCCCTAGTTACATCTAGCTCAAGTGAAGTTGTTGAAGAACATGATCACAGTGAAGATGCAGCTACTGAAACTTCTAATGAAGCGGAAGCAACAGATAGCACAAACACTGCAGAAGAAACAACAAACACAACAAACGAAGCTACAAATGATACTACAAATTCTGTAGAATAGAATTAAATAAGAAAGTATTTAAGAGGAGGCTAAACTATGTCTCAAGAAGAGAATAAAGTTGAACCAAAATGGTATGTAGTTCATACATATTCAGGTTATGAAAATAAAGTAAAAACAGACTTAGAGAAAACAATCAAAAATAGAGAACTAGAAGATTTCTTCTTTAACATTGTTGTTCCTATGGAAGAGCAAGTTGAAATTAAAGATGGAAAAAGAAAAACTAATCTTAAAAAAGTATTTCCAGGTTATGTTCTTATTAAAATGATAGTAACAGAAGAGTCTTGGTATATCGTAAGAAATACAAGAGGTGTTACAGGTTTTGTTGGTTCAGGAACAGATCCTATTCCTCTTACAGATGCTGAAATCAGAAATATGGGATTTGATGCAGTTCCAGTAAACATTGATTATGACGTTAATGATACTGTACAAGTTGTTAACGGACCATTAGAAGGTTTTGTTGGAGCAGTTCAAGAAATAAATAAAGAAAAACAAAAAGTTAAGGTTCTAGTTTCTATGTTTGGAAGAGAAACTCCAGTAGAATTAGAATTTTCACAAGTTCAAAAAGTTAATTAAGAAGGAGGTGCTAGTTCGAAATGGCAGAGAAAGAAGTTGTAAATGTTATTAAATTACAAATAGAAGCAGGTAAAGCAACACCAGCTCCACCAGTTGGTCCAGCTTTAGGTTCATCAGGTGTTAATATCATGCAATTCGTTAAAGAATTCAATGATAGAACAGCTAATCAACCAGGAATGATCATTCCAGTTGTAATTTCTGTATATAAAGATAAAACATTCTCATTTATTACAAAAGTTCCACCAGTTGCAGTTTTAATCAAAAAAGCATTAGGAATTAAAAGTGGTTCTGGAAAACCAAATAAAGAGAAAGTTGCTAAATTAACTAAAGATCAAGTTAAAGCAATTGCAGAACAAAAAATGGAAGACTTAAACGCAGCATCAGTAGAAGCTGCAATGAGCATGGTTGCAGGTACAGGTAGATCAATGGGTGTAACTGTAGAAGAATAATTAGATATATATTTTAAAGTATATATAAATAAAATTTGGGAGAGTTTATAGATTAAACTCGTTAATACCACGGGAGGAAAAATGAAAAGAGGAAAAAGATATCAAGAAGCTGCTAAATTAGTAGACAGCTCAAAACTTTATGAAGCTAAAGAAGCTTTAGAAATTATTAACAAAATGCCAAAACCAAAATTTGATGAAACAGTTGAATTACACATTAAATTAGGTGTTGATTCAAAACATGCTGATCAACAAGTTAGAGGTACAGTAGTATTACCTCATGGTACAGGTAAATCATTAAAAGTATTAGTATTTGCAAAAGGAGATAAAGCTAAAGAAGCTGAAGCTGCTGGAGCAGATTTCGTAGGAGCTGAAGAATTAGTTCCAAAAATCGAAAAAGAAAATTGGTTTGATTATGACGTAATCGTTGCTACACCAGATATGATGGGTGTAATCGGAAGATTAGGTAAAGTATTAGGACCAAAAGGATTAATGCCAAACCCTAAATCAGGAACAGTAACAATGGACGTTACAAAAGCAATTTCAGAAATCAAATCTGGTAAAGTTGAATACAGATTAGATAAAACAAATATTATCCATGTTGGAATTGGAAAAGTTTCATTTGGACCAGAAAAATTAGCTGAAAACTATCAAACATTAGTTGATGCTGTTATCAAAGCTAAACCAGCTGCTGCTAAAGGACAATACATTAGAAGTGTTGCTTTAACAACAACAATGGGACCAAGCGTATATATTAACCAAAAATAGTTAATAATTAAAAATTATATATAACCTAAGACAGTAAGTATAAACTAAATCTTACCGAGGAAAATTTAAGAGATCGGATTTTAAAGACCTCTTTGATTACCTTGTGAACTTGGGTTATCAAAGAGGTCTTTTCTTATTGAAAGGACGACAATATATTAGTAAAGAAATTTATAAAATATATTCAAATAAAGTGGAGGTGAAATTAAATTGGCTAGTGAAAAAATTATTCAACAAAAAGAGAAAGAAGTAAAAGAATTAGCTGCAAAAATGAAAGATGCTAGCGTAGTTTTATTAGTAAACTACAGAGGAATCAACGTAGCTGATGATACAGCTTTGAGAAAAACTGTAAGAGCAACTGGAGCAGAATATAGTGTTATCAAAAATAACATTACAAGAAGAGCTTTAGCTGAAAACGGAATTACAGAATTAGATGAAGCTTTAGTTGGACCAACTGCAGTTATCATCGCTCAAGAAGAATATTTACCAGCATTAAAAGCAATTTACAAATTTGCTAAAGCTAATGAGTTCTACACAATCAAAGGTGGAGTATTAGAAGGAAAATTATCTTCAGTAGAAGAATTAACAACTCTTGCTCAATTACCATCAAGAGAAGAACTTATCGCAAAACTTGCTGGATGCTTACTTGCAAATGTTTCAAAACTTGCTGCTACACTTGATGCAGTTAGAGTTAAAAAAGAAGAAGAAGCAAAATAGTTTTACATTAAATATTAGTTTATAACTAATAAAACAAAAGTAATTAAAATATATTGTACTTAAATGTACAAACACTCAAAATGATAGTAAACTATCAAAAAAAATTAAAATAAAAAATAAAATAAAAAATATTAGGAGGATTTAAAATGAGTGCAAAAACAGATAAAATGTTAGAAGAAATCGATAGCTTAACAGTTGTTGAGTTAGCTGAATTAGTAAAAGGAATTGAAGAAAAATACGGAGTAACAGCTGCTGCTGTTGCTGCACCAGCTGCTGGAGCTGCTGGAGAAGCTGCTGCTGAAAAATCATCTTTCGATGTTGTTTTAGCTGACGCTGGAGCAAACAAAATCGCTGTAATCAAAGTAGTAAGAGATATTACAGGATTAGGATTAAAAGAAGCTAAAGAATTAGTTGACGGAGCACCAAAAACAGTTAAAGAAGGAGCATCTAAAGAAGAAGCTGAAGAAATGAAAGCTAAATTCGTAGAAGCTGGAGCAACTGTAGAATTAAAATAATTTAATTTCACAAATAAAGAAGATGGACGATTTAGTCCATCTTTTTTTGCTTCAAAACGCCTATATATCAACGAAAACGTTTACTTGAAGGTGAAAATATGATATAATAATTGCAGTCAAATTTAGAAAACGTATCATTAAGACCTTAGAATATATAATTACTGGAGGTATGAAGATGAAAAAAGTCAAACTATTTTTTACGTCAAAGGTGATGCGGAGGATGTATCTAAGTGCCTTATGGCATAAGATCGTGTGGCTTGTAAAACAGCCGTACATCTATGTTACTTCGGTTATCGATACTATCAAGTTCTTCAGAGAAACTGAACCAGGATGGGATCGGTATGTGAAGACCAAAGAATTAGAACGAAGTGCTGAAGAAAACGAGAATAGACTGAAAAGAGCAACAGCTGTTGCAGAATTCACGGGTTCGTTTCTGAGGTTTTATTTGGGAAATATCACATATTTATCTTATATGGAGAACAAAGTAGTCCAAATTGACGATTATGGAGCTTTGAAACAGAAATTTGAAGAAACGCGTGAAGAATCCAAAATGGCGATGAACAAACTTATAGATTACGGAATTGAAATTCCTGATTTTATTAAGCAGGAGCTGGAGTTTAATCAGCTTGATCGTTTTAAGACGATGCAAGAATATCAGGATCATTTCGTTACTGTGACTGAAGTTTTGAGAACAATTGAATAGTAAGATTATTTGACTACAAAAGGAGAATCGGGCGCGTGCTCGGTTCTTCTTTTTTTAAATAAAATGATTGAATAAAAAATGATTATATGTTAAGATTTTTTATAGATATATTATTTAAAAGAGAGTGATTAAAAATGCAAGCAAACCTAACTAAAGCAATGAAGAGTTTGTTAATATATACAAGTATTTTTTTAATTATTGTAGTTGTGCTTGGTTTTATTATGGCACACTTTTATCATAATGTAAAAAGATTGAATGACGATTCATTTGTTAATTCAGAATATACTAAATTAAATTTATACTTTTTGAATGTAACTAAAGATGATGGCGTTAAAATAAAAAGTTCTGGATTAGTAGATAATAATGATGATACAAGTTATTATATTACTTTTGAAAATCCAGATGGTACAACAAATACATTTTTAAAGCAAGGTAATATAATTTATTTTAATAAAATTAAAATATGTGAAAATGTAGAATTATTTAAAATTATTACGGATAAATCTGGTAAAGAGACTGTTTCCGTAGAGGTTTCACTAGCAGACAAAACTTATAATTTACAATATACTTTAAATAAATAAGAAGAAAACAAAGGAGAAAATTATGCTAAATAAGTTACTTTTTAAAATATTTGGATTATTTGACTTACTAAAAGATTTTTTAGTTCATTGGGGAATTAGAATATTAGTAGCGCTTTTTGTACTAATTATTGTTCACAATGTATTAAAAATGGGTGAGATTTCTTCAAGATATCAAGGACAATATAAGAAATTATATCCTGTATATGAAGAAGAAGATAAATTTATGAATATTTATCAAGTTGGTGAAGGAGATAAAACTATTGTAATTCTTCCAGGATTTGGTTCGCAATCACCAGTAATTCAATATAAAACATTAGTTGATGGATTAAAAGATCAATATAAAGTAGTAGTTGTTGAATATTTTGGATATGGTTATAGTATGTCTATGAGAAAACATGCTAGAACAAATGAGAATATTGCTCATGAAATTAAAACTTCATTAGAAGTTGCAGGTGTTTACGGACCATATGTTTTAATGCCACATTCACTTTCAAATGTATATGCAATGTACTTCCAACAAACATATCCTGAACTTGTGCAAGGAATAGTATCTTTAGATGGAACATACCCACAAGAATTAAATGAAGAATATTATCAAACAAAATTAAAAGAAGATGTTTCTAATATAAACATTACATCTATTTTTGAACTTACTGGATATGAAAGAATATTAAGTTATGTAAGTCCTGAAACATTTTATATTAAAACAATGCAAGGAATGACAGATATTTATGGAAAAGAAGAAATAGATGTTTATAGAAATAGAATTGGTAGCCAATATTTAAGTAGAACAATGATAAGAGAAATTAATAAATCTGAAGACAATATGAGAGAAATGATTAATTACGTATATCCAGATTATTTACCAGTATTACAAATATTATCAAAAACAACAGTTGATGAATATAATGCTGTTAAAGAAGCAGGAGAAGCCACAGTTAATTTAACAGATCTTGCTGAAAAATTAATTACAAGTTCTATAATTCAAAAGGTAGAAGTATTAGAAGGTGATCATATGATTCACTTATCAAATGCAAAAGATATAGTAACTTCTATAAAGAATTTCTTATATTCAATTTAGTTTAAGAAAATGCTCGAAATAATAATATTTTGGGCATTTTTTGTCGTTTAATGATATTTACATAATGTTGACAAAATGCTATAAAAAGTAGTATACTTATATAATGTAAAAAGGAAAAATAAGGAGAAAAAGATTGAAAAAAACTATAGTAGCTTGTATAAGTTTTTTAATATTAATAGTTGTTATGACATCTTTAATTGTAGTCTTTAAAAAAGATACAATTGTAAAAGATCCAGATAAGCTTCAAATCGTCGCAACTTTATTTCCACAATATGATTTAACAAGACAAATTGTGGGAGATAAAGCGAATGTTAAATTGCTTATTTCATCTGGAGTGGAGACTCATACATATGAGCCTACTGCAAAAGATATGATAACAATAATAGATAACTCAGATATGTTTGTGTATACAGGAACAGAACTTGAACCATGGACAGAAAACATTGTTGAAAATTTAAAACAAACAGATGCAAAAATTGTAGATGTATCTAAGAATATAGAATTGATAAAACAATCAGAATTTGAAGAAAATCACATAAATAGTGAAATTAGAGATGAACATAAGCATAATCAAGAAGATGAGCATGATGAAGATTGTCATGATGAAAGTTGCACACATGAATCTCATAGTCATATTTATGATGCACATATTTGGCAAAGTCCATTAAACGCAGTAAAAATGTTAGATTCTATATTAGAGTCAGTTATAAAGTTAGATCCAGAAAATGAAGAATATTATAAAAATAATGCTCAAAACTACAAAGATGAAATTTTAAAATTAGACACTGATCTAAAATTAATTGTTGATTCTTCAAAAGACAAAGAAATAGCAATTGGTGGAGAATTTGCATATGCATATTTAATTGAAGAATATGATTTGAAATTTGTTAGTGTATATAGCAATTGTGGTCATGGAGAAGATCCAAGTATTACAAAAGTTAAATCAGTTATTGATTATATTAATAATCATAATTTACCAGTAGTATATTATCAAGAATTAAGCGAAGGTACTGTTGCAAAGATGATTGCAGAAGAGACACAAACAGAACCATTAGTTTTATATTCTATTCATAATGGACAAGAAGCAGATACATATGTATCGTTATTTAGAAAAAATATAGAAAGTTTAGAAAAGGGATTGAAGTAAAATGACTATATTAGAAGTAGAAAAATTAAGAGTTTTATATTCAAATCATGTTGCAATAGAAGATGTTAACTTTAAAGTAGAAGATGGAGAATATATTTGTTTAGTAGGAGAAAATGGTTCAGGTAAATCAACACTTGTAAAAACAATCGTTGGACTTTTAAAACAAGAAGAGGGAAAAGTAGCACTTAATATTTCATTAGATGAAGTAGCTTATTTATCTCAAACAAATTTAAAAGATTTAGATTTTCCTGCGACAGCAAAAGAAATTATAATGTCTGGAGTACAAAAACACGGCAAATTAGCGTTTTATACTAAGGAAGATAAGAAAGTATATGAAGATGTAGTTAAGAAGCTTAAAATTGAAGATATTCAATCTAGAAGAATAGGTGATTTATCAGGTGGACAAAAACAAAGAGTATTAATTGCTAGAGCGTTAGTTAGAAAACCAAGATTACTTATTTTAGATGAACCAGCAACAGGTTTAGATTATCATATAACAAAAGAATTATATAAAATTCTTGAAAATGAAAATAGAGAAAATAAAATGACAATTATAATGGCAACACATGATTTAGATGAATTAGAAGAAATTAAACCAAGAATAATTTCATTAGCAAAAACAGTTAAGTATGACGGAAATTTTGAAGGTTGGAAAGGATTTTAAAATGGGTGAATTATTAGATCTTTTATCATATACATTCATGCAAAGAGCACTTCTTTGTGGTATAGCGATATCTTTTTCAGCAGCTTTAATAGGAGTTATTCTAACACTTAAAAATTATTCTATGATTGGTCATGGACTTGGTGAAGTTGGTTTCGCTGCACTAGCTTTAGCAACAGCACTTAGTTTAGAGCCAATTGCAGTATCAATTCCGATAGTTATAATTGCAGCAATAATAATAATGTTTATTAGTCAAAAGAAAGGTGAATCAGCAGATATTATTATTGCACTAGTTGCAACAGGAGCTCTTGCATTTGGAGTTATAATTACTTCTTTTACAAGTGGATTTGGTGCAGATAGTTATAATTATATGTTTGGTAGTATATTAACAATGACTACTAAAGATGTTATTTTAAGTATAATACTTACTGTACTTTCAATTGGAGTATATGTTGCATTTTATAATAGATTATTCTTAGTAACATTTGATGAAAAATATGCAAAAACAACAGGAATAAACGTATCATTTTATCAATTTTTAATAGCTCTTTTAACAGCTTTAGTAGTTGTTGTTGGAATGAGAATGATGGGAACACTTTTAATTTCAAGTTTAATAGTATTTCCTGCAATTATTGCAAAGATGTTTACTACAAGTTTTAAAGGTTTAGTTGCAATGAGCGTACTTACTTCTATAATTTGTTTTGTAATTGGAATATTTGTATCATTCTTCTTAAATATGCCAACAGGAGCTGGAATTGTATTAGTATATGTAATTTTACTTGCAATTAGTTCAATTTGTTGTAAACTTGCAAAAATTTAATTTTATAAATAAAAATAAGTAGCTAGAAATAGCTACTTTTTTGTTTACAAAATGCTATAAAGATGTGATTTTTATATCTTTTTAGTAACAATTAAAGTATAAAAAAGTTTTAATGATATAATAATTGTGTTATAAAGGATAAAAAACAATAAATAAAGATATTTAAAGAGGAGATGCAATGAAAAATAAGAAAAAGGAAAATAAATTAGAACAAGAAAATTATGGAAATGCAATATTATCTACTAATGTTGCTTATGAAGTGCTTGGAACAATTTTTCTAGGTATTTTAGCAGCAATAACGTTATTTTCACTTTCTTCTTTAAGAATTCTATTTTTTGCTAATGTTTTTTTATATGTCGTTTTTCCAATAACTGCAATTTGGCGTTGTGTGAGTATTATTAAAGCTTTTAAAATAACAGAAGCATTTTTTGATAGAAATCGTGGTTCAGAAAGTTATAAATTAAAAAATGGATTTCCACCACTTATGATTCCATTTTTAGTAGATTGTGAAGAAACAGAATTAAATTATAAAGCGGTAATGGCGGGATTATTATATAAAGATTTTATATCAATTAATGAATTCGGGTATGTTTTACAAAATGAACTTGATTATAGTAAATGGTTAAGACATGAAATATTTGTATTTAAAAAATATAAAAATTTTGATATAGATGATGTATCAGATTTTGATAATATTTTAAAAGAAGATGCATCTTTAGTTGGAATAATAAAGAGAAGATCTGATAGATACAAGGCAAATGCGATGATGGAATATATGTTGCTTGGATTAATTGCTGCAATGATAAATTTTTGCCTATTGATGGGTAATATAGAAGAAATATATGTACCGCATATGCTTGTGATGGCTGGAATGTCATATTTTGCAACATTTTCGGTATTGATATATTTGTTTAACATGTATAATAACAGAATTGATAATGAAGAATTAGCTCCAATATATCCAATGGCACCTGGAGCAAAAAAATATAAAGATGATTTAGAAGAAGTATATAATGCATTATTAAATGATGATGTTAAAACTTTATCAAAGCAATTTGAAAATTTGGAAGATGTAATTCCTTTTGCATATGGACTTGGTTTAGAAGATAAGGTTAGAAAAATGGTTGAAAGTAGTGATAAATATAAAAATTTATTGTTACTTGAAGATTAAAAATCTTGTAAAATAAGGAAAATGGTGATAAACTAAAAAATAATTAAAATGATTTAAGACGGGAGGAATTTTATATGATACCAAATAAATTAAAAGCGGGAGATGAAGTAAGAGTTATAGCTCCATCAAGATCAATGGCAATTTTAGGAGAAGATTGTAAAAAAATAGCTACAGAAAGATTAGAAGCATTAGGATTAAAAGTTACATTTGGAAAACATGTAATGGAATATGATGTTGATTATTTTGCTGCAAGCATGGATGCTAGAATTGCAGATTTAAATGAAGCATTTCGTGATAAAAATGTTAAAGCGATTTTAACTGTAATTGGTGGATTTAATTCTAACCAAATATTAGATTATATAGATTATGAAGCAATTAAAGAAAATCCAAAAATATTCTGTGGTTTTTCTGATATTACAGCACTATCATGTTCAATTCATGCAAAAACAGGATTAGTAACATATTCAGGCCCACATTATTCAAGCTTTGGAATGAAGAAAGGTTTTGAATATACATTAGAAAACTTTAAGAAAATGTTTTTCCAAGAAGATGAATTTGAACTTACATCATCAGAAGAATGGAGTGATGACCCTTGGTTTATGGATCAAGAAAATCGTGACTTTGTTAAAAATGATGGAATGTATGTTATTAATGAAGGTGATGCAGAAGGAGATATAGTAGGTGGTAACTTATGCACTTTAAATCTTCTTCAAGGAACAGAATATATGCCAAATATTGAAAATAAAATATTATTTTTAGAAGATGATGATATGGCGGGAAAAATATTCTTAATGGAGTTTGATAGAAATCTTCAATCATTAATGCATATGCCTGAGTTTAAAACAGTTAAAGGAATTGTTTTAGGTAGAAGTCAAAAAGCAACAGAAATGACAAAAGAAAAATGGATTAAAATGATTAAGAATAAAAAGGAATTAGCACATATTCCAGTTATTGCTGGAGCTGATTTTGGCCATTCAACACCTATTTTTACATTCCCAGTAGGTGGTAGAGCAATCCTTTCTGCTCATGGTAAAGATATTAAATTAACAATAAAAGGATAATGATATGTTTGAATTTGAAGTAATAGGAGATATAAAAGGAAAAGCAAGACCAAGAGTAAATACATTAACTTGTAGAGCATATACACCAGGAGATACTAAGGATTATGAAATGCTTGTTAAACAATATTTTAAAATTAAACATCCAAGAAGTTTGCCTTTAGAAAATAGAGTTAAAGTTACTATTAATGCTTATTTTAAAATTCCTAAAACAACAACTAAAAAAGATAGAAAATTGATTGAAGAGGGGGTTTTAAGTCCGACTAAAAAGCCTGATATAGATAATATTGTTAAGATTATTTTAGATAGTTTAAATGGAATTGCTTTTAAAGATGATAATCAAATTACTAAGATAGAAGTTGAAAAATTATATGCACTAGATGAGATAGAAAAAGTATATGTTAAAATAGAAGAATATTAATAGTTTGTCATATAATAAAAGATAGAAAATAAGTAGCGTATAACCATAAAGAAAAAATGGTAATACGCTATTTTTGTTTGTTTAAAAATATTTTACATAATTAGTTAAAAATATTGCAAAACACGAAAAAAGGTGCTAAAATACTGTTGTATCCGTATATCGGATTTAATATAGATGGAATATTTTGCATTTGCAAGATATTACCCTAATAGTAAAGGAGGAATGCGAAGAACTATTACTGTACCAAAGGGCATTACTTAGCAACATCAAAATCTAGAGTAAAGGAGAGTAACTATGAGAGTATTGTTCGCAGTAATCACAATCGCCGTAATGGGAGTCGTTTACGCGGCGTATGGCTTTAGTAAAGTCAGGCGACTTCCGTCAGGTACTAATCAAATGAAAGAGATAGCAAAAGCTATCCGGGTAGGTGCAAAGACTTTTCTCATGAGTGAGTATAAGGTTCTTAGCATAGTAGTCGTAGCATTAGCCCTGCTGTTTGCAGTTTTCCTGTCAGTATCTAGCGCAGTTGCGTTTGTACTGGGCGTTTTCATGAGCGCTATTGCAGGTTATGTAGGCATGCAGATGGCAACACACGCAAACGTAAGAGTTGCTAATACAGCGAGAACCACCAAAGATATTGGTGCAACGCTTAAGGTAGCTCTTCGGGGCGGTTCCGTCATGGGACTTTTAGTCAGTAGTTGCGCACTGATCGGCCTTGTAATTATTTTCTTTGTATACGGTGGTCAAATTGGCCAACTGGAAAGCGTAACTAACTGGTGCGGAATCTCGTTTGTACCGTTTTCGATGACATTGACGTCCTATGCACTTGGATGTTCTATTGTCGCAATGTTTAACCGTGTTGGTGGTGGTATTTATACTAAAGCTGCTGATATGGGTGCTGACCTTGTAGGTAAAACGGAAGAGAATATCCCTGAGGATGATCCTCGAAATCCTGCTGTAATTGCTGACTGCGTTGGTGACAACGTTGGTGATACTGCAGGTCTTGGCTCTGACCTTTTGGAATCCTATATGGGTGCCATTGTCAGTGCGATTGTACTTGTGTTCCATTTGTGCATTTCGTATCAGGCTAAGAATATGGGCTTCAGCCCTGAGCTTTTTGAGAAGCTCTATATGTTCCCGATTATGTTTGTAGCACTTGGCCTTGTATCTTGTATCATTGGTCTTATGTATGTGTTTGGTAGAAAAAATATTACCGACCCTCATAAGGAAATGAATAAAGGAACCTGGCTTTCTGCAGGACTCACTGCAGTTGCTACACTCGTTCTTACACTTGTCACGTTTTGGGGAGAAGACTTTGGTGCTCTTCCGTTTAAGCTTGGCATGATGTCTCCTTGGGTATCTGCGATTGTAGGTATCGGGTGTGGAATTGTAATTGGTATGATAAGTGAATATTATACGAGTTATGATTATCGTCCCACGCAGAGACTTGCAGAAGCATGTAAGAACAGCCCCGCCATAACTATTACTGAAGGTTTGTCTGTAGGCATGCGTTCTACACTTCTTACAGTTCTTAGTCTTGGCACAGCACTGCTTATTGCATATTTCTGCTCCGGTACATTTGGCGTAGCCATGGCCGCGGTAGGTATGCTTTCATTCGTTACCATTACGGTGTCTGTTGACACGTATGGACCTATTAGTGACAATGCTGGCGGAATTGCTGAGATGAGTAATCTTGGTGATGACGTTCGAGCAATTACTGACAAACTTGATGCGGTTGGCAATACAACTGCGGCTATTGGCAAGGGTTTTGCTATTGGATCGGCCGCGTTTGCAACTGTATCTTTGATGATCAGCTATTTGTATACGTTTACACCTGTAACGGCTGACATCGTACTCGACTTTATGAATCCGCTTACGCTGGTGGGTGCACTTGTAGGTGCAGCGCTTACGTTCTATTTCTCTAGCCTCTTGATCAAAGCAGTATCTAATTCTGCACAGAAAATGGTTGATGAGGTAAGAAACCAGTTTAGGACTATTCCTGGACTTCGAGAGGGAAAGACTAAGCCTAACTACAAGAAGTGTATTCAGATTGCGACAAACGGTGCCTTGGGAGAGATGAAGGTTCCTGCCTTGATTTCTGTATTGGTTCCGATTGTTTCCGGATTTGTATTTGGACCTGAGTTTGTTGCTGGTATTCTTGTCGGCGCAACAATTGCTGCAATTATGCTTGCTGTATTTTGTGGTAATAGCGGTGGCGCATGGGATAATGCTAAAAAGTATATCGAGTCTCTCGGTAGAAAAGGCACTCCTGAGCACCATGCTGCGGTTGTCGGCGACACGGTCGGAGATCCGCTGAAAGACACGGTTGGACCGTCTCTGGATATTCTGATCAAAATAATGAGTACAGTATCGATCATCTTCGTATGTATCTTTGCTGAATATAACCTGATGAGTCTTATTGAAATGCTTTTCAAGTGATTTCCATGTAAGGTGCCAGTGTGGCACCAGGAAAAAGCATCGGATTCAAATAGGCTTTTAGGGCTAACTCATAACTGCGGGCTACTGGGTAGAATTACCTGGTAGCCTCTTGAGCTTTTAAAAGCTCTTTTTTTTGTTTTAAAATAGTAATATAAATGATATATCTAATTTTATAAAAATTAATACAAAAAAATATTTAAATGTTATAATAAACTTAGATTTTTTAGGAGATAAGACAAATGATAATTAAAAATGGTATAATTGCATCTAACATAATGACAGCTTTACTTGATCATGATAATAGATTTTTTGACGAATCAACAGATAGAATTGATTTTTCGAATGTTATAGAACATGATGATGAAAGTTTAGAATTACCAGATGAAACATTAAATAAAATAAGAAATTTAAGAGTTAATATATCTACAAGAAATACGTCACAAGAAGAGATAAATGATGCTCTTGATGCTTTAGGTAAAGTTTTAGATGTAATGCATTTAGAGTATATACATATTTCACCAATAGGAAAGGGAGCGCCAATTCCTATTGATTTATCATGCTTAAAACATCTTAATACTGATATTGAAAACATATCATTAAGAAATGTTGATTTATCTCAAGAAAAACCTGAAATGTTTGATAGATTTGATAGTTTAAAGTATGTTTCTTTAGAAAAATGCAATATTAGTAATCCAGCAATAGTATCAACATTAGGAAAAAAAGTACGAGTTTCTTTAAAAGAAAATTCTATAGCTCCGGAATATTTTATGGATACGGTTAAATTGATTCAAAATTCAGAAGCTGGATTTGTTTTTTCTGGAGTTGAACTTGAAACAATTGCAAATGCTTATAAATTTAAAAGAATAACACTTTCAGATTATTTAAAATTAAAAGATACAGTAGATTTATCTATAATACCAAATTTAAAGGTGTCTAATGATAAAGATATTGATGTAGAAAAAGCACCAGAGATATTAGAAGTGTTAAATTCTGCTGAAAATATAATGTTTGAATGTGATATAAATAATCTTAGAATTTTAGATCCAGAATTTAAATTAAAGGCACAAACAAGTGCTGTTATAAAAAATGCTAGTGATTTAACTGCAGAAGAACTAGAAAAAAGAGAATCAGTATATTCTGTTAGAATGGAAGATGGCCAAAATACATGGGAACAACAAGGTGAACCATATACAAGAGATGAATATATTGCTGTTAGAAAAGAAATAGATAAGATAATAGAGTCTGTTGAGTTTCCGGAGGAACATGATCCTGATAGAGATAAGAAGGTATTTGCACAAATATATAAAGCTCTAGGAAAAAAGATTTCTTATGATTATTATGCAATTAGTAAAGAAGGAAGAAAAGACGAACGTTTAGGTATAACTTGTAGAAATCTAATTGGTGGACTACTAGAAAATAAAGCGGTGTGTGCAGGTTATGCTGATATATTAAGAAATACACTTGCTTGTGTCGGAATACATTCAGAATATGCTGGTGCTAATGTTGATATAGAAGGTGGAGTTCCACTTGATTTAAGTGATCCTGGTGGTCATGCATGGAATAGAGTTACACTTGATGGTGAAGATTATTGGACAGATTTAACTTGGGATGCGCCAGATATCGTTGCAGGAAGATATCCTCTTAAATATTGCATGAAATCAACAGATGATTTTAATCATAAAAGATTTAAACTAGGTATAAATAATGAAAGATGGTTAGGATGTAACGAAACAATTAGTGATGAAAAACAACTTGAATTATTTGAAGGAATTGTTGTAGAGAAATCTCCAGAAGAGAAAAAAGAAGCTCGAGCAGTATCTTCACTTAGTTCTTTATGTATAAGTACTGCAAAAAGAGGAATGACTGCAAATCAACTTCAAGATATATCAAAAGAAGTTGGAGAATTATGCTTGATAAAACCGAAAGAAGAATCTAGAGAGGAGGTTTGTGATGAATAAGATTATAGATAAAAAGACTGCTTGTGAAACTTATATTATATTAAACAAACTTGAATTATTATCCAAACTACCTGAAGATTTAAAGAATTATTTAGAGGTTAATAAAGATAAAAATGTAGACTTTGACATAGATGTAAATATTCCTTTGGATATTCAAATAGAGAATGAAAATACAAAGCGATTTTTATCATACATATTTTTAAAATATATCAATGATTCTACAGAAGAAAAAGAGTATATATTAGATCTTTGTAAACAAAATCAAATTGAAGAAGATACAAAGGCAAGAGAATTATATAATCCAGATAATATTTTTAAAAAAGATAATAAAGATGAAAAGAAAGAAGAAAAATCAGAAAATATAGAAGAACCTAAAATAGAAAATGTTGAAGATAAATTCGTACTAGTATGCATGAATAAAGCAACATTTTGGGAAAGAGTAATATCTTTTATAAAGAATCTTTTAAAATAATTAAAAATTTAAGAGCAGGTGTAAAAACCTGCTTTTTTGTGCTTAAAATCTTTGTTCTACCTAAAAGTATATGTGAATATACTTGGAAAAAGAAAGTTTAGTAGAAGGAGGATTATATGCATAAGATTAAGAGAATGTCTATAGAAGAAAGAGCTGTTTTATTGGCTCATTACATTATAGATACTGAAGATACAGTAAGAGGAGCTGCTAAAACTTTTGGGATAAGTAAAAGTAGCGTACATAAAGATGTTAGTCAAAGGTTAATAAAAATTAATTATGCTTTAGCCAAGGAAGTTAGAAAAGTGTTAGATAAAAATAAGGCTGAACGCCATATAAGAGGTGGGCAGGCAACAAAACTTAAGTATAGTCATTTGTTATATAATTCGGACGAAAAGTGCTTAAAATAAACATTTGTCAATTTGTAATAAAAATGTAAAGAAGATGTAACGTAAATGATAATTAACCAAATAAAACTCTGTATCGCTTCTCTAACAATGAAAAGCTGCCTTTTGGCTGCAGCATAGTCTTTTGACTTTTTACCCTAATCGTGATATAAAAAGCTCAAGTAAATCGAAAGAGAAGGTGATTGAGAAATGGGAATTTACAGATCTGAAATTGCAGACTTAAGAAAAAACATTGGAGAAAACATAGGACAAAAAATTATTATAAAAGAGTCACCAGGTAAAAGAAGTAAACCACAAGAGAAGGCAGCAGTAATTGAAAATGTTTATAATAGTTATTTTAGAGTAAAATTTGAAGAAGCCGATAGAGTAGGTTCATACAATTATACTGATTTATTTACAAGATCAGTTGAAGTGACTATGTATAACGGTGAAACATATGAACCATTAGTTCAACCACAATTAGACGTAAAGAAAACAAGAATCAATCATGAAGTAATAGAAAATTCCTAATTAGTTTTAGGAATTTTTTTTGTTTATCCTCATATAAATGTTATAAAAGATAACATTTAAGGAGGATTTTTTTATGGAAAAAAGAACATTTAAAATAAATAAAAAAGTTTTGTCTAAAGAAAAGAAAATTGAAATTGTTGGAGATGTTATAGTACCAGATGTAAAACCTGATATCGTTAATATTGTAAATGTAGGGGCTAATCCTTTCATACATAAAGAAGATATAATGGATGGCAAATTAAGAATAGAAGGAGTAATTAAGTCAAATATCATATATCTTTCAGATAATGGAGAAAATAGATGTATAGAATCTGAATTTTGCCTATTAGAAACAATAGAAGATAGTGATTTAAAAGAGGGGATTAGGTTAAGAAATAAAGTAGACATTGATATAATTGAAAGTAAAATATTAAATGAAAGAAAGTTACAAGTTAGAATATTTTTAACATTTAAATATGATGCTTTTTTTGAAACAGAATGTAGTATTTGTGAATATAATGATTTAGAAATGATTGAAAAACTTGAAACAGCATATGACATTGAAATATTTTGCGGTTTTGGAAAAGCTAAAACATCAATTGTAGAAGAGTTAAAAATTACTAATGAACAAATTGCTGAAATTTTTAAAGTTAATTATAATTTAAAGAATTTTGAAAACAAAGTAAGTAATAATAAAGTTTTATCTAAAGCTGATTTAGAAGTAAAGATAGTATATTTAACAGAAAATGGTGAAATAAAATTTAAAGAAGAATGCTTTCCTGTAATGGGGTTTATTGATGTTGAAGGTGCAAATGAGGGATTAATTGTGGAAACAGAATATAAAATGAAGACAGGTACTGTGAAAATAAATGATTTAAATTTAGATGTATTTAATATTGAGGCAGAATTTGAAATAGAAGCATATGTTTATAAAAAAGAAACTATTAATATTATTGAAGATATGTATAGTCAAAAAGATTTTATAAAAATTATAAAAGATGATGAAATTGTAAATTTATTTATAAATAAAGAAAATGAGTTAATTAATTTAGAAAATAAATTAGACTTAGAAGGTGCATCTTCAATAATTGATGTAGATACTTTTATTAAAGTAATCTCAAAAAAGGCAGATAAAGTAGAAGCTGAGATTATGATGGATGTGTTTTATTTTGTAGATTCAAGTCCAAGAATAAACGTTAAAACATTTAAAATTCCTTTTGATTTTAGATTTAAAAATACTGTTTCAAAAATTGAACAAGTAAAATTTAATGTTTTATCTAAAAGTGTTAGTTTATTGGGCCAAGTGTTAAGTTATAAGGTTGATATCGAAGTAGAATATACAGATGAAAAATATAAGAAAGTAGTTATAATTAAAGATATTGAAATTGAGGAAAGAAAGCAAGAAGATTATACTATGCAAATGTATTTTGTAAAACCAGAAGATACTCTTTGGAATATTGCCAAAAAATTTAATATTAAAAAAGAAAATATAATGGATGTAAATGATATTAAAAGTGAAGAAGATTTGAGAGATATAGAAAGAATTTATATAGTTAAATAATCTTTATTTAAAGTGAGAAGGCGGTTTTTAACCGTCTTTTTAAGATATTTAATATAATGTGGAGGTGGTGAAGATTGACAAATTATATTCAAGAAAAAGAATTAGATTAAAGATTAATTCATGGAAAAGTTTTTTTAGTTTTATGATATTAACGTTTTTGATAGTAATTTTTTTATTGATATGTTTTTTTATAGATGCAGCATATCCTGTTTTTAAGTCTTCGTGTGAAAATACAGCTAAATCTAAAGGAGTTCATATTATAAATCAAGAAGTAAACGAAATCGTGAAGAATATAAATTATAGTGATTTAATAAGTATTGAAAAAGATGAGAGTGGTAAAGTTAATTTTATTAAAATGGATACTACACAAATAAATAAGATAGTTTCTCAAATTAATTTAAATATCCAAGATGAATTTGATAAAATACCTAGAGTTAAAGTTTTTATAAATATGGGGACAATATCTGGAATAAGTATGTTAAATAAGTTAAAACCTCAGTTTGAAATTGAACTTGAAAGTGCAGGGATTTTAAATTCAAATGTTAATACAGAATTTACTTCGGTTGGAATAAATCAAACTCAGCATAAAATATATTTGAATGTTTTTGGAAAGATAGGTATATTAACTCCATTTGGATCTTTTTCTCAAACAATATCTAGTAAGGTTTTATTAACAGATGCTGTAATTGTTGGTGAAGTTCCTGATACATACTATAATTTAGAAGGAATAGAAAATGAAGATGAAACTTATAATTTTATAGAATGAAAAAAGAGTACATTAATTTGTACTCTTTTTAAATATATTTATAAGTATCATAAGGCTGAAAAAGAAATTTATAAGTTCACTTAAATAAATTGATATTATATAGCCAATTAATCCTATTTTTGGGACAATGAAATATATAAATGAAGTACTTATTATTAAATCTAATATATTGACTATCATAACACCAACTTGTGCATCTAAACCTCTTAAAACACTATCTACAACGGTATCAATATAGATGAAAATGCTAAGTGGTGCTAATAATTTTATAAAATAAGATGCATCTAAACTTTTATATAATAGTAGACTGATTTTATTGGAAAAAATATATAAAAAAATACTAATACAGATTGATAGTAAGAATAAAAGTGAAAGTAAAATTAAAGACATTTTCTTAGCTTTTTTATAATCATGTTTTGCATGATATCTTGCAAATTCAGGGATAAGTAAACTAGCAAAAGATTTTATTAAAATATCAGGAAACATGATTATTGGAAGGGCTAGACCATTTATAATTCCATAATTAGTTAGTGCTTGATTACAACTTGAGCCACTTTTTTCTAAACTAGAAGGAATTATAAGTTGTTTTAAAGTTGTAAGACCAGATCTAATATAAGATGTAAAAGATACTGGTAGTAATATATTAAGTATTGATGAAGTTTCATTTTTATTTGTTTCAGTTGAAGTATTTTTTAAATTAAAATGTTTTTTCTTATCTAAAAAATAGGTGATGTATATAAAAATAAATGATACGAGTTCTGATAATAAGTCACCAAGTATTAATGCAAAACATGAATATTCTAATCCTTTAGGTAAATAAAGATTTATAAAAAAAGCAGATATTAAAACTTTAAATGTATGCTCAATAAATTGGCCAATAGCATTTTTATAGATTCTTCTTACACCAGCAAAATAACCTGATAGTGCAGAAGATATTGAAATTAATGGAAGGGCTAAGCAAATAAGTTTTATAATATTAGAATTAACTTTATTATGTAAGAATGTTTCGACAATAAAATCTTTAAAACTCCAAAGAATAATGCTAGTAGATATACTGGTTATTAAGGTAATATAGATACATTTTGTCATTGTTGAATGAATATTTTTGTTATTATTAGCTAGTTTTTCAGATATAATTTTTGTAACAGCTAGATTTATTCCAGATGTTCCAAGTGTAATGCCGAAATAGATATACACTCATGATTAAATGGTATATTCCAAGCATTTCATTTCCGATTTTTTGCGAAATATATGATGAAAAATAAATGTCAATTCCTCGAAAGATAACGGAAGAAATCACTAGAGCTATTGTATTTAATAAAAATGTTTTAAATCTTTTCACAATTACCACCTTAAATTATATTTTTAAAGTATATGTGTAAAAAAATAAAATAATTATAAAATTAGTAAAATTATTAAAGATTTTCTTTTAATATAAGTAGGAAATTTTTGGAAAAAATTTTGATAAGATATTCAAATGCAGTAATGATAGTGGTTATAGAACAAATTATAGAATGCGAAAAAAGTCGTAAAAATGTTGAATCCGTAATAAGAATATGTTATAATAAAAATGTTAGAAAGCAGGATTTCATCCTGTTGAAGTTAGGAAATGTAAAAGTATTATATTTTGTGGGGGATATATTATGGATGAACATGAAATAGCAATACCATTTGATGTTGGTGCTATACATGAAAATTCGTTAAGAAGATTATTAAGAAAAGTTAATACTGGAATAAAATCTGCTTTTAAGAGAGTGTTCGAAATTATAGTTTCAATTATAGGGCTTATTATGCTTATTCCACTTACACTTGTTGTAATTTTTCAAAATTTAAAAAATAATGATGAAGGACCAATTTTTTACACACAAGAAAGAGTAGGGAAAAACGGAAAAACATTTAAAATGTATAAGTTTAGAACTATGGTTAAAAATGCTGATGAAATATTAGAAGCAATGCTACAAAATGATGAAATAAGAGCAGAATATGAAAAATATAGAAAATTTAGACATGATCCTAGATTAACAACTTTTGGTAAAGTTTTAAGAGCTAAAAGTTTAGATGAATTCCCACAATTTATAAATGTTTTAAAAGGTGAAATGAGTATTGTAGGACCTCGTCCTTATATGCCTGAAGAGGTAGAAAGAATGGGAGAATACTATAATAGAATTGTAAGTCATAAACCAGGTATGACAGGTGTGTTCCAAATAGCTGGAAAAGAAAGAGTAACATTTGACGAAAGACTTGATATGGATATTAAATATCATTATTCAAAAACATTAAAATTGGATATGAAAATTGCGTTGATTACTCTTTTAGTAACATTTAGAAGAAAAGAAACATACAATATTGGTGAGATAACATCTGATGCTATCGGTTACATGAATAGATGTATTGTTTTTGGAATAAAAAGAGTAGTAGATGTTATTGGTGGTATTGTAGGAATGCTTATATTAGTACCACTTTCAATAGGAATATTTATTGGAAATCGTATTTGTGGCGATAAAGGTCCACTTTTTTATACACAAGATAGAATTGGTAAAAATGGTGAGATCTTTAAAATGTACAAATTTAGAAGTATGGTAGTTGGAGCTGAAGAAAAATTAAAAGATCTTCTTGAAAGAGATGAAGAAGCTAGAGAAGAATATCATACATATAAAAAATTAAAAAATGATCCTAGAGTAACTAAAGTAGGACATTTTATAAGACAAACAAGTTTAGATGAGTTTCCACAATTTATAAATGTTTTAAAAGGTGAATTAAGTATAATTGGACCTAGAGCATATATGGTTACAGAAAAATCAGAAATGGGAGATGCTTATAAAACGATTATTAGATGTAAACCAGGAATAACAGGGTTATGGCAAATAAGCGGAAGAAGTGGTGTAACATTCCAAGATAGATTAGATATGGATATTAAATATCACAATGATTTTAGTTTATTTATGGATATGGAAATACTATTTAAAACTTTTTCAGCTGTATTAAAAAGAGATGGAGCAGCATAAAATGTTAATATGGAAGGCAGTAGAATTATCTACTGTCTTTTTTGTTTGATAAGGTTATTTTTAAGCTATTGTCGAAAAAAGTCGATAAGTTCTTAGGAAAATTTGGCTTTAGATATGGATTTGAAAATAAAGAAGTTGTATAATTCATCTTGTTTAAAAAATAGGTGGAGATTAAAAAATGAATGAATTGATAAAATTATTGACAAGTGAAGCTTTTAGATACACTATTTTATATTATTTTGGAGTGTATTTTTCGATTATTACTTATATATGGGTTACATTATTTGGAATAAGAACTTTTGTAAGAACAATAATATGTTTGTATTATCCAGAGATAGATAAGGTAGATAATAATTTTTTTTAGAAAAATTAATACAATAAAAAAAGTAAGAGAGACCGAAAGAATTAAGGGAAAAATAGGACAAGTTAAAAAGATGATTTTTGACACTAAAAATAGTGATATAAAGTTATAGTATTTTGAATAGTTGTATTTTTTCAGGTAATACTAAGTTAGTATGGAGGAAAAATATGAATAAAGATAGATTAAAGATATTAGATTTACTTAAAGAAAATAGTTTAACTTATGAAGTGATTAGATATATAGAAGATGTAGAAAAGATGATGAATGATGATGTTTATGATAAAGATAAGATAATTGAAATAGAATCTAAGTATGCTGCAGAAACAAAAATTTTATTAAATTTAAATAATAATGAAGAATTATTTTTTAAATCAAATTATACTGAACCGGAAAAACAAGTTTTAGAAAACTTACGTGAAAGACTTTTTTATATTGCAATATACAAAAACCTTAAGAGACAAGGAAAAGAAGTACCTAAAGAACTTTTTAAATTAAGTGATGTTGATGTAGAAAATTTGATAAGTAAGTAACATAAAAGTCATAAACTTCACAAAATACACATTTTCTGGTTACAGGAAATTATCATAAAATTCATATAAAAAACACTCATAAAAATAATCTTAATGTTATAATCTAAACATAGTTAATCAAATAATTAATTTTTAATTATTTAATTAATTACCAAACGCGTTAAATATTTTTAAAAGATGGACTCGGGGGCGATGCACGAGTCTGTTTTGCTATATATGAATTCACAAAATGAACACGATATGGCTACAAGAAGTTTTTATAACTTTCACATAAAAAACACTAATAAATTTGTAACTAGTGATATAATGCTTTCAAATAAAGTTAAAGTAAAGAAAGGATTATAGGGTGAGGTTATGGATGAGAAAGTAGTAAATGAGATCAAAAACTATGAATTAAACAATTATAATAATAACGCTATGAACTTTCACAGTGATTCATATTTTGATAGCTAAAATTAAGTTTAAGGGGCCTAGAAATAGGCTCTTTTTGTTTGCCTTTAAGTTTATTTAGTGATATACTATTTGTGTTAAATTTTTTAGGATAAAGGTAAAAGATAAATGTACAAAGTAGGAATAGTAGGATTAGGATTTTTAGGAGGATCATTAGCTAAAGCACTAAGAAATTCAGGTGAAGTTGAATCAATAATTGCTTGCGATACTAATATAGATAGTTTAAATGCAGCAATGGAAGAAAAGGTTATAGATTCTTTTGTTGAAGTAATAGATGGAAGTTTTTCAGAATGTGATTTTGTATTTATATGTACACCAGTTAATTATATTGTTGATTATGTAAAAAGACTTGCTGAAGTTGTTAAAGGTGATTGTATAATTACTGATACAGGAAGCACAAAGAAATCAATTTTAGAAGGGGTAAAAGATGTAAATGTAGAATTTATTGGTGCTCATCCAATGATTGGATCTGAAAGAAGTGGATATAGAACATCAAAAGATTTATTATTTGAAAATTCATACTACATAATTACTAAAACTGAGAAAAACATAGATGAAAATATAGAAAAATTAAAAGGATTAATTGAAAAAATAAAAGCTATACCGGTTATAGTTGATGCAGATAAACATGATTTTATTACAGCGGCTATAAGTCATGTACCACATGTTGTTGCTGCAAGTTTAGTTAATCTTGTAAAACAACTTGATGATGAAACTGAAAATATGAAAATGTTAGCTGCGGGTGGATTTAAAGATATAACAAGAATTGCTTCATCAGATCCAACTATGTGGCAAAATATATGTGAAAATAATAAAGAAGAAATATTAAAAGTATTAAATGTTTTTGAAAATATTATAGATAATTTTAAAGCTGGAATTGATAGTTATGATTCTACATTTAGTTTTTTTGATTCATCAAAAGTTTATAGAGATAGCTTTATAAATAGAAAAATTAATGGTCAAACCAATCCAGAACTTAATATTTCTGTAAAAGATGAAAATGGAGCAATTGCTAAAATTACTACGCTTCTTAGTGCAAATGAAATTGGTATTAAGAATATAGAGGTATTAAACAATAGAGAAAATAATTATGGAGCATTAAGAGTTGTTGTTAGAACATATGAAGAAAGAGATAAAGGTTTTGACGTTTTAACTGGATATGGCTTTGAAGTTGTTAAAGTAAATTAATAAATATTTTAAAGAATATAATGGTAAAAATTATGAAAGAAAAAAGATTTCAAAAAATTTATGTTGAGATAACAAATGTATGTAATTTAAAATGTTCTTTTTGTTTAGATGGTAAAAGAGAGAAAAGATTTCTAAGTGTTGATGAGTTTAGAGAAATAATTGAGAAAATTAAAGATTATACAAATTTAATAGCTCTACATGTTAAGGGAGAACCACTTTTACATCCTAATTTAAAAGATATTTTAGATATTTGTACAGATAATAATGTGCTAGTAAATATTACTACAAATGCAACTCTTTTGGAAAAGAGGGCAGAATTATTAATTGATTCTAGATGTGTTAGACAATTAAATTTATCTCTACATTCAATAAATAAAAATGAAAATACAGATTTATACACATTAGATAAATATTTAGATGAAGTAATCAGATTTTCTAAAATAATACTTGAAAAATCTAATATAATTATTTCGTATAGATTGTGGAATTTAGAGTCATTAGAAGAAAATGATGAGAATTCAGTTATATTAAAAAGATTAGAAGAAGAGTTTAATATAGATAATTTAAAAGAAAGAGCAAAAAAAGAGAGTTTTGTAAAATTATCTAAAAATGCATTTTTAAATCAAGATTTTGAATTTACATGGCCGAGTATAGATGGAGAGTTTGTTTCTGATATTGGTACATGCCAAGGGTTAAGAAGTCAAATAGCTGTACTTTCAAATGGTGATGTTGTACCATGTTGTTTAGATCAAGATGCGAATATAAACTTAGGAAACATATTTAAAGAATCATTTGAAGATATTTTAAATAAAGATAAGACTAAAGATATAATTAAAGGTTTTGAATCACATAAGATTATTTGCAATTTGTGCAAAAGATGTGGATTTAGAACAAAATTTGATAGATAAAGGTGATATATATGAATAAACCTACTAGAGTGTTAGTGATAATAGGAGTTATTGGTTTAGCCTTTTTATCATTAGCTACAGCATTACATTTTATTTCTTATAAACCAGAAGATAGTAAGAATAATGCTGAGATAAAAAATATAATTTTAGAAACAAAATAGAGTTAAAGAGGTGTAATATGGGGTTAATTGAACTTGTTCTTATTTCAATTGGTCTTGCAATGGATGCTTTTGCAGTGTCGATATGTAAAGGCTTATCGATGAAAAAGTTAGATATAAAAAAAGCATTAATTATCGGTTTATATTTTGGAGGTTTTCAAGGTGGAATGCCAATTTTAGGATATTTGCTTGGAATTGGTTTTCAAGAAAAAATTCAATTTATAGATCATTGGATTGCTTTTGGATTGTTAACTTTTATTGGGCTTAACATGATAAAGGAAGCTTTAAGTAAAGATGATTGTGAAGAATCTGATGATAAAACTGATTTTAAGACAATGATCGTTTTAGCAATTGCAACAAGTATAGATGCTTTAGCAATAGGAGTAACATTTGCATTTTTAAATGTAAATATAATATTAGCAGTAAGTTTAATTGCAATAATAACATTTGTAATTTCGGTAATTGGGGTTAAAATTGGAAATGTATTTGGTGATAAATATGAGAAAAAAGCTGAAATTACAGGTGGTATAATATTAATACTTTTAGGAGTTAAAATTTTACTAGAGCATTTAGGTATATTAGTATTATAATAATTATTGATATGAAATATTGATTGGGGAAATAGATATGAAAAAAGTTATAGCATTAATTGTAACAATACTTGTTATTATTTTGGCGGTAATAATTGGAATAAAATTTAAATTACATGAAGAAATAATACAACTTGTATCTGGAGTAGAATATGTTGATGGAATGAGAGTTACGCTTTTAGGTGGTTCAAATCAATTTGATAAAGGTAATCTTCGTTCAATGGGTTATATTGTAAGAAGTAGAAAAGGTGAAGTAATTTTTATAGATAGTGGTATAGCTAGTGATTATGAATCAGTTAAATCATATATTGATTTATATACAGATGGAAATATTGATCATTGGATTATAACACATGGACATGATGACCATGTTGGAGCTTTTTTAGAAGTATTAAATAAAGATAATATTACGATTGAAAATTTGTATTATAATATGCTTTCAGAAGAATGGTATAAAGAACATGATGAAAGAGGATATGCATCAGAAAAAGCATTTTTGGATGCACTTTCAAATCCTAAAATATTAAATCATGTGATTTGTAAAGAGGGGGATAAGTTCATAATTGATAATATCGAAATGGATGTTTTAAGAGTCGCTAACCCAGAAATTACAAATGGTGATAATGGAAATGAAGCAAGTTTAGTGTTTAAATTAACGGCTACAGATGTAAATAAAAGCATGTTATTCCTAGCTGATGCTATGTCAAAAGCAAGTCCAGAAATATTAGAAGCAGAAGATAGATTAAAAGCTGATGCAGTTCAACTTGCGCATCATGGAAATTGGGGAGTAACAGAAGAGGTATATAAAGCTATAAAACCAAGTGTAGCATTTGTAAACGCTAATAAAGATCTATATGAAAATAATAGAGGAGAAGGATATAATACAGGAAATTATACTTCAATTATTATAAGAGGTTGGCTTGAAAATATAGGATGTAAAACTTTCTATAAAGCATATGAAGGTGATCAAGTAGTTTTATTTAATAGTGAAGGAATAAATTTAATAGAAGAAAAAGAGGAAAAGTTATAGAGTAAAGCTCTATGACTTTTTTTATTTGACTTTTAACTTAAATGGTGTTACGATATGTAAATAGTAAATACATAGAATCTCCAGTTTTATCAGGACTTCCAGATGAAACGATGCTTAATGGCAAATACGTATGAAAGGAGGAGATTCGGAGTGCTAGATGACAAGATGGCGCTTATACTATTTACAATACTACAATGTACATGCATTGTGGCATTCTATATTTCAGTTATTAAAATTAAGAAATACTCTAGACTAATTAGTAGAAAAGACATGTCGTTTAGCAAAAGACTGAAGAGGGCGGAGATAATTAATAAAGTTTCTCATTTTATCCTTGCAGTTGTTATGGTCTTTAAAACTAATTTAGAAAACAAAATTGATTATCATGAGACTAATGAAGTGTTATGGATGATTGATGTTGTTATTATGGGAATAAGTACCATATCTTTTGTATTGAGGATTTATAAGTACGGCTGGAAGTAGAAAGAAGGCAGAGTAAAGTTTTGCGTAGATATACGTATAATCTTGCTCTGCTTTTTTTATAAAACAAAAAACGCTATGAATTTTTTCATAGCGTTTAATAAACTTGGTATATATAAAAGTTCCGAATTATCTTTTTGAGAATTGTGGTGCTTTTCTAGCTTTTTTCATACCGTATTTCTTTCTTTCTTTCATTCTTGGATCTCTTGTTAAGAATCCGTTAGCTTTTAATGCTGGTCTAAATTCTGAGTTAGCAGCATCTAATGCTCTAGCGATTCCGTGTCTGATAGCACCAGCTTGACCTGTGTATCCACCACCAACAACTTTAACTACAACATCATATTTTCCAACTGTGTTTGTAACAGCGAATGGTTGGTTAACGATAACTTTTAATATTTCTGTTCCGAAATATTCATCTAATGTTTTTCCGTTAACTGTAACATTTCCTTTTCCTGCCATTAATCTAACTCTAGCAATTGATTCTTTTCTTCTACCTGTTCCTTGGAATACTATATTTTCAGATTTTTTTGCCATCTTATTTTACCTCCCAAACTTCTGGTTTTTGAGCAGCGTTTTCATGTTCGCTTCCTGCATAAACTCTTAATTTTTTGATCATTTGTCTTCCTAATCTTGTGTGAGGAAGCATTCCTTTAACTGCTAAGAACATTGCTTTTTCAGGATTTTTGTCCATCATTACTCTAGCTGGAGTTTCTTTCATTCCTCCAATGAATCCTGAATGATGTCTATACATTTTTTGATCTAATTTATGACCTGTTAAAACAGCATCTTTACAATTTAAAACTATAACGTAATCTCCAACATCTTGATTTGGTGTGAATGTTGGTTTATGTTTTCCTCTTAATAATGTTGCAACTTCAGTAGCAACTCTACCTACTGATTTTCCAGTAGCGTCGATTACATACCATTTTCTTTCAATTTCGCCTGCTTTTGGGCTATATGTAGTATTATTCATGGTATAAATACCCTCCATTTCAAATTTTAAAATATTTAACTTGCTTAATGCAAATATTACTTTAATTTTGGTAACTACCGGGGAGAAGTTAACCAAATAAATACATATCTACATACAATGCTTAATTATTTTAATATAAAACGAAATAAAAGTCAAGCTTTTTCTTGTAAAAAGTAGGAAAAATATACTATTTTAAAGTTTTTAGATAGATATTTAATTGTAATTTAAATGTTATGAACTAGTAATTGAATATAGACATAGTGAAATATATAATTATAATGTATAAATTTACGTTTAATGGGTGAAAAAGTATGAATATTGAACAAATTAATTTAAAGAAAAAAGCATATGCTGTGTATAACCTTTCTAAAGACGATAGTGTTGATAAAAAGGTTATTAGTTATGCAAAAAGTAGAGTAGAAGAAAATAGAGATTTATTCGAAACTTTAATAAAAGTTTGCGGAGATGAAATAACTTTTGATGAATTATTAAAAGTATTTGATGAAGAATCTGGAGAAGGACTTTACAAAAAAGAAAAGACTTTAACAATAGTAAAAAACAGTTATTATTCAGGAGTGTATACAACTTCTGTTGGTAGCTTAGCTGTTGAAGTTGATAATACTTTAGATGCGCTTAGATATTTTATTAAAGCAGTTAAATCAAGAAATGCAATTACAATATCTGATCTTGAGTATTTAGAAAATGATGTTAAAAATTGTTTGATGCTAATATTTAAAAGTAGCCTTGAAAAATATGGATTAGATCCAAATTTAATTGATATTATGCCATTTGAAGAATGTTATTATGAAAGATTTGATAAAGCTATAATCGTTACTGATAATGTTGTTATAGATAATAAACAAAGAAGTGATAAATATTATATATACATTGATGATGATAAATTTAAAACAGAAGCGTTTAAAGATTTACAATTATTTAGATCTAAAGGTATGATAGTTGAACTTTTAAGTGGAACTTTTGAAAAAGTATTAGAAAAAATAAATTCGTCAATATCAAAAGGTGCAAGTATATATACTAGCGATGGAAATAATGCGTTTAGATTTATAAACTTAGTAGATGCAGATAATGTATTTGTAAATGCTAGTTTAGATAATGTAGAAGAAGTAGAACATTTAGATAGTAGTTTTTATCATAAAAAGAAAATAATGTATCCAGTTGGATAATAAAAAATATAAAGGATGAAAAAGGAATTGATCATATGGAAAAAATGACAATTGAAAGATTTAGAGAAATATGTGCTTTTACACAAAGTGTGTATGCAAAAGTAAAAGATGGAACAATGGATGATTTATCTATTACGGAAGCAGAGGCATTAGAAGAAGAACTAGTAAAAAGTATTGAACTTTTGAGAAATAGTGATTTAAGTGGAATACCATTTGAAGAATGGAAAGATTATGTTGTATTTAACGAAGATTTTAATCTAGAAAATACAGGTGCTAATATAGACTTTAATTATTTAACTATACCAGAAGAAATGGGAACAATGAGACTTGAGGTAAGATTAAAGGGTTGTAATGTTAGAAACTTTACTTTTGATAGAGAAAAACTTGGATATTCAACAGAAAGTTTTGATGAAGCATTTGTTGAAGATGCAATGCAAGAACATCCAGATGCATTTCCTGATAGTGGAATTGATGATCCAGAGGCTAGAGCAAGATATGATTCAAAAAGTTTAACTTTAAGTGATGTAAAAAGATTTGATTTAGCAGGTAAAATACCACTTGATTATTTAGACTATAAAATTAGAAACATTGTTCAAAGAATTGGTTGGGATAAAGCTGTAGAGATAGATGATACTATATTAGAAGATGAACATGTGGTAGATCTTTTAGGAAGAGCTGTTTATAAAATTGAAGAATCAGGACAAGAATATGATTTTGATACCGCAAAAGCTCTTATGATTGATGAAGTAAGAGGTGAGCTTGCTAGTAAATATTCGTTTAAAAGAATTTATGAACGTTTTGAAAATATACCTTTTATTAGAGATGGCTTGCCTGAATATTATATTGATTTTGGAGAGAATACAGAATTAAGAGAAGGATTTTTAAAACAAGAGTTAACTTTAGAAGATATAATAGCAAATAAAGAACTATTTGAAGGAAAGAATATATTAAATGCAATTTCTGCTACTTATAGTTTAAGATTTGATTATGAAGAAATAACAGAAGAAAAATTAAGATATGTTCTAGATAGAGAACCTGAATTTACAAAATTCTTCTTGCGTCAAAATCCAAATATGATTATGCAAGCTGCTAATGATTTAGATTTAACAAAGCCAGGTGAAGAAATTTCGACTGAACTTAAAGGAAAAGCACTTGATTATATAAAAAGACATAAAGATTATATAGATTTTTCAGATACAGAAATGTATGAATATATTGACTATAAAGACTTAGCATTAGATTTAGTTACAGATTCATATTCTAGAAATTATGTAGAAAGAGTTCTAGAAGATGAGAGTGTTATTGGACTATTAATAGAATCAGGATTAACACCAGGAGATTTAGCTAGTGGAGAAATTGCGAAATTCTTTGATAGATATGGTACAAGAAGAGTTCTTGAATTTGATAGACAAAATGGAGGATATTTTTCTGAAAATGGTTTTGCAAGAGCAAAATTAATAGACGATGCTTTTTTCCATTATGCAGGAAATGTTCATGATTCTAGAAGAACAATTTTTACAAAGAATTATGATTTAAAAACAGGTGAGTATGTTGGTGGAGATGATAGCAAAGAATATTCAGAAGAACATTTTGATGAAGCAGTAAGAAGAATGATTGTGTATGGACCAACTGATTGGAATTATATATCTAGACCACTTGGACATAGACATATGAAAGGGAAATTTAGAGATTCAAATCCAGATTTATTTGTGGATGAATCAATGCCTGAAGAATGGCAAGAAAAATTCTATGAAGGTACAGTTAGTTTTGACGAAATAAGATTCATGGAAGATGAGGAAGCTAATTTACCTTATGTACAAGAAATTTTAAGTAAGAATAGATTCTTAGCATTTAGACGTTGTCCAGCAAAGGATAGTATAATAACTTTACCTCAAGATGTTTTATATCAATTAATAAGAGAAGTTGGAAATTATGCATATAAAGCTGATATAAAAGATTATGATGGATTAAGTAGTGAAGAAATTTTAACTACAATAAAAGATTATATTGAAAATGAAATATTAAGAGGAAGTATAGAATATGGAGAAAAAGCTCCAGATTACTTCAAAGAAAAACATCCAGAATTATTCTTATTACCGGAAGCTCCAGAAGAATTGAAAATTAAATATTATAAAAGATATTGCGAAGAGAATGGTATCCAAAAATCAATGCAAAATGGTCAACTTACAATAAATGATTTAACAACACATTTAGAATATGTTGATTTTCTAAAGGGCAAAGATTTATCTTTAGCAAATTGTGATTCAAAACTTGTTGAATTTGTGAAATTATTTGGAGATGAAGCATATGAATTAATTCAAAAAGATCCAGAGGCTATTCAAATAATTGGAAATAGTTCTGTACAATCAATAAAAAGATTTAAAGAATTATTGGATACAAGACCAGAATATTATGCAATTAAAGAATTAAAAGAAAAAGATGGATATTTAGATGAAGAAGTAGAACTTATATTATCTGGAGAAGAAACACAAGATGAGAAAATATTAAATGGTAGAAAATTATTAGAATCTAAAAAAGATAAATTTAGAGAATATATTATTTCTACACCAGGATATGTAATTCATTGTCCAGATGATAAATTAGATACATTTGATTTTGGAGAATTCAAAGATTTAGAGAGATTAAGTAAATTTGATATTTCAGATAACTATAGAAGAGATACTGCAGAACAAATTATGGTATCAATGTATGCATTTTTAGGTTATGGTGCTTCTAAAGAAGTTTTAAAATTACCAGAGATAGATGAAGCAGAACTTGAAGAAGCAATTAGAACAACAGGTGTTGCTGTATCTGGTATATATGAAAACATGCATACTATAACAGGTAATTTAAAAATCGTTGGAGCGTTGTTTGATAAAGTTAATCCAGCATTACCTGGAGGAAAAGGAACTTTTGCTATATATAAATCATTAAATCAAGCTTTAGAAGAAGGATTTGATGGATCAATAGAAGAATTGATTGCAAAAGTAACAAGAGAAAATGGTGTTAATATAAAAGATGATAGAATTAAATCAATTACTAAAGCTGCTGTTTCTGCTAATGTTCAAGAAAAACTTAGCTTGCTTGCAGAACCATTAGATGCATATTTAGGTGAAAATGTAATTGAAACACCAGAGAATATTAAAATATTAAGAGATGTTTTAAATAATACATTAAAGAAAACATTATCAGAAAATGAAAAACTAGATTTAGATAGAATAAGAGAATTAATTACACAGGAATTTTCTAGATTAAAACCAGATGGTACAACATTCTATTCACCACATGTTACAGATCATTTAGAAGATTTAATGATGTTTTTGGGTAATATGAATGCAAACGAAGATATATCAAAGAGACTAAATATGTCAGTTGTTGATATAGTGGGAGCAGAAAAAGATAAAATTGGACAAGGATGGATTAGAAAACTAGGAAATTTAAAACAAAGAATGACTGAGCCAGAACTTGTTGCATTAGAGCAAAGATTATATGGTGAAACAGGTTATAGAATACCTACAGAAAAAACATTAGAACTTAAAGATAGAAGCGAAGAAGGTATAAGAGAAGCATATACAATATTAAAAGAATTAGAACTTCCAGGAGTATTTACTTTTGAAAAAGGTGAGATTATGTTTGCTGGTTTAAGACAACCATACTCAGAAAATTTCAGAGAATTCTTTATGGCTAATATGACTGAAATATTAAGAAAACCTGAATATTATACTTTGTTCCAAATGATGAATGCTAGAATGGATGCGGTTATTAGTCAACCAGATATTAAATCAAGATTTCAAGCAGGACTTTATAAAGTAAGTGAACTTGCTGATGATATTAAGAGCGTTACATATAATAATATTGAACCGGGATATTATGAACTTGCGTATAGAGCAAAAAAATCAGGACTTTCACAAGAAGAATTTGATGTAGCTAAAAAAATCTATGATCAAATGAAAGAAAGAGAAAGACAATCTGTACCACCAGTAAGTCATAAAGGAAAGCGTTTTGTTGGTAGAATTGTTAGAATAGATGATCCACTTCATTTAACAATAGGTAACATCACAACTTGTTGTCAAAGATTAGGAGAGGGGCAGCCAGGAGAGTCATCAATGCTTCACTCAGCACTTGAAGAAAACGGTTCTGTATTTGTTGTTGAGGAAGTTGATGAAAATGGAGAAGTTATACAAGTTGTTTCTCAAAGTTGGACTTGGAGAAATGGCGATAGAGTATGCTTTGACAATGTTGAGATACCAAATACATTACATGCAAGTTTAGCAGCTAGAAATGCACATCAAGAAATATTTGAAGTATATCAAGAAGTTGCTAAAAGAATGATTGAAGTTGATAAAAAAGTATTAGATCAATTTTTGGCAGATGGCAAAATAACTAAAGAACAATATGATGCTTTAGTAATAAAAGAAGTTACAATTGGTGGAGGATGTGATGATCTTTTAAAATATATTCCAAATATCAAAAGAGATGATACAACTTCACGTGTTGCACCTTTAGAAGCTGGTAAGAAATATACTGGTATGAATGTAGATCATCGTTTATATCTTGATTCATATAGTCAATATTCTATTGCTCAAAATGAAGATGTTGTATCACTTGATCATAAAACAGCACCACAAGATGTTAGATATGGTTATACAAGAATAAGAGATATAAATAGAAAGAAAAATACAGATATACATTTTGATTTAATTCAAAGAGTAAAAGATATGAATGCAAGAGCTGGTGAAGATGTTAAGGCTGCTAGTATATTAGCTAGACAAGAATCTAACAATATGGCAGCAATTTTAAGAGAAAATTATTCAGCGTTTTATAATAAAGATGTTGTATTATTGTTTGGTGAATGTGATGATTGGTATATTTTTGCATCTGAAAATGATAATTCAATTACAATAGAAGATTCATTACTTCTTCCAGAAGGAGAAGATGCAGAAGCAGCAAAAGCGGAATATGCAAGAGAATTGCTTGGACTTGCTAGAATTGCTTCAAAGAAAAATAAAGGTTTAGTTATTGATTCAGAAAGAGATGGTAAATTTATAAACTTTGATAAATTAGTTGAAGAAGGTGCTATTTCAAAATCTTCAAGTGGAATAATTACAGTTAAAGATCAAGAGAAACTTGATATGATAATAGATGGATTAGATGCAAGAATTAAGGAAGAAAATGAAAAAAGAACAGTAAGAAATGTTTCTTTTGGAGATAAAAAGGATTCCGAAGAAAAACCATCACAAGATGATGAAATAAGATAATTAATATTAAGGAGAGTAAGGTTATAAAAATGATCTTACTCTTTTTATTTAAAATAGGATATAAAAATTTTTTTAAAGTATTGATTAAATTAAAATATGTGATAAAATGTAGCAAAAAGATGTTTGGAAAAACAAAGGAGAAAATAACATGTTTGCATATATAAAAGGTAGTCTAGAAGAGAAATCTAGCAATTATGTTGTAATAGATGTTGGAGGTATTGGATATAAGATTTTTATGTCTAATATGTCTATAAATGATGTAGGTGAAATAGGATCAAAAGTTAAAGTTCATACACATTATTATGTAAGAGAAGATAATATTAGTTTATATGGATTCTTAACACATGAAGAATTAAAAATGTTTGAACTTTTATTATCAGTTAGTGGTGTTGGAGCAAAATCAGCTATAACTATGCTTTCTAATATAACTCCAGCAGGATTTGCTTGTGCAATTATTTCAAACAATGTGTCATTACTAAAGAAGATTCCAGGAATTGGACCTAAAACTGCACAAAGAATTATATTAGAACTTCAAGATAAATTAAAGAAAGAACAAGAACTTGCGGGAAGCTCTTGTGATGAAGAAGTTTGTAATGTTAAAACAGGTGAAAATGTTGACGAAGCAACACAGGCGTTACAAATACTTGGATATAATAAGAAAGAAATTGAAAAAGCATTTGAAAAAATTGCTAATACAGATGTATCTGTAGAAGAATTAATTAAGAAATGTTTAGTAATTCTTGCAAGATAGGAGTACGCGTGGTGGGGAAAAAGTTTCAAAAAATTCAATTAGAAGTTACAGGTAGTTTTGTAGAAGATGAAAATCATATTGCAAATGAAATAAAAGAAGTAAGTAAAATTATGGAAGAGAATTTTGTTGAATATGATATTCAAATTGAAGAAGATAGATATAAAGGAAATGACTATCATATTGTATATTTGATAGTATCAAAAGAAGATGAAGAAAAAGTTGCTGCACTGTTAGATGCTAATGGTTCATTTGGATATGTTATGGATTTAGATGAAACATATGAACTTGATAGTGAAGGTAATGAAATTTGTATTGGTCCAAATGGAGAGATAATAAGTACAACTGCAGAAGAAAATTGTAATACTAAAGTAGTGGATAAAGAAGACGTTATAAATAATGATGTAACATCAAATGAAGAGGAAGATTTATCAGGAGAAATGCCAAGGAAAAAAACAGGTGGTATTCCACTTATTGTAATTATAGTTATAGTATTAGCATTTGCTTATTTATTAATGAATGGATAGAAAGGTAATTAGTTATGGATTTGAGCAAGCCTTTAGCTTATAGAGTGAGACCAAAATCGTTAGATGAATTCGTAGGTCAAGAACATGTAGTAGGTAAAGATAAATTATTATATAGAACTATTAAAGCAGATAGATTATCAAGCTTAATTTTATGGGGACCTCCGGGATGTGGTAAAACTTCACTTGCTAAAGTTATAAGTGAAACAACTAAATATAAATTTACAAAGTTAAATGCGGTTACATCTGGTGTTGGAGATATTAAAAAAGCGATTGAAGAGGCTGATAATCCGTTATTAAATCCAAGTGGAAAATGTATTTTATTTATAGATGAGATACATAGATTTAATAAGCTTCAACAAGATGCTTTGCTTCCATTTGTTGAAGATGGTACTGTTATATTAATTGGTGCTACAACAGAAAATCCTTATTTTGAAGTAAATAAAGCTTTAATATCAAGATCAATGGTAATAAAACTAGAGCCGCTTACAAAAGATGATATATTAAAAGTATTAAGAAATGCTTTAAATAATAAAGATGGATTAGCAAGTTATAATATAAAAATTAATGATTCAACACTTGAGACTATTGCAGAAGTATCAGGTGGTGATGTTAGAACGGCATTAAATGGATTAGAAGTTGCAGTATTAACAACTAAAATGAATGCTGAAGGAGTAATTGAAATTACTGATGAAATTGCTAGTCAAAGTTTAAATAAAAGAAAAGCAATGTTTGATAAAAGTGGAGATAGTCACTATGATAATATAAGTGCTTTTATTAAATCAATGAGAGGATCAGATCCAGATGCTACAGTATTTTATCTTGCAAGAGCTTTAAATGGTGGTGAAGACCCAGTATTTTTAGCAAGAAGAATAGTTATTGCAGCAGCTGAAGATGTTGGTCTTGCAAATCCATTTGCACTTCAACTTGCAACATCAGCTATGCAAGCAGTAACAATGGTTGGAATGCCAGAAGCAAGAATAATACTTTCAGAAGCAGCTATTTATGTAGCTAATTCAAAAAAATCAAACGCATCTTATAATGCAATAAATCAAGCTTTAGAAGATGTATCAAGTAAAGATACAGGGACAATTCCAATGCATATTAGAAATGCACCAGCTGAAGGAATGGAACAGTTTGGATATCATGAAGGTTATAAATATCCACATGATTATCCTGGTCATTATGTAGAACAACAATATTTACCTGATAAAATGCTTGGAACAAAGTATTATATAAAAGATGAAAATATTGAAGATTAGAAGAATAATTAAATAAAAAAATGAAAGAATACTCTTTATGGATAAGAGTATTTTTTTATGCATTTTTGTAGGTTTCTTTGCAGGAGTTATAAGTGGATTTTTATCGTCTGGTGGAGGTCTAATAATACTTCCATTTTGTTTACTTGTATTAAACTTAGATAGTGTAAAAGCTAGAGCAACAACAATATTTTGTATTTTATGTATTACTTTAGTAAGTGCAGTTTTATATTTTAAAGATGGTTATATAGATTTTATACCTGCTGTTAAATGTGCATTAGGAGGATGTGTTGGGAGTGTTTTTGGAACTAAAATTTTAAATAAATTAAATAGTAATGTATTAAATATTATTTTTTCTTTATTTTTAATTTATGCAGGAATTAAAATGATGATTTAGGTGATATATGAGTGAGATTTTTATAGGAATTGTGGCTGGATTTTTTACAGCACTTGGTTTGGGTGGTGGAACAATACTAATAATATTTTTGGATATTTTTAAAGATTTTTCACAACATACACTTCAGGGTATTAATTTGATTTTTTTTGTAGTATCAGCTTTTACTGCGACTTTATTAAATTTTAAAAATAAATATATAGATTTTGATATTGGTAAATGGATGATTTTTTCTGGAGTTATTGGAGGAATAATAGGGAGTATTTGTTCATTGAAATTAGAAAGTAAAATTTTAAAGAAATGTTTTGGAATCTTTTTGATAATTATAGCAATATTAGAAATATATTCTTTAATAAAAGAGTATACAAAAAATAAAAAAGTTAATAATA
>JAZSBZ010000084.1:0-3347 GCA_045602645.1 Candidatus Scatovivens sp. | reverse complement strand
AGTGTTGATTTAAAAAATAAAATTTTAGAACTTAAGAAAGAAAGAAACGCTGTTATAATGGCTCACTACTATACAATTGGCGAAATTCAAGATATTGCTGATTTTGTTGGTGACAGCCTTTATTTAGCTCAAAAAGCTGCTACAACTGATGCTGATGTAATTGTTATATGTGGTGTTCATTTTATGGGTGAAACAGCCAAAATTCTTTCGCCTGAAAAGGTTGTTTTGGTGCCTGATGCTTCTGCAGGATGTTCGTTGGCTGATAGTTGTAATGCTACCGAGTTTAAAACTTTTATTGATCAACATCCCGGATATAAGGTTCTTTCATACGTCAATACAACTGCTGCTGTAAAGGCTTTAACTGATGTAGTTGTAACCTCTTCTAATGCCGTTCAAATTGTTGAAAGTTTTCCTAAAGATGAGAAAATCATTTTTGGTCCTGATAGAAATTTGGGTAATTACATCAATTCTGTAACAGGCAGAAATATGCTTTTGTGGAATGGGTGTTGTCATGTTCACGAGCAATTCTCAATTCGTAAATTGCTTGCCTTGAAGGAGATTTATCCTAATGCAAAACTCTTGGTTCATCCGGAATGTAAAGATTCAATTGTTAAGTTGGCAGATTGTGTAGGATCTACTGCTGCATTGTTAAAATTTGCCGTTAATTCTGATATCAACGAGTTTTTGGTTGCAACTGAAGCAGGCATTTTACATGAGATGAAAAAGCAAGCTCCTGATAAACTATTTATTCCTGTACCGCCTGAAGATAGCAGTTGTTCTTGCAATGATTGTTCTTATATGAAATTGAATACGTTAGAAAAATTGTATGCTTGTTTAAAGAACAATCAACCCGAAATTAATGTAGATTCTGCTATTTTAGATCGTGCCAGACTCCCTATTGTGAAGATGCTTGAAATTAGTGAAAAGTTAGGTTTATAATTTTTTATACTTATTTTTATGTCTTCATTAAAGGATATACAGTCGATTGTCGATTCTTGGATTAAGCAATATGGAGTTCGTTATTTTAGCGAGCTTACTAATACGGCCATTTTAATGGAAGAGGTTGGTGAATTAGCTCGAGTTATGGCGAGAAAGTATGGTGATCAATCTTCTAAAGATTCTGATTTACATTATTCTTTGGAGGATGAGTTGGCTGATGTTCTTTGGGTTTTGGTTTGTCTTGCTAATCAAACCGGAGTAGATTTGGATAAAGCATTTGCAGCTAATTTAGAGAAGAAAACTAAGAGAGATGCGTTGCGTCATATTAATAATGAAAAATTAAAGTAAATTATGGATCGTTTTGAAGAGTTATTTTCTAAATATGATTTTTCTAATTTAGATTTTGAATCTGTTTCTAACAAAGCTCATCAATTGGTAAATGATGGATTTGAGCGTAATAATGATAAGGCAGTTTATAGTCAATTGTTGAGTTTTATAGATATTACATCTTTAAATTTTGGAGATTCTTTTGATTCAATTATCTCTTTTGTTAATAAAATCAATGCTTTTGATGATCATTTTGAGATCCTTCCCCATCCTGCAGCTATCTGTGTTTTTCCTGCTTTTGTTCCTATAGTCAAAGATAATTTGCAAGAAAATTTAGATATAGCTTCTGTTATTGGTTTTCCTTACCCTCATACATTTACTGAGGTAAAAATTGCCGAAGCGGCTATGGCAGTAATGGAAGGAGCCTCTGAAATTGACTATGTATTGCCTTCTTCATTGTTTTTATCAGGTAATTATGATGATGTATATATGGAAATAACCGAAATTAAATCTGCTTGTCAGAATGCAAAATTGAAGGTTATTTTAGAGACCGGTTTATTAAATTCTCCTGTGATGATTAAGAAAGCTTCTATTCTTTCTATGGCGGCCGGTGCTGATTTTATTAAAACATCAACAGGAAAGTATAGTATCAACGCAACATTAGAGGCTGTTTACGTGATGGCTAACGCAATTAAAGAGTTTAATCAATTAAATTCCTCTAAAGTAGGTTTAAAGGTCGCAGGAGGCGTTTCTACTACCTCTGATGCAGTTTCATATTATACGTTGGTTAAATCTGTTTTAGGTGAAGAGTGGTTAACTCCTGATTATTTTAGAATTGGAGCAAGTAAGTTGGTTAATCATCTTCTTTCCTCTATATCCGGTAAGGATATTGCTTATTTTTGATTTTATATCTTTTTTAAATAAAAATCCGCTGAATATTTTTTGTATGTTCAGCGGATTTCTTTTTATCTATATTTTTATTTATTTCTTGTTATCGTATGATTTATAATTTTTTCTAATGTTTCTCTAATTTCCTGATTCTTAATATCTTTTATTGTATTATATGCCTCTTTTCTTAGATTTTCCATTTTAAGTTCAGCATATTTGATACCCCCTTTTTCAATTGCAAATTGGATTAATTTTCCAATGTTTTCAGTTGTAAATTTTTTGTCTTTAATGATCTTTATTTTCTCCTCTTTTTCTTCTTTCGAACAGTTATTTAGTGCATAAATTAAAGGTAATGTAATTTTACCTTCTCTAATATCATTTCCAGTTGGTTTTCCAATCTTTTTTTCATCTCCAACGAAGTCTAATATGTCATCTTTTATTTGAAAACATATTCCGTAAATTTCTCCAAATCTTTTTATTTTTTCAATATCTTCTTCGTTTGCATTTACAGATTTTGCTCCTGCGTATGTGCAAGTTGCAAATAAGCAGGCTGTTTTCTTTTTTATTACTTCTAAATATTTTTCTTCATTAATGTTTCCGCTATTTGCATTTTCTGCTTGCATCAACTCTCCTTCTGATACCTCTTTACCTAATTTTGTAATTTGATTAAGAATATCAAAGTTCTTAGTTTCTGTTATTTTCAGAATAGATTGGGATAGCAAATAGTCTCCGGCGAGTATTGATATTTTGTTGTTCCATACTGCATTTACAGACTTTTGCCCTCTTCTTTCTAATGTTTCATCTACCACATCATCATGAATTAAGCTTGCTGTATGCAACATTTCTAAGCTTATAGCAGATTTTATTGTTGTTTCGTTTATCTCTCCGTATGCTTTTGCTGCAAGGAGTGTTAGTATGGGTCTAATTCCCTTTCCTCTTTTATTTAGAATGTATTGGTTAATGTTGTTTAAGAGTTCACTACTTGCTTTAAAAGATTCTTTAAACTCACTTTCAAAGCAATTTATTTCTTTTTCTATCGGTTTTTTTATTTCTTCTAACTTTATCATTATCGAACTCTTTACTTTGCAAAAGTAGTAATATTTTTCGATGTTTTTAATTAATCTCTCGCTTTTCGTAGCTATTGTTTCCATAATTTTATTCTTTTTTCTCTTTTATAACATTAATAGTCTCTT
>JAZSBZ010000083.1:0-21688 GCA_045602645.1 Candidatus Scatovivens sp. | reverse complement strand
TCTTTTTCATATACATATTCTAAGTTTCTTTTTTTAGCAAACTCTACTAAATACTCACATATTTTTTCTTCGTTTCCAGACATTCTTGGTATGTCACTTATTTCTTTAAAAAATTTAATTACTTCTTTGGCTGGAAGTTCATTTTCTTCTAAATATTTATCATCAATATATTCCACATTTTCACCTTCTAAACTAATATATCTTTTTAAAAATTCTTTAGTTCTTTCCTTCTTTGGATTTCTCATAATTTCTTCTGGAGTTCCTTCTTCTATAATTTTTCCTCCATCCATAAATATAATTCTATCTGCTACTTCTTCAGCAAATTTTATTTCGTGAGTTACTATTACCATTGTTCTTTTTTCTTTAGCTAAATCTTTAATTACTTTTAATACTTCTCCTACAAGTTCTGGATCTAATGCTGAAGTTGGCTCGTCCATACATATTAATTTTGGAGATAGTGCTAAAGATCTTGCTATAGAAACTCTTTGTTTTTGTCCTCCTGATAGATTACATGGATACTCATCTTTTTTAGATTCTAAATCCATTTTCTTTAATAAACTTATTGCTATTTTTTCAGATTCTTCTTTTGATTTTTTAAATACAATCTCTAAACTTTTAGTAATATTTTCCAAAACACTTAAGTGTGGAAAAAGATTAAAGTCTTGAAAAATCATTCCTAAATTTAAATTAATCTCGTTTAAAGTTTTCCTATCACTATAAATTAATTTTCTATTTTTCTCTTCTTTAATTAAGCTTTTTCCATCTACATAGATTCTTCCTTTATCAATCTTTTCTAGATTATTTATACATCTTAAAAGCGTTGATTTTCCTGACCCTGATGCTCCTATTATTACTACTGTTTCTCCTTCCTTTACAGTTAGTGAAACATCATTTAAAACATTTAATCCAGAAAAAGTTTTTACAACATTTTTAATTTCTAATACATTCATTTTTGTTTCACTCCTATCTATAATAACTTAGTCTCTTTTCAAAAATATTAAATAGCATTGAGACTACAAATACTAAAATTAAATAATACACTCCAGCTATACATAATGGAATAATTGAAAAATTATAACTTGCTTGTTTTTGTGCTAAGCTAAACATTTCAGCTATTCCTATTATTTGAGCAAGTGATGTTGTTTTTAAAAGTGATATTACTTCATTAGACATTGCTGGTAATACATTTTTTATAACTTGTGGAAGTATAATTTCAAAGAATGTTTGTAATTTACTAAATCCTAAAGTGTATGCAGCTTCTATTTGACCTTTTGGAACTGCTTCAATTCCACTTCTAAATATCTCCGAAAAATATGCTGCATAATTTATTGTAAATGCAATTATTATTGCTAAAAATCTATCATAACTTTTTCCAAACATATAATACGGACAAAAGTATACAACTATTATTTGAAGCATAATTGGTGTACCTCTTATTAGCAGGATATAATTCTTCATCAAAAATGATAATATTTTACATTTTGAATTTCTAATAGCAGCCACTAGAAGTCCTAGTGGCAATGCTAAAACAAGTGTTATAAAAAATATTTCTAAGAGCGTGCCTATTCCAGAAAATAATATCTTACATACATTTACTATTTCTAAAACGCTCATGATATATCTCCTTTATTTTTCTTACTTTATTTTTTAATTTATAATTTTTATCTTTTATTTATTTCTTTAGCCATATTTAGACCAAACCATTTTTTAGATATTTCTTCAGCTTTTCCTTCAGCAGTTACTTCTGCTAAAGCATTTTGAATTTTATCTCTTAATTCAACATTTCCTTGTTTGAAAGCAATAACGCTTCCTTTTGAAATTGTTATATTTTCTGATGGTACTGTTTTATAATCTTTTCCTTTTGTTGTAATTAAATAATTTCCAATTATGTTAGAACAAAATAGTGCATCAATTCCACCTACTTCTAAATCCATAAATGCTGTTAAGTTTTCTTGATATTCAATTATTGTTACGTTTTTTCCAAATTCAGATTTTTCTAAATCTTGTGCTTGGATAGATCCTGATTGAACTCCAATCTTTAATCCTTTTAATTCTTCTTGGCTAGAAAGCGTACTTCCTTTTTTTAATATAAAATAGTTTTCACCTTGAATATAACTATCTGTTAAAGTCATTGTTGCAGCTCTTTCTTCGTTATATGCAAATCCATTCCATATACAATCAATATTTCCTGATGATAATTCTTGTTCTTTTGAAGCCCATGATATTGGTTGGAACTTAACCTCCATTCCTAGTTTTTCTGTTACTGCTTTTGCAAGATCAATATCATATCCTACAATTTCATTATTTTCATTTCTAAATCCCATTGGTGGGAAACTATCATCTAGTCCTACTACTAAAGTGTTATCATCATTTTTAATATCACCAGATTTATTTACGATGATAAAAACAATTCCTATTATTAAACTTAAAATAACTAATCCTATTACTAATTTTTTCTTCATATTTATTTCCTCCTAATTTTTTTAAAAATCAAACTTGTCTTTTAAAATTAATATCTTTGCGCGCTTAAATTTAAATATCAATTTTAATTTTGGTATACAAAAAGAGCCCTAAAGGTATCTAGTACCTTTAAGGCTCTTAAAAACACTAAAGGCACAAGCATCATCAATAGCCTGTGCCTAAAACTTCAAGACACAAGCTATTTTTTATGATGATGTTTGTTACCTTTAAAATTTTTCATAAAAAATAAATCTCCTTTGATTTTCTTTATATAAAAATGGTAGCACGATTTTTTTAGCTTGTCAACATAATTTTTTTATAAAACTTCAAAAACCTTAGTTTCACCATTTAATATTTTTCTTCTTTTCCTTAGAAATTAAAGCATTTTATGGTTTTTAAATTTTATGGAAAAAATTGAAGAACTAAAAAGAATATTCCATATAGAACAGCTAGTCCAATTCCAAAATAAAGCTCTATTCTACTCATTAATATACGTTTTTTAGGGTCATTTGCAACTCTTGCTTTAAGTACTTTAAATGCTAGTACAGTAATTATTGTAGCTGCCATTAAAAAAAGTGCAAATAATAGTGGTATTCTTTCTGGAAAAGCAAACATTCCATATAAAAAAGATGCCATTATTATTAAACCAACAAGTATAACAATAATATAAATCATTTTCTTTCTACTCATTTCTGCAAAACCATCTTCAACGGCAAAATCATTTTCAATTGCCTCAAAAAGAGCATTTAAAAATACAACTAAAAATATAGTAGCAAATATAATACTCATAATAATAGGTGCAGCTTCTGTAACACCATTTATCATTACAGCAAGTACAATTATTGACGGAAAATATGCTGAAATACCCATCACTACAGAATTAACAAATGCCTTAAAAAATCCTGGTATATTCTTATTTTTACCTTTAATAAAATAAATAATCATATACACTGCAAGTACAAAAAAAGATATATAAGCACTTAATAACATTACACTATTTCCATCCATAATTTACTCCTTATTTTTAATATTCATATTTTAATTATAACAATTAAATATTTAGATGTAAATTAAAAAAAGAGACGATTTAATCGCCTCTTAAAAATTTATTTTTTAATATCTAATTTAATGTGAACCTCTCTTAATTGTTTTTCTGTAACAACTCCAGGTGCTCCCATTAATAAATCTTGTGCTTTAGAGTTCATAGGGAATGCTATTACTTCTCTAATTGAATCTTCCTTGCTTAATAACATTAAAATTCTATCAACACCAGGTGCTATACCAGCATGTGGTGGAGCTCCAAATTGGAATGCTTTATAAAGCGCTGCAAATTTTGTTTTAATATCTTCTTCAGTATATCCAGCAATTTCAAATGCTTTAACCATTATCTCTGGATCATGGTTTCTAACTGCTCCTGAAGAAAGTTCTATTCCGTTACAAACAATATCATATTGATATGCATAAATATCTAATGGATCTTTTGTAAGTAAAGCTTCCATTCCACCTTGTGGCATACTAAATGGGTTATGACAGAAATCAATTTTTCCATCATCCGCAATTTCATACATAGGAAAGTCAACTATCCAACAGAATTTAAATACTGAATCATCGATTAATCCTTGTCTTTTTCCTATTTCTTTTCTAATTTCTCCAGCTAGTTTTTCAACTACACCTTTGTGTTCAGCAATAAAGAAAATACTATCTCCAACCTTAGTTCCAGTTTTTTCCATAAATGCTTTTCTTGAATCTTCATCTATAAATTTAGCTATTGGTCCTTGCCATTCTCCATCTTCTAAAATCTTAATCCAAGCTAATCCTTTTGCTTTACATTCTTCTATAGCAAAGTCTGTCATACCATCATAGAATGATCTTTCAACAGATGCTCCACCTGGAAGAGTTATTGTTCTTACTATTTTTCCTGTAAATACTTTTATATCTATTTTTTCAAATATATCAGTTACATCTTTAATTTCTAATGGGTTTCTTAAATCTGGTTTATCTGAACCATATTTAAGCATTGCTTCCTCATATGGAATTCTTGGGAATGGATATTCAGCTACTTTTTTATCAGAAAATTTTGTAAATGTGTTATAGATTACTTCTTCCATTACACTAAATACATCTTCTTGTGTAGCAAATGCCATTTCCATATCAAGTTGGTAAAATTCACCTGGTGAACGGTCTGCTCTTGCATCTTCATCTCTAAAACAAGGTGCAATTTGGAAATATTTATCAACTCCAGATACCATTAACAATTGTTTAAATTGTTGTGGTGCTTGTGGAAGTGCATAAAATTTTCCTGGATACATTCTACTTGGTACTAAATAATCTCTAGCACCTTCTGGTGATGAACTTGTTAATATTGGTGTTTGTACCTCTAAAAATCCTTGTTCAATCATTTGCATTCTTAAATATTGAATAAGTTCAGCTCTCATTTTTAAGTTTTCTAGGTTCTTTCTAGCTCTTAAATCTAAGAATCTGTATTCTAAACGCAAATCTTCTCTTACTTCTCTTGATGATTCAATCTCAAATGGAAGCATTTTTGTTCTTTTTCCTAAGATTTCAATTTCGTCAGCAAAAAGTTCTACTTTTCCTGTTTCTAATGATTCGTTAACTGTTTCATCATCTCTTAGTCTTACTTTTCCTGAAACAGATATTGTAGATTCAGTTGGAATTCTTGATGCAAAATCAACTTTTTCTTCATCTCCTGAAACCACTACTTGAGTAATACCATATTGATCTCTTAAATCAATAAATAAAACTCCTCCTAAATCTCTTATTGTGTCTACCCATCCTGCAAGTTTAATTTCTTCTCCTACGTGTTTCTCACGTAACTCTGAACATGTGTATGTTCTGTAAATGTTTCCTTTCATAATTTGCTCCTTTTCTTTTATAGGGACGTAAGTTATATATAACAAAAAAGCCTTCGTCCCTGTAACTTTATTTGTTACAGGGACGAAAGCTTATAACTTCCGCGGTGCCACCCTATTTGAAAACTCTTCAAGGAATAAAAGAGTTTCCCACTTTTAAAATAAAATGCTGCATTAAAAAATTTTACAACACTTTAAGTTTGCTCCAATGTGTTTCACTATAAGAACTTAATTTAAAACGCTCTCAGCCCATGGCGTTTATTCTCTGTAAAATGTTTTTCTTAAAGCTTTCATCTTCATCGCAAAATATATAACTAAATATAATTATACACTATATAATAGTATTTTGTCAAGATTAACATAATATTATTCATTAAAATAAAAAATAGGCGTACAGACTTTTACATCTATAACGCCCTTTCAGCATAGGATTAATCCAAAAAGAGTTCTTTCACGATCCATCCCACAATGAACGCAACCACAAGTTGTCCTAACGTAAAGTGTTCCAGGAGCCACATTATAACAAGCCCCAAAATGATAGTGCCTAAACAACCCATTCAAAGTCTCCTTTCATTCGGTCGCAAATGAGATTTATCATGTTCTCATTTAATGTTTCTATAGTTACGAACTAATTTATTATAACACAAATTTACATAAAAGTAAACAACAAAAAAGAGGCTATCTCTAGCCTCTTTCAATTTATTTTATTGTTCTGCAAGTTTTACAACATAATACTTATCTGTTTTTATCATACAACCTTCTTCTGGCCAGCATGCTTCTATTTCTTCTGCATACTCTTTTGCACCTTCAGCAAACTCAGATGGCATTAATGTGTATTCATATCCTAAAGCTCTAAATAATTTTAAAATACTTTCTGTACTAAACCAATATAATGGATTCATCATCCATCCATTTTCAAATAATGAATATCCTATTGCTTCTCCAGACATTGCTGATTTATTCATCTTATCATCAAAGTGTCCATAGAAGTAAATCATATCCCCTTCTTTGATTCCAAATTCTTGCATATCATGTATTAATTCATATGCTATTTGAATATCATTTTCTCTTGTTTGGTGATCTCCATAATATAATTTAGATGTTATACTTCCTTGTTCAAAATATACTAAACAAATTATAACAAATGCAGCTACCATTGCTACTGATCTAAATTTTGGTAGTTTTGTAATATAATATCCAACTAATATAAAAGCAAGAGCTTCTATCACTGGTAAATAAAATTGTGTTCTAAGTGCAGCTGGATTTCCTAAATAAAGTGTTAAGAAAAGTGGTGTTGCTAAGAACACTCCATATACTAAAAAGTATATTACTTTATTAAATTTATTTAAGTTTTGTTTTGTTTTTATACTATTTATAATACCAATTATTAATACTCCCATTAATGCAATTGGAAGACCAAAGTTATAATAGTTTCCTTCAGCTCTTAATAATTGTAAGAAATGATAATATGTTCTTTTAATACAATTAATTGGGTTATCTCTTAACCAAGCATTAGATTGATTTAAATATCCCATATCTACTTTCATACATTTTAAAATTATTTGATAAATAATAAATGCTACAGCAAATGTTGAAACTAATTTTAATATTTGTACCCAAAAGTCTTTATTATCTTTAAAGTTAAATTCATTATTTTCACAAAGTAAAATAAATGCGAAAACACAAAATGCTATATAAACTGGAATAAATGATTGATATGTTCCTAGTATTAATACTAATAAAGCTATATTAAATATTCCATAAATAAATTTCTTATCAACAACCCATTTATAAATACACAAAATTGAAAGTACTGTTAAGAATAACGTAAATGATATTTGTGCACTTTGAAGTAAGAATATGAACTGTTCAACAAAAAGTGGATGCGTTAATCCCACAAGTGGTAATACTAAATTTAATAATTTAAAATCTTTTCCACTTAATATGTATATTGCATAATATGTAACTACACAAAATACAACTAAAAACATCATAAATAACGTTTCTGCAAAAAATATATTATAAGAATCTAAGTTTAAAATATATTTTTCAAGTACTAAACCATAACGACCTATTAAAAGCCAGTTATGATTTCCCTCTGGTATAGTAATAAAACTATCTGTATCAATACCAATATTATTATTGAACATTAAATATCCATGTGTAACAAATAAAATAAGTATTGTTAAAATAATTAATAAAATATGATTTTCTAAATAATCAAGAAAACTTTTAAAAGTAATTTTATCTAAAACTTTTAAATCTTTCTTTTCTGCTTTCTCTTTTTTCATTGTCCCCTCCTCAAATACATTTATGCTTTAGTCATAAGTAAACCATAGTCCTTGTTTCTTTAGTGATTGTATCATTCTTACATGCTCATTATTATTTTTAGTAAAATATACATCTCCATTTTTATCAGCAACAAAATAATATGCATCTGTTGGAGTATAATTTAAAGTTGCATCTATAGCAGACTTACTTGGGTTACAAATTGGTCCTACTGGAATTTTTCCTGCCATATTAGGTCCTCTTGTATTATATGGATTATCTGAATTTAATTCTTTTACTGTTAGATCTCTTTCACCCATGTCCACTTTAAATGCATAATAAGTAGTAACGTCACTACCTAAACTCATTTTTGTAACTATTCTATTGTAGAATACACCAATAATTTCTTTTCTATCTTCTAATGACTTTCCTTCTAATTCACAAAGTGAAGCCATTGTTAGTAATTGATGTATTGTCATTGAATTATTTTCAAAATCTTCTTTATAATCCTCTAAGAATTTATCAGTAAAGTTTAATATTACATTAAATATTGTTTTAACTGAAACATCTTTGTTTTCAAAAATATATGTATCTGGAAGTAAATATCCCTCTATTGGATAATAAATTCTTTCATCTTTTATTTCGTCTGTTAAAAACCAATATTTTTCAATTAGTTCATCAATATATGCTTCATCTTCTAAAAGATCATATACATCTTGTTCTGTATTATTTGTATGTTTAGCAATTGTTTTTGCTATCCATCTTATATTTTTACCTTCGATGAATGTAATTTTTACTTCATCACTTGCAACTTCTCCATTAACAATTCTTGTTATTATTGTTTTAACATCTTCGCTATTATTTAAATCATAAGTTCCAGCTTGTAGTCCTGTAACTTTATTAAATCTTGCATATATTTGCATTGCTAAAGAACTTTTAATTACATTATTATCAGCAAGTAATTTTGAAATTGATTTTGTTCCCATTCCTTTTTCAATCTCAACTCTTATTACTTCGTTTTCTTCTACAGGAATATTGCTAACTGGTGATAAGCTCACGTTATACCAAATAACTGTACCTATTATAAAAACAATTATAGCTGCCGCTGCATATATTAAATATTTAATAAGTTTATATTTTGAAAATTTTTCCATTAATTACTCCTCTACTACATAGTCTACTATTTTCTTTAACTTGTCTTTGTCCAAATTATTATTTATTGTTACACATACTTTTATATCTGCATTCTTACATTTTGGCATTAATTCAATTATAAATCTATAAAAACTATTAACATCATCAATTGCATCGAATTCTATATTAATTCCCATGTATTCATGTTTTTTTACTAAATCAACTAATGAATTAATAACAACACTTCTTTGAGAATATGAAAGCAAACTCTCTGATACAAGTTCATTATCATCAACAGTTGGCATAAATACTAATTTATTTTCTTCCATCCAATTTTTATATACAGAATATGCCGCTGTTTTACTTCCTGTTTTATCTAAAACTTTTGAATTCTCATCAATGTAGAAAAATGTAGGAATTACAACATTTAATTTCTTATCATCAACATCTTCAATATTATCATAGATTCCAGTAATATTAGAATAATTTCTGTATACTTCTAATTCTTTTTTATTCTCTTTAACTTTTTCTCTTATCACTTTTTCTTCTGATAATTTTTTTGTTTTAATATATCCAATATTTCCAAGTGGAGTTCTTACTTTTTTATATTTTCCATCTTCTTCAAGTATTACTACTTTATCACCTATAATTAACTTTTCAATCTTCTTTGCAAATAATCCTTTGCCAGATTTTACAAAGCTTCTTTTAATAAGTGAAGACTCTATTTTTTCTTCAGTAGTACTTTCCATTATAATTCTATTACTTTTTTTAGAATATTCTATTTCTAAATCATATACTATTTGTAAGTCAGTTATAGGAATATAAATTTCATCGCCGTCTTCTTTTAATTTACCTTTAAGCTTAACATTTTCATCATCAATTAAACAATATTCTTGATCTAGCTTTAAAAGTGCAACATGTTTATTATATGCTGTTATCAATTCTTCTTCAGCTTCATTATAATAAATATTTTCATCAAACAGTAATGCTATATCGCTTTTTGAAAAATAAACATTCTCTTCTTCATCTATTGTAACTGGATTCATAGTTTCAATAAATTCATTATTAAAAATAATTGTCAAATCTTTATACTGACCATTCTTTTTAACAGCATTCATAATTAAGCTTATTATCAATATAACAATCGCTACTATAGCAATTAAAGCACACATTCTTACTTTACGCATATTTAACTTTTTTTGTTTTCTCATTTGTTTAATCTCCATCTCAAGATTTTAGACAATTTTGATTATATACCACTTAGACAAAAAAATCTATAATTTTAACTATTTTTTAATAATCTTAATAAATATGTAATTTAATAAGTTTTTACGTACTTTTTTGAAAAAAATTGTTTATTTTTTTTACAATATATTGTATAATATAAAATGAAGTTTTTTATATCACTAAAATAGATTGGAGGAAGCTAATATGTGGAAAATTTGGTTAATTTTAGCTGGTATATTTCTAATCATAGAAATTATTAGTGTAGGTTTCCTAGTATTTTGGTTTAGTATTGGAGCATTGATAGCAATGATTGCTAGTTTCTTTATTTCTAATACTATCGCACAAATAACAATATTCGTTGTTTCATCAACAGTATTATTATTTGCAACAAAACCTTTTGTTAAGAAAATTTTACCAGGCGATGTTAAAACAAATTCTTATTCAATTATTGGAAAAATTGGAAAAGTAACAACTGATATCGAACCTGTTGAAGGAAAAGGTCAAATCAAAATCAGCGGTGAGACTTGGTCAGCAAAATCTGCTGATGATACATTTATCGCTAAAGGCACTGAGGTTGAAATAGTTGAAATCGAAGGTGTTAAAGCAATTGTTAAGCCATTAATAAAAAATTAATATATAAGGAGGAAATTTTTAATGGGAGCATTTTTACTATTTGTATTCGCAATTATATGCGTAATCGCTTACACAACAATTAAAATTGTTAGACAATCAGAAGTATATATTATCGAAAGATTAGGTAGATTCCATAAAGTTGCTGATGCTGGTCTTACAATTATCGTACCAGTAATCGACAAAGTTCGTTCAGTTGTTAGTTTAAAACAACAAACAATGGATATTCCACCACAAGGAGTTATCACATCAGATAACGTTACAATTACTATTGATACTGTAGTATTCTACAAAATTACAGATCCAGCAAAAGCTGTTTATGAAATTCAAAGTTTGAAAAAAGGTATCGAATACCTAGCTATCACAACAATCCGTGATATCGTTGGTAAAATGGAATTAGACCAAACATTTAGTTCAAGAGATCAAATCAATGATAAATTAAGAGTAATCTTAGATGAAGCTACTGACGTTTGGGGATGTAAAATCGATAGAGTTGAAATCAAAGATATTACACCACCTGCTGACATCAGAGATGCAATGGAAAAACAAATGAACGCAGAAAGAAATAAAAGAGCTTTAATCCTTGAAGCAGAAGGAGAAAGACAATCTGCAATCACTCTTGCTGAAGGTAGAAAACAAGCTGCTATTCTTGATGCTGAAGCTGATAGAGAATCAAAAATTAGAAGAGCAGCCGGTGAAGCTGAAGCTATCAAACAAGTTGCTGATGCTAAAGCTAAAGAAATTCAAATGGTTTATGAAGCAATCAAAAATGCAAAACCAGATGATAAATTAGTTCAATTAAAAACATTAGAAGCATTAAAAGAAGCTTCTGCAGGACCTGCAAACAAAATTTATATTCCATTTGAAGCTACAAAAGCTCTTGGAACATTAGGTGCTATGTCAGATTTAACAAACGCTGATAAAGCTCCAAAAAAACCACAAGCTTAATAAAATCTTTAAATATAAAGAAACTGGTTTAATATAAACCAGTTTTTTTGTTGCAAAAAAAAGAAGAATCTTTTATGACTCTTCCCATCTTTTAATTTTTATATCTTTGTATTTATTTAATATTTCCATATACTTTGTATATTCTTCTTCCCATAATGCATCTGGTACTTTCTCAAATGCATCGAATATAGTATCTGCTTCTTGTAAAAATAGTATTTGTTGTTGTGGTGTTAATTGTTCGTATTTTACTGAAAAAGCATATAATTTATTTAATGTATCATTCGCTTTAATAAAAGACCAAAAGTCTTTTACATTCATTCCAGCCATTTTAATCTGTGCTACAGCTAAAAGCGCTAGAAATAATACCATTGTCACTAATATACAGATTACTACAACGAATATCACAGTATCACCCTATCCTTCTTTTGTTTAAACTAAAGCGATTATAACATATAACATTTTTTTAATCAATATCTTGTTTTTTATTTTCTATATGTTATGATGTTATTTGTATTTTAAAAAAGGAGTGATTTTGTGGAATTACAAAAATTTAAAGATATCAAGAAAGCTGGACTACTTGGAATAATAGGAAACATCTTTCTTTTAATTATAAAAGGATTTATTGGTTTTATCACACGAAGCCAATCAATGATTGCTGATAGTGTTAATAGTGCATCAGATATTATCGCATCACTTATGACATTTATTGGAAATAAAATATCAAGTGAACCAAAAGATAAAGATCATAACTTTGGTCATGGTAAAGCAGAATATATCTTTTCACTTTTTATTAGTATAACAATGATAGTTGTATCAATTAAATTATTCTTTGATTCATTATCAGCATTAATTAACAAATCATACTTCACATTTTCATGGGGACTTATTATTGTTTGCGTGATTACTATCATAACAAAATTTACACTATACATATACACAAAACATTTATACAAAAAATATGATAACATTCTTTTAAAATCAAATTATAAAGATCATAGAAATGACTGCTTAGTTACAACTTGTACTTTAATTTCAATACTACTTGGATTATATGGTATCTACTGGGTTGATGGTATTGTTGGTATTGGAATTTCAATTTGGATTTTAATTACTGGTATTGGAATATTCTTAGAAAGCTACAACGTTTTAATGGATATTTCTTTAGATGAAGAAACAAAAGACACTATAATGGAAATTGTTAGAAGTCATAAAGATATTAAAAACTGTTATAACTTATACTCTACACCAATTGGTTATAAATACTTTGTTATTTTTACCATCGCAGTTGATGGCAATATGTCTACATATGAAAGTCATAAGCTTGCAAATCATCTTGAAAAAGATGTAGAAACACTTGATAAAATAGACAAAGTTGTAGTACATGTTCATCCAGAAAATTTAAATTAATTTAAGCGGCTTAAAAAGCCGCTTTTTTTATGCCATACTTTTACTTACTATTTTAAAAGATACATTTTCATTTTCTAAAGACATTATATATCTTTCACATTTAATAATTTTTAAATCAAGTATTGCTTCTGCAAGTTTATTTTCAACATTATTCTGTATTGCTCTTTTTAATGGTCTTGCTCCATAATTTGAATCAATCCCCTCTTTTTCTATTAATTCAATTATCGATTCATCAAATTCAACAAAATATTTTTCATCCTCTATTCTCTTTTTAAGTTCATCGAGAAGTAATTTAATTATATTTCTATAATCATCTTTATTTAATTTATTAAAAATAACGATTTCATCAATTCTATTAATTAACTCTGGCTTTAATTCCTTTTTAAGCTCGTTTAATATCTTACTATTTATATTTTCAATTTTCTCACTATTAAAACCTATCTGTTTTTTGTCAGTAATAAATCTTGCTCCAATATTAGAAGTCATTATAATAATTGTATTTTTAAAATCTATTTTTCGTCCTTGTGAATCAGTAAGCATACCATCATCTAGTATCTGTAAAAGTAAATTTAATACATCTGGATGGGCTTTTTCAATCTCATCAAAAAGCACAACTGAATATGGTTTTCTTCTTATTAATTCTACTATACTATTATGGTCATCATAACCTGCGTACCCAGGAGGCGCTCCAATTAATTTTGATACTGAATGAGCTTCTAAAAATTCACTCATATCAATCCTAATCAAATCTTGTTTTCTTCCAAATAACACTTTTGCAATTGTTTTTGCAAGTTCAGTTTTTCCAACTCCCGTTGGCCCCAAAAATAAAAATGATCCAATTGGTTTTTGTGGATCTTTTAATCCTGTCCTACTTCTTCTAATTGCTTGAAAAACCTTATCAATAGCTTCATCTTGTCCAATTACATTTTCTTTTAATCGTTTATCTAGATTTCTAATTTTATCCATTTCATCTTCAGTAATTTTATAAAGTGGAATTCCAGTCCATTTAGATATTACATGTTCTACATCTTCTCTTTCAATATTCAAAACTTTCTTACTACTTTTATTTTTCCAATTATCATTTTCTATATTTAGTTTATCTGTTAGTTTAACTTCTTCATCTCTTAATTTAGCAGCTCTTTCAAAATCTTGTACATTAATAGCTTCTTCTTTTTCTCTTATAGCTTTATCAAGTTCCTTTTCAATAACCTTTATATATTCTGGTTCAATATGACTTAATAGTTTTGCCCTAGCTGATGCTTCATCTATTAAATCTATAGCTTTATCTGGCAGATATCTATCACAAATATATCTACTTGAAAGTTCTACAGAAGCATTAATTGCATCATCTGTTATTTTAACGTTGTGATGTGCTTCATATCTATCTCTTATCCCTTTTAATATCTTTTTTGAATCTTCTATACTAGGTTCTTCAATAATAATAGGTTGAAATCTTCTTTCTAACGCTTGATCTTTTTCAATATACTTTCTATACTCTTTTAATGTTGTTGCACCAACAATTTGTATTTCACTTCTTGCAAGAAGTGGTTTTAAAATGTTCGCAGCATCTATTGCTCCTTCTGCAGCACCCGCACCAACAATAGTATGAATCTCATCAATAAATAGAATAATATTTTCTGCCTTCTTAACTTCTGCTATTGTCTTTTTTACTCTTTCTTCAAAATCTCCCCTATATTTAGCACCAGCAACCATAGCTGAAATATCAAGAACAATTACTCTTTTATCTTTTAAATTTTCTGGTACATTTCCATTAATAATCTTCTGGGCTAGTCCTTCAATAACAGCCGTCTTTCCTACACCTGGTTCACCTATTAAACAAGGATTATTTTTCATACGTCTAGATAAAACCTCTATTACTCTATCTGTTTCATCATCTCTTCCTATAATTGGATCTAATAATCCTTCTCTTGCTTTTTTAGTTAAGTCATTACCAAATTGATTTAAGTTTTGAGTAGCAGGATTATTTAAGTCGTTTTGCAGTTTATTTTGACTATTAATCTTTTCTTCAAACTCATTTAAAACATCTGCAATAAGAGATATAATATCATCTATTTTTATATCTAACTCATTTAAAATCTTAATTGCAATGCTATCAGGTTCTTTTAATATCCCCATTAAAATATGTTCTGTACCTATAAAATTTGATCCTAATCTTTTAGCTTCTAAATGTGCATTTTCTAAAATCTTTTTTGTTCTTGGAGTAAATCCAAGTATTTTACAATCATCATTTATCTGTCCACCAATCATTTCTTCTATTTTATCTAAAATATCTTCAGGTAATATATTTTGTTTTTCTAATACTTTTCCAGCAACTCCATTTTCTTCACAAACAAGTCCATATAAAATATGTTCCGTTCCTATATAATTATGTCCAAAATCAATCGCTAGTTCGTTTGCAATTTCTAATACTTTTTCTCCACTTTTAGTAAACTTATATACCATAAATAACCTCCTATATATAGTTACTTATAATATAGTCAATTAAATTTATTTCTAAACAAAAAAAGAAGGATTTTTAACATCCTTCTATCTTGGTAATTTTATCGTAAATATTGTTCCCTTTGGAGCATTATGACTTGCCTTTATGCTGCCGCCATGTTCTGTTACTATAAAATCAGCTATTGAAAGTCCAAGTCCGCTTCCACCGGTTTCTCTTGATCTTGCTTTATCTTCTCTATAAAATCTTTCAAATATTCTCTCTAACCCTTCATCACTTACTCCAATACCTGTATCGATAACTTCAATCACACATTTATTTTCTTTTAATGAAGTTTTTACTGTAATTTCATTTTCTTCTTCAGTATATTTAAGTGCATTATCAAGAAGTATAATCATAAGCTCATAAAACTTATTTGTATCAACATCAATATCTAACTTATAATTTAAATCTAAATTTAATTTCTTATTTTCAAGTTCTGCAATTTCTTGATAAGGAATTACTAAGTTAGTAATAAATTCATCTATATTAACATTCTCTTTTGTAAGAACCATTTTATTAGAATCAGCTCTTGATAATACCATTAAATCTTTTACTAGATTACTAAGTCTTTTTGTCTCACTTAATGTTAAACTTATATCTTCTGATTTATCTATAATCTTAGCATTTGGTTCTTGAAGTAACAATTCTTGTTTTGCTTGAATTATTGTTAAAGGCGTTCTTAATTCATGTGATGCATTTTGAACAAATTCTATTTGTTTTTCCATATTTTCTTGAAGTGGTTTTAATGTTTTTTTAGAAACAATATAACTTGCAAGAATTGATAGAATTATACCACCTGCAATTGCCATTGTAATTATTATAAAATATTTATTAACTAAACTTAATTGATTATCAACATTTATCAGTAATTGTATATATTTAGCATCACTATTTCCACTTGTTACAAAGCTTATTCCACGATACGCATATTTATTCATAAGTCTAATTTCATATATTTTATCAAGTGATGAAGTATCAAAACCTATTTCACCAATATATTCTTCTAATCTTCCAAGTTCATCTGAATTAATTATATTTCCACCCAAATCTCTTCTTATAATAATTATATTCGGATTAATAATTCTTCTATCAAAGTTTTTATTTAATCTTTCTGAAAAATTCTCAAAATCATCTTCTTGCATAAACATTATTCCACGATTACTTTGAAATATAATGTCATACCCATTTTCTTTGACAGATAAAAGTAAATCTTTACTCCTTAATAGTTCATTATCAACATCACTAAATGTGATGTTTCTAACCATTAAGAAAATAAAGATTCCAAACACTAAAAATATCACAACAAAAGCCATGATATTTGTTATAACTAAATTTATTAACTTAGATTTTAAATCTACTCTTTCTTTCATATTTACTATTCAGACCAGATATATCCTACACCTCTTATTGTTTTTAAATATTTGTCATATCCAATCTTCTTTAATTCCTTTCTTAATCCACTAGCATATACTTCTATTACGTTTGTAGTTGTCTCGCTATTAAATCCCCATATTTTATCAAATATTTGCTCTTTTGTAATTATAGTATTTTTTGAATTAATTAAGTATTCTAATACATCAAATTGCTTGCCTTGCAGAATTAATTCTTTATCTCCTGCTTTTACTCTTCTTGAATTTAAATCTAAAATCAAACCTTTAAATTCAATAACATTCTCTGTATAATTTCCAGTTGTTCTTCTTATTAATGCTTCGATTCTTGCTAAAAGTTCATCTCTATTAAATGGTTTTACTAAATAATCATCAGCACCACTTCTAAAGCCTCTTACTTTATCATTAATGCTATCTTTAGCAGTTAGAATTAACACTGGTGTAAATATTCTATCACATCTTAACTTACTTAATACTTCATAGCCATCTATAACTGGCATCATAATGTCTAAAATTATAAGATCATATATTTCTTGTTTAGCATATAAAAGTCCTTCACCGCCATCATATGCTGCATCAACATCATATCTACCTTTTAAGCATTGCTCTATTGTTTTAGAAAGTATTTTATCATCTTCAATAATCAATATTTTCATAAAAACCATTCCTTTTTATAAATCTATCTTTTGTAATTATTGACATTTTATATAAAAAAACTTAAATAAACATTAAATTAATGTAAAGTTGCTTCTTTCTTAAGCATAAGTTCAAGTAATTGTTCCATAAATCCATTTTTCTTTTTATATTCTTTAAACAATCCTTTATATACTAATTTTGCATTTTTAAGCATTTTAAAATGTTCTGGTTGAATAACTTCTGGTAAATCCGAAATATCTATTCCAGATTCTTTTAAAGCTTCTTTTACAAATTCTGCACAATAATAAATTTTTTCAACATCTCTTTTCTTATTAAATGCAACTAAAACAAGCCCCCAGATATTAAATCTGTATTCATCTTTATGTATTTTCATATATTCAATAAATTCACACATTTTTTGGTATTGTTCATCTGTAACTTCTATTTCATATACTCCAATTTCTGAATTATAAAATCTTTTGAAAGTTCCAAACTTCATGCCTTCTTTTACAAATCCACCAATAAAAGCAATGTAAGCATTCTTTCTTCCAAATGAGTACATTTCATTTAAATCTTCATCTAGAGCAATTGAAGCATGTGTATATTCATCCCCTGTCCACATTCTTATTATTCTAGAAAGAACTGTACCTGTATGTGCTAGTACAATATAAAGTTTTTTCATCTCTCTACCTTTATCTTATTTATTTTTCTTCTATATTATAATTGAATTTTAAATTTATATCAATATTTTAAGCACAAAAAAGCTGCCCCAAAAAAGGCAGCCATTTTAATTTTATAAACCAAATACCATTGTTGAAATTGAAAAGAATAATAGTACAGATACTGTATCTACTACAGTTGTTAAAAGTGGTGACGCCATTAATGCTGGGTCTAAATTTAACTTTTTAGCAAGTATTGGAAGCATACCTCCAAGTTCTTTTGCTAGGATAACTGTAAACATTAAAGTTAGTGATACTGTAAATGCTATTTGTGGATCTTGATATTGAACTAAAATTCTAATTGTATTAATTATAGCAAGTCCAAGACCAACAACAAATGCTACTCTAAATTCTTTCCACATTACTTTAAATACATCTTTTGTTGAAATCTCATCCATTGCAAGACCACGAATTGTTAATGTAGAACTTTGAGAACCACTATTACCACCTGTACCCATTATCATAGGAATAAATGCTACTAAAAGTGGAAGCGAAGAAATTGCAGCTTCAAAACTTTCAATAATAGCTCCAGTAATCATAGATGAAAACATAAGTATTAATAACCATACAATTCTGTTTTTAGCATGTGTAAATACTCCTGTTTTTAAATATGAGTCATCACTAGGTGCGATAGCAGCCATCTTTTCGAAGTCTTCTAATGTTTCTTCTTGTAATACGTCAATAGCATCATCGATTGTAATAATACCAACTAATCTATCTTCTTTATCAACTACTGGAAGAGCAACACAATCATATTTATCAAACATTTTAATTACTTCTTCTTGGTCATCCAAAGTATTTGCTTTGATAACATTTGTATCCATGATATCTTTTACAAGTTCATCTCTTTCAGCAACTAATAATTCTTTAATATCAATTACACCAAGTAATTTTCTATCTATAGTTAATACATAACAATTATATACTGTTTCCTTTTTTAATCCCTTAGCTTTGATAAGATCAAAAGCTTTATCAACAGTCATGTTTTCTTTAAAATCTATAAACTCTGTTGTCATCAAACTACCAGCTGTTTCATCTGGATATTTTAATAACTCATTAATTACTTTTCTATTTTGTGGTTTAGTATTTGCTAAAATTCTTTTTACTACACTTGCAGGCATCTCTTCAATTAAATCTACCGCATCATCCATGTAGATCTCGTTCATTACGTTTTTAATCTCATGGTCAGTCAAATAATTGATTAGATTTTCTTGTGCAGATGGTTCAAGTTCAACAAAAACTTCAGCTGCTTTTGTTTTTGGTAGTAATCTATATACCATTATTATTTGTTCTTCTGTTATTTCTTCAAAAATACTCGGGAAATCAGCACTATTAACATTTTCTAAAAATTCACGTAATTTATTGATTCTTTTACTTTCAATTAGTTTTTGTAATTCTTCTAATAGTTCTAATTCTTTTTCATCCATTTTTTTACCCCTCCTATTCTTAAAATAAAACAAATAACGATTAAAAATCAATAATTCATTTTGTTGTAACTTTCAAATTACAAATATATTTTAACTATTTGCTTTTTATGTAAATTATCAACACTCATATTATAACTTATTAGTTTAAAAAAGTCAATATTTGACAGAAAAAGTTTGATTTTACTTTTCAAAACCCTCATCATCATCCATCTTGTCTTTTATCTCTTTTTTTCTCGATTTTTCTCTATTTTTCTTATAACTTGTTTTATTATCAATATTATTATGTCTATTATTTAGGTTTTTAGTGAAATAATAAAAACTCAAAAAAACAAAGAGATGTGAACCGTTTTATGAATTCACCCCCCAACTATTGACAAAGAACCCTATTGACAAAGAACCGGAAAAAAGCAAAAAAATAACAATACTTAAACTATTTTAAGCACTGCTATCTTTTAATGGTGGCTTCGAGTGGAATCGAACCGCTGACACGGGGATTTTCAGTCCCCTGCTCTACCAACTGAGCTACGAAGCCTAATATAAAAAATATCTAGTCTTTGAGAACTAGATATTTAATGGCGACCTGGAACGGGCTCGAACCGTCGACCTCCGCCGTGACAGGGCGGCATTCTAACCAACTGAACTACCAGGCCAAAAAGTGGTGGTCGCAATAGGGATCGAACCTATGACCTCCTGCTTGTAAGGCAGATGCTCTCCCAGCTGAGCTATGCGACCATTTCTGTAGTGTTCTCACTGACGAATTTTATTTTACTATACTTCGAACAGTTTGTCAACACTTTTTTATTTAGTTTTTTAAAAATAAATGGTGGGTAGGGATGGATTCGAACCATCGTAGACTCTCGTCGCCAGATTTACAGTCTGGTGCCATTAACCACTCGACCACCTACCCATGTGTTTGGTATGTTCTCTCAAGCACGTATTTTATTATAATGGTTAAACGACGACTTGTCAATACCATTTTAAAAAATTTTACAAATTATTTTATCTTTCTACATCACGATTTAGTATGTTTTTTAGCTCAGATAAATATTTATTTAAATCTTTATCAAACACTGTTCCTTCAGCAAGCTTCACATACCATTCTTCTGTTTCTTTAATATATTTTCTTTGAAATGATTTTTTAGCATGTTTAGCATCTGATAAATTATGAACTCTATCTGCAAGTTTTACCATTCTAGCCATTTCATCTTTAGAAATTCTATCAATATATTCAGCCATATCATATCCATCTTCTTTAGTTACTTTTCTAACAGCTTCTGCTACACCTTCATCTGTTAAATGTAATATCTCATCATATGTTGTTTTAGTATCTTCTAATAAATCATGAAATAATCCAGCTATTTGATATGATACTGGAAATCCTTTTGTTTTTAATAATCTTGCAACTGTAATTGGATGCTCATAATAAGCTGTTCCTTGCATTCTTTTTTGATTTCCATGTCTTCTTTTAGTAAATTCTACTGCATCTTTTAAACTAATCATTTTAACTTCCTTCATTAATATCTTTTAATCTATAATGTGCCGTTATTGGCCATACAAATTCATTATAAAATTCTATACCATCTTCTTCTCTATTATCTTGTCCTGCGTTGTGTATTACGTAAGGTATACCTTTTTCATTTCTTTTATCAGATATAATTCCTATATGATCTTTTGAACTTGTTTGAAATACAATTATATCTCCTGGATTCCATTCTTCTATTTTACTCAAATCAATTGTAAGTGAAATATGATTTTTCTCAAAATATACTTTTAAATTTTTTACTCTTCTAAAATCTATATTAGGATCTGGCTTTCCATCTACTCTTTTATATTCTTTTGTGTTACTTGCTATATCTTCATCTACCATATCTTTTAAAGTATATCCTGCATTTTTTAAAGCTCTCCAAATTACATCTGTACATACTCCTTCGGTTTCAGGTGGATATCCACCTGCATAATATACACTTCTATATACAGGCTTGTTTATGGCTTCTTGCTTTGCCCCCTGTAATATATCTGTATAGTCATCTATTCCATCATTATCAAAATCTATTGTACTTTTTAATACTTCTAT
>JAZSBZ010000082.1:0-17463 GCA_045602645.1 Candidatus Scatovivens sp. | reverse complement strand
TTATATTTATTTTCAAGTAGCTCTATTTCTTCATATATTCTATCTACTAAATATGATTTATGTGAATTCTCTTCTTTAATTATAGAATTTTCTTTTTCATGTTCTATTCTTATTTTCTTTGCAAGTTTATTTTTACAAATATTTTTAGTTACACATAAAATCCAATTTTTTCTATACTCTTCTGTAATAAAGTTTTTCTCATTTTTAATTTCTTCTAAATATTCTACCCAAACATCATTACATATATCAATTGCATCTTCATGATCTTTTAAAAATCCATATGCAATCTTATATATTAATTTTTGATATTTTAAAAACGAGTCCCATTCGCCCCTGGAATCTTCTTCCATAATTTTTCTCCTATTTTTTGTCACTTTTTTTATTTTTTAATTGAATTAATATATGGAGGTCAAAAATGATTACAGTAATTTACCATAATGATTTAGATAAAATTAAGTTAATAAACAATTATATAATAACTCAATTTGAGCAATTTAAAACACTTTTTATTATAACAGGTATCGGCGGATTAAAAGATCTTCTTGAAAAAATTAATCCTAACCTTATTTTCATGTCTCATGAATCATACAACGATCCTTGTATTAATAAATTAATTAACCAAATAGATTATCATATTGTTTTTTCATGTGATAAAAATTTTAAAGATACAAATCGTGCTTTATTTCTTCCTTGTGATAGCACATATAATAAAGCATTATCAACAATTCGTCAATTTATTTTAACAAAAAATATAAAAATTTTAGAAGGACATGTTACAAAACTTTTAAAAGATCTACATTTCGATTCAAAACTAATCGGAACAAAATATCTAATTGATTCAATAATTTATGCTCACATAAATAAAAACAAATATGTAAGTGACAATCTTGAAAAAAATATCTATACGTACCTTGCAAAAAAATATAACAAAACCACTAGTTCAATAAAAATTGCAATTGTAAGAACAATAAACTTAACTTTAGATAGAACTGATATTAAAACATTTAAATTTATTAATCTATATGAGAAAAACACTCCTAAAACTTTAATTTCTGAAATTCTAAAACAATTACACTAAAATTTGATTTTTCTTTCAATGTGTAGTACACTTTTCATGTAAAACTAAGTAAAGGAAGTATTCTTATGTTAAAAAAATTATTTATTAAAAATTATCAAAACGTGCAAGATCCTGAAGTTAGAGCAAACTATGGAAAAGTTGCAGGTGCATTCGGTATAGTAACAAACTTAGTTCTTGGAATTATTAAATTTGTTATTGGTATTATATCTAATAGTATTAGTATTATGGCAGATGCAATTAATAATATTGCAGATACAGCATCATCTCTTCTTACTATTATTGGATTTAAACTAGCAAGTAAAAAACCTGATAAAGAACATCCTTATGGTTATGCTCGTTATGAATATGTCGCTGGATTTGTAATAGCAATATTAATGCTTATCATGGGACTTACATTTGCAAAGGAATCTATTACAAAAATATTTAATCCAGAAGAACTTACAATTAATAGTATTACATACATAATATTAGTAATAGCAATAATTGGTAAAATAATTCAAATGTTTGTATACCTTGATTTTTCTAAAGCAATTAATTCAAACACATTAAAAACAAACGCTATAGATACGAGAAACGATATTATATCTACAACAGCAATCTTAATTTCAATGATTATTATGGGATTATTTAGTATAAATCTTGATGGTATTTTAGGTTTATTTGTATCTGGATTAATTATATATAGTTCACTTGGAATGATAAAAGAAGTTTTAGAACCAATCATTGGTATTATTCCTTCTGAAGAAAGAATCAAAGAAATAACAAAAAAATTATTATCTTACGAAGTTGTTCAAGGAATTCATGATTTAGTACTTCACAACTATGGTGTTCATAATGATTTTGCAACAGTACATGTTGAAATTGATTCTGAAATGAATATTATGGAAGCACACGATATGATAGATAATATCGAAAGTGATTTCAAAAAAGATTTAGGTATAGAACTTACTATCCATATGGATCCAATAGAAATAAATAATCCTAAAGTTGATAAACTTCAAACATTAGTAGTTGAAAATATTTTAAAATTAGATAAGGAATTAAAAATACACGATTTTAGAATTGTAGAAGGAATAACTCATACTAACATCCTATTTGATTGTATAGTTCCTTTTGAAAAAGATCATACTGAAGAATCTTTAAAAGAATATCTTTTATCAAATATAAAACCAGAAAAAGAAATCTATTATTATGTAATAAAAATTGATAGACCATATTGTTAAATTTATGCACTTCATTATGAAGTGCTTTTTTTATGTCCCTTTCCTATTTGACCAAATAAAAAATCCATGTTATACTAATTTTATGTCAAGTTTTAGAAAAATTACATTTGTCAGAGTGTAATACGTATTTTCTTATATATAGGAGGGGTTTATTTGACACCTGTAAAAGAAATATTAATTACCTTGTATGGTAATGACGTGATTTATAAAACTGAAAAAGAACAAGAAAGAATTCTGAGTGAAAAACGGAAAGAATGGAATTCACTGTTTGCAGAACTAAAAATGGTTCTCGCCTTACATGGATACACGAGAAAAAACTGTCAATTCTATCAGTCCGAAAACCAATTAAACATCACTGTTTCTAGTGATTATAGTTTTGAAAATGCAGTTGAGCTTCTCAAACAGCTCGAAACACGCTATAAAGTAATAGAATTCGCATATACGTCTGAATACGACACACCAAACAACCAAAAACCTTTTATCCGATTCTATATCGCACGTCGCGATTAACTTCAAAACTTTATTAACTTGTAACTTACACTTGGCATATCTTTTAATCTGACATTAAGGCGCCTGTAAAAAGGCGTCTTTCTTTATTTTCATTTGATTTTACGCTCAATTTATGATATAATATAATTGCAGTTTGTATAAATTTTTTCACCAAATACAATTGGAGGTGTTAACATGGCAAGAAATACTACTACTCTTCGAAGACAGCTTTCTGTCGGTGCATTCTACAAGTTGTCGCACGACATCGCTGCAGACTATGCCAACACAGCTGCATCTACCGCACGGACTGTGCTCATGGAACGGTATAACGTAACTGAAAGTACCTTCTACCATCTTCTCTCGGTTTCTATCACTCACAGCTTGGTAAGTGATGATACTGTGACGAAGATCCTCGAAAAAATACTTGCTAACCAGTCAGCTCATGGCAATAACGGATATAAAAGCAAACTCAAGCATAACAAGCTTTTGGAAGAAAGGAAAAACTACTCTGCTTTCACCAAGAAGGATATTGAGCATATCGCAAGATATTACGCCAATCATCCTGAAATGACGAAAAAAGAAGTAGCTCGCGTTTTCCACTTCCACAGCACTGCTCCGCTTGATCAGCTTCTCCTTATTGCCTGCAACGAACTCATCATCAGTGATAGTGTGTTCGAAGCGCTCAGGACCCGCAGTATGAAAAATCCGAAGAACCTTCAGTATACCATTAGCTTTTTCGATGGGCTTGCAAAGAACCGTGCAGAGAAGAAAAAGGCTATCAAGGCAAAGAAAAAAGGCCAATCTTCATTCTGATGAAGGTGAACTGCAAAAAAAGAAGAACTACTCTCCCCGCGGAGTGTAGTTCTTTCTTTTTTTATAGTAATACGATTTTATTTTTTAATTTTTTAATTTTATTTTCATCTTTCAATCTTTTAATTTCTCTCATCATCGCAGCTCTATCTATCATCAAATAATCTGCTAAATCTGTAAATGAGAATGGAAGTTCAATTGTTTTACTACCTGATTCTAAAGATAAATAATTAAAATAAGTTAATAACTTATCTCTTACTCCCTTATATGTCAAAAGAATCATTCTAAAGTTTTGTTCTGCAATATTATGAAGAATCAAATCAGGTAAATTTTTTAATATCTCAATATGATAAATACATGATGTATTTGTACAACTTTCAGCAGTATCATATGGATAAAATAATACCTTACATTTCTTTTTTGCAAGTACAAATAACTCTTTATTCATATGTACTTTAAAAAGAGCTTCTCCAAATATTTCATTTTTTCTGTAATAGTAAAGAATCTTTTTATTTCCTTCACTATCATACGTTATTAATTGTGCTTCTCCCTCTAACAAAATGCAAAATTGATTTCTTCTTAACAAGAAAGTAGTTATTACTTCTCCCTCTTGAAATTCTTTTGTCTCACATAAACTACAATGACTTTGCATCTTTTTTATAAAGCTTTCAGCATCAAAATTTCTCTTCATTTCAATCACCGTCTTTACTATAACACATTTTTGTTGCTATAGCAACACTTTTTAATTATGTACACTTAAAAAGTGCCTAAATACCCCGTAAATGTTTTGTAATCAAAAATTAACAATTGGTATAAACCTATTGAAATCAATATTATTTCACACTTTAAAAATCTTTTTCTTTTTTTGTTGCTATAGCAACACACTTTTCTCAAAAAATGCATTAAAATGTACTTAACAAAAATAAAGGAGGAACCAAAATGCAAGTAATTAAAAGAGACGGAAGATTAGTAGAATTCAAAAGAGAAAGAATTGTAGATGCCATATCAAAAGCTATGTCACATACAATTGAAGGAATAGATTTAGATTTAGCTATGAAAATAGCTGAAAGTGTTGAAAAACAATTTGAAAATCAAACACAAGTTAGTGTTTATGAAATTCAAGATGCAGTTGAAAAGAAATTAATGGGCTCAAGCAGAAAAGAAGTTGCTCAAAGCTACATCACATATAGATATAATAGAGATGTTGCAAGAAAATCAAAAACAAGAGAAATGTTCATTGATATCATCAGTGCAAAAGCAAATGATATAACAAGAGAAAATGCAAACATGAACGCTGATACACCAGCTGGAATGATGATGAAATTTGCATCAGAAACAACCAAACCATTTGTTGACGATTTTCTACTATCAAAAGAAGTAAGAGAAGCTGTAAATTTAGGATACGTTCATATTCATGATAAAGACTACTACCCTACTAAATCTCTAACTTGTTTACAACATCCATTAGATAAAATCTTAACTAACGGATTTAAAGCTGGACATGGTTCTTCAAGACCAGCAAAAAGAATTGAAACAGCAAGTATATTAGGCTGTATTTCAATGGAAACAATTCAAAACGAAATGCATGGTGGTCAAGCAATTCCTGCATTCGATTATTTCTTAGCTCCATATGTTAGAAAAACATTTGAAGAAGAAATCAAAAAACAAGGTGAAATCTTAAACGAAGATGTTACAAAACTTTTAGATACACCAGTTAAAGATTATATAAAAGTAAAAGACTTAAAAGGAATTAAAGGTAAAGATAGAATAATTCAAGTTGCTATTAATAGAACTGTTGATAGAGTTCACCAATCAATGGAAGCATTCATCCATAACATGAATACAATCCATTCAAGAGGTGGAAATCAAGTAGTATTTAGTTCAATCAACTATGGTACAGATACAACTCCAGAAGGAAGATGTGTCATCAGAGAATTACTTCAATCAACATATGAAGGTGTTGGAAATAGTGAAACAGCTATATTCCCTATCCAAATCTGGAAAAAGAAAACAGGAATTAACTACAAACCAACAGATCCAAACTATGACTTATATGAATTTTCTTGTAAAGTTGCTGCAAAAAGATTTTTCCCTAACTACATCAACTTAGATGCAACATATAACCACAACGATAAATGGAACGAATCAGATCCAAGACGTTGGTACTATGAATGTGCTACTATGGGATGTAGAACAAGAGTATTTGAAAACAGACATGGTGAAAAAACATCAATTGGTAGAGGTAACTTATCATTTACAACAATCAACCTACCAAAAATTGCTATCGAATCAGCTTTAAAAGCTCAAGATAAAATTGGTAAAAAATTTGATTTAGGTATCGGTAGTGCTGAACATATGACAGATCTTTATAAAAAAGCTGTTAAACGTATATTTATGAATGAACTTGAAAAATATACAACAATTGCAGCACAACAATTATATGAAAGATATGAATTCCAATCTACAGCTATCGCAAAACAATTCCCATTATTAATGGAAGGAATGTGGCTTGATAGTGATAAATTAAAACCAAACGATCAAGTTGGCGAAGTATTAAAACATGGTACATTAAGTATTGGATTCATTGGACTTGCTGAATGCTTAATCGCACTTATGGGTAAACACCATGGCGAAGATGAAGATGCACAAAAATTAGGTATAGAAATTATTAACGAAATGTGGGATTTAACAAAAGAGTTCTCAGAAAAATATAATTTAAACTTTTCTGTTATTGCAACACCAGCTGAAGGTTTATCTGGAAGATTTACAAAAATGGATAGAAAAACATATGGTGTTATCCCAGGTATTACAGATAGAGATTACTATACAAATAGTAACCACGTTCCAGTATGGTATAAATGTTCAGCAGAACACAAAGCAAAAATTGAAGCTCCATATCATGAAATGTGTAGAGCTGGTCACATCTTCTATATCGAACTTGATGGCGATGCAACACACAACCCAGAGTCAATCAAAGCAGTTGTGGATTTAATGGACAAATACAATATGGGATATGGTAGTGTTAACCACACAAGAGCAAGATGTTTAGATTGTGGCTTTGAAAACGCTGATGCTAACTTAATTACATGTCCAAAATGCGGTAGTGACAATATCGACACAATCCAAAGAATCACTGGATATTTAGTTGGAACAACATCTCGTTGGAACAAAGCAAAATTATCAGAGTTAAGAGACAGAGTAACTCACACAGGATTCGAGTTACCAAATGAACAATAAAAGGAGTTATTAGTTATGAAAATGGCAGGATTTTATGATGAAAGTATATCAAACGGTTTAGGATGGCGTGCAGTACTATTTGTTAGTGGTTGCCCTCATAACTGTCCTGGCTGTCATAACAAAATAGCTCAAGATTATAACTATGGAACAGAATTTGATGAAACAAGCTTAATTAATAGAATCAAGGAAAATTCTATTCTATCAGGTATAACAATTAGTGGTGGTGAACCACTATGTAAAGAAAATATAGCTCAAGTAAATCAATTTATAGAAAATGTAAAAAAAGAAAAACCAAACTTTAATGTATGGTGTTATACAGGATATACTCTTGAAGAATTAAAAAATAGAAACGATGACATGACTAATAAAACATTAAATAATATTGATGTGTTAGTTGATGGTAGATTTATTGAAGAAAGAAAAAATCCTGAAATTAAATTTAGAGGATCTGATAACCAAAGAATTCTAAATTTAAGAGAGTCTTTAAAAGCAAATAAAATTATCGAACTTGATATATAAAAGCAAAAGAACACTTTTTAAAAGTGTTCTTTTTTTATTTATTAAAATTTATTAATCACAATTTAACATTGTTTTACCTTTACCACATAATTTTTCAAAATCATTAGTAAAGTCTTGTACAGCGGCTGAAACGTTTGTAGTATTATTTATAAATCCTTCAATAATGTCAGGAGCTACTGTAGCTGCTCCTACTCCATATTCACAAAGTTCTAATACTTGAAGTGAATTCTTAAAACTTGCTGCCAAAATTTGAGTATTAAATCCATTATTTTCAAATATGTCATGAATTTTTCTTGTTACTTCTATTCCATTTGTTCCTAAATTATCTATTCTATTTACATATGGAGCTGCATAATTTGCTCCAGCTTTTGCTGCTAAATATGCTTGAAGTGGTGTGTATATTGCTGTAGCTGTAATTTTATATCCTTCATTATGTAATATTCTCATAGCCTTTAAACCTTCTGGTACTGTTGGAATTTTTACATAAGTATTCTTTCCTAATTTTTCTACAATTTTCTTTCCTTCATTAATCATATCTTCTGCTTTTGAAGATACAACTTGTACATGAAGCTCAGCTTCCTCTCCTAACAATTCACGAATTTCAGTTAAAACTTCATATGGTTTTCTTCCTGATTTCGCTAAAATAGATGGGTTTGTAGTTACACCATCAATTGAATAAAATTCATAAATTTTTCTAATTTTTTCGATATCTGCATCATCAATAAGTAATTTCATAATTTATACCTCCTAAATGTTATTACTTTTTAAAAGTATTTTAATGCAAATGCCAAAAATGCATTTATAATATATTATCACTTTCAATTTCTAAATTAAATACATTTTCAAAATAATTTAATTAAAAAAGACGCCGCGAATGCAGCGCCTCTTTTATGCTAGCAAAATTGCCAGCAAATACTATCAACCTATTATTTCCTCAAAACGTTCTTTCTTCTTTTCCTTATTCCTTTTTGTTCCTAATCCTTTGGTAGGTTTATTGGCCATAGGAAACTTTTGCTTATCGTTTTTATCTTGATAGTGTTTCATAATATCCCTCCAAAAAGTGATGTAATAATTATATCGCCATTCAAGCATTATGTAAAGTTTGATAGATAAAAAAAAGAGATTCTAGCCTAATAAGCTAGAATCCAAAGTTTTTATTTAATGTAATTTACAAGTAATATTGCTGCTCCAATAACAACTAATATAACACCTGTCACCCTATTTAATGTTTCAGGTTTAGCTTTATTAGCAAAACCCGAAGCTAACTTAGCAAATATAAATGTAGAAATTATACAAGCAATTAAAGCACCTATATCTTCTATTCCACCAATTGCAAAATGACTCACTGAACCAGTAAGTGCTGTAAAAGTCATTATAAATACACTTGTGCCTACTGCTGTTTTTAATTCATATCCAAGTACACTTGTAAGAACTAAAAGCATCATAAGACCTCCTCCAGCTCCTACGAATCCACATATAAATCCAATTAAAGATCCAGATACTATTGATTTTAACCCTCTATTTTTTGAATTTTTTTCCATATTATCTTTAGTTGTCATTACTGGTTTTATAATAAACTTAATACCTAAAAGCATTGTCATAAATACTGAAAAATTACCCATTACTTGATTTGGAACTAAACTTGCTACATAACTTCCTATCATTGTAAATATAAGTACAGCAATCATCATAATTATGCCATTTTTTATATCTAAGTTTTTATTTTTCCAATAAGAATATGTACTAACTGCACTTGCTAAAACATCACTTGCAAGTGCTATTCCAACAGCGCTATACGCTGACATTCCTAAAAAAGTAATTAATATAGGACTTATTACCGCTGCAGCACTCATTCCTGCAAAACCTGTACCAAATCCAGCTCCTATACCTGCTATCAAACAAACTATTAATTTAAATACTAACTCCATCTTATGCTTTTTCCTTATTTATTTCCTGCGCAGCCACCTTTATCTGCTCTACAATCATGCACTCCACAATCATGTTCATGAGAATGATTATGCTTTCCATAAACCGTGTAAATTACAATATGCATATACAACTTCAACTATTTCATCTTCTGCAATATAAAATTCAGCTTTAGGAGCATCTCCTGCTTTTAAAACTTTTCTTTGATTTCCTTTATTTGTTTGAACTGAAATCCATTCAATCCAATGTTCTTCTTGCATAGGATGTTCTACACTTCCTACAACAACTGTAACTTTATTTCCTTCTACATTATATACTGGTACGTGTTTTTCTTGTGATGCATCTACAGCTCCTGGAACTATTTCAGCCATAGCCTCTCCGCAACACATTACTGGTACACCAGTTTCTTTAACAGCAGCAACTATATTACCGCAATGATTACATTTTAAAAATTTTTGTTTCATAATTTACCTCCTTAAATTATCTTTCAAAATCAAAAGAATCAAGCTCATATTTAGACAAATTAATTCGATTTTTTCTTGCAATTTCAAGAAGTTCTTCATCAGATGCACTTTCAACCTCTGATAAATCCATCACAGCAACTGGAAAAAATCCCATTGCAGTGCCAAAATAATCCATTAAATCTCTTCTTAGAGCTTCATAATCAATTCTCATAATTTCTACCTCTTTTTCGACTTTTATTATATCATGAGTATAAATCAATAAACAATTACTTTTTCAATATTTTACAAAACCTTCATAAATCGAGTTAAATTGACATTTTATGTAAATTATAGTAAAATAATAATAGAGTTTAAAAAGAAACGGAGATTATTTATATGTTAACACATGAAAATAAAGTATTAATAGAACAAATATTATCTAAACAAGTTGGGGCAACATATGAAGCTGGATACGACTTAATCCCAAATAAAAAACAATCTGTTAACGAACTTGTTTTAGCTTTTTGTTTAGAATACAAACTTGATATAAGAGAAACAATTACTTATTTAAATACAATGTTTGCACCTTATAGACAAGTAGATACAAAAGAATTGCTTCCAAGAGACTCTGCAAAAAGATCTAATGTTGTATCAACTTATTTATTTAGTAATATGGCAAAAAATGGAACTGTATTAAGTGATGAAAAAATTCAGGAAGAATTAGATAATTTTGCTACAATTTCAGGATATAGTAAAAAATTAGTTAATTCAGCATATGCTCAAAAAGCTGAAGAAGAAAAAGACACCATTCAAGCTTTAAGACTAATAGAAGAAGAAAGAAAAGTTCAAGCTGAAAATAAAAGAAAAGCAGAAATTACAGAATTTCTTAAAAAGACTGTTTATCCTTTACTACAAAATCCTTCATGTAAAAAAGGAACCTCTGAATATACACAATTTATGCAAGAAATATCTATGGCTCTTGAAATGCCTGAAGAAGAAATTATTGACATACTAGATAGTTTTGATAAAGAAGCAAATACAAAACAAACAAGTTCAAATCCTTATGATGATAGTGATGCAAGATAATATAAAAATAAAACACCCCGATTTGCCTATGCGATTCGGGGTATTCTATTTTTGTAAGCTTACGCTTTATTAAATTAAATAATAGCCTTAATGATGGGAATATTTCCAGCTGCAATTGTGATAAAAATACCAGGTTGAATGTATGCATTTCTTTCACATCCTCTGTTAATCTTAAGTGGCTCTTCAATATAAAACCTTACCTCACTTGTTTTTGCAAGCTTTACCCATTCTGGGCTTTGTTCTACCTGCTTGAGAAATCTCTCATATAAGTCTTTTCGCTGACCATATCTTAGAATCCGTTCTTTCTGTTTTTCCAGTTCTTCAGGACTCAAATCATACAAGTAGTTTGTAGCGTCTTTAAGATATTCTTGTAAAATATTCATAAATCGCTCCTTTCATATGTGCTCAACAACGAGTTACTTTATCATTATAGCATATTTTTTATGTAAACACAAGTTTTAAAAAACAATAAAAAATACACTATTAGCATATCAACACTCGCTCTTTGTGTAATTTACTTGCTATAATAGTGTACATCTCTTTTACTTGTAAAAATTTTACCATTAATTATATTTTCATTGGTGTATTTTAAGTGAAAATTATGATAATTTTTGGTTATCAAATAATGTATATTCTGTGAATTTACTAATGCTTTGTAGATATTTTTGTTTTATTATACTTTTATCAAAAACCCTTAAAGGTTGATTTTTAGCCATTTTTATGTTACAATTAATATGTACCTTATAAATAGTAGAACAAAGAAAGCGAGGCATGACTATGACAGCAATCTCACCTACTGGCGCAATCTCGATTGTTCCTTACCTTTACGAAGGCACTTCGATTCCGAATATCGTGGAGCTTTATTGTGAAGAACTCATGAAAGGGTCCACCGAAGATATTTTGCACGCAAGCAAGCTTTGGGAGTATCATAACGTTCTTACCGATCGGGGATTCCTCAAGGAAATCCGTAAAACGTTCGACGAACTTTATGACCTCATCAGCGAGCAGGAACCCGACTTAATGTTCTGTTTGGAGGGCAGACGGAAGTCACTCATAAGTCTTGAAAGAAAGATTTTAACTCAACTCGACAAGAATAAATCTCTTGACACGCTCAGAGATTTGTTCGCATTCAGAATCACCATTTTCGACGAAAATGCAGGTGAAATGATTGAAGAATGTTACAGAGTAGCAGAAATGCTTATCGTATTCTTGGTTTCCAAAGGATTCATTCCTTGTGAAGCAAGTCCAAGATATGATATCAAAGGCTTTGACATTACTCAGCACCCTGGCATCGTGATTCCTGAAAAGTCCGCTATGTCTCCTAAGTACCAGTATGCTCTTAAGGACTACATCAGTAATCCTAAGACCAACGGTTATCAGTCTTTGCATGTTGCATTCCGCGACATCCGCGGCAGATGCTTCGAAATTCAGATTAGAACCCATACTATGCACGTAAGAGCAGAAACAGGTTCAGCTGACCACGAAGACTATAAGAACAAAGTGTACACTACCCACGTCGACTTTGACCCTGCAAAACTTCATCTCAGAGGTTACAAGGTCAATCCTAATGGCATTGGCGTAGATGACAAAATCGGGTTGGAATCCGCAGTGAGTATCATCCAGAGACAGAAAGCCTTTTAGGAATATGAATCACACTTGTGATTTCTTTACTACTTAAGGTAGGCTCCAGGCAGTTTCGGCTGCTTGGAGTATTTTTTTTGCCCAATTTAAAAGAGCAGATAAAAAACATCTGCTCTCTATATTTTATTTTTTTACAAATAATTCTTTACCTACAAAACATACTGGACATTTATAATCATCTGGAAGTTCTTCTCCATAATAAATATAACCACATATTGAACATATCCACGCTGTTTCACCATTTTCCGTTTTTACTTTTAAAAGCTCATTTTTATTTTCTTGATAGTATGCATATGTCATTTCTTCTTTGTCATTAAATTTATCCGCTTCTATAATTCTACCAATAAACAATGTATGTGTATCATTATCTATTGAATCCACTTTTTCACAAACCATATATCCAATTGAACCATCTATTACTTTCGCGCCTTCAACTTCTATATATTTAACATCTTTATACTTATCAATATCTCTAGAAGAATTAAATCCAAATGTTTTGATTATTTCTGGTTCTACGTCTTTACTTAGTATTGAAATTGCAAATTTATCTCCATTTTTCATTAATTCATTTGTATAATTTTTCTTCATTACAGATACTGCAATTAGAGGATTATCTCCTGCACTTATTTGAGATACTGCATCTACTATACAGCCTCCATTTAATGAACTAAGCACATACATACCTTGTGAAATTTTTCTTGTAATATCTAAATTTTTCATATATTTCTCCTTTATTTTATAACTTTTAAATATGAATATCTATAATCATCTACTGTATCTGTTTTTTCAGTATTTTATTATTATCTTCCATATACACCTCCGATAATTTATAATGTAACTTCATTATAGTTTAACTTTCTAAATTATTCAATAATATAAAAAATAAAAAGAGTAGCTTTTTAGCTACCCTTTTTTCTTATTTCATCTTTGTATATTCTATATTTGCTCTATCCCACATTCTATTTTCTGACTCAATATTAAATGTTAATTTATCACCATCTATAGTAACCTTTACTGGTTCACTATATGAATCATCTTTACCTTCTATTGTATTACCATTTGTTGTATATTCAGCAAGTGTTACGTTAAGGCTTATATCATATTCAGCATCAATATACACTATTGTAAGTTCATCATTAAAGTTTTTATAAAGTGCAATATAATCATCCTCTCCATTTTGATATATACCACATAAATCATCATTTGCTGGTGTCATTGTTACTATTTCACTGAAAGTCATAATTGGATGAGTAAATTTTACATTTTCACCATCATCTGTAATTGTATAAATTTCATTTCTTATTTTTCCCTCTAGATAATTTCCAAAATGATTTGCTTTTCCTAATCTATCATATCCAGATCCTAATTTATCTTTCATAACTACAAATGAATCATTTTCACCTAATGATATAACTACTAGTCCTTCCATTATATCATCCTCTGCTGATCCTACATAAATTCCATCCATATCAGCATTTTCTACAGGTTCTTCATTTACTACGTCATCATTTGTATCTACTATTTCAACATCTTCTCTTTGAATAGTCTCTACAGTTTCATTTCCACACGCAGTTAAACTAAATAACATTGCCACTAATAAAATTGCAATAAATAAATTCTTTAATACTTTCTTCATAAAAACCTCCTAAATGTTCTTAAATATTTTTATTAAAAAAACCTAATATAAACTTTTTAATTTTTATAAAAAATGATTCTTTTACTTTCATTAATATAACTCATTTTAAAAATTACATTTTAATTCTATCAATGATTACATTTTTTTGCAAATTGTATTTTTATACTTTAGTAATCACTTAACGCCAACATATCCGGCCTTTTCAACTATTTCTTGTCCTTCTTCTGATAAAATCCACTCTATAAGTAACTGAACATTTAATTTATCATTATCTTTATAAGTTATAGCATAAACCGGTGTTGTTATACTATATTTTCCATTTTTAATATTCTCAATATTAGGTTCTACTCCATCAACCTTTACCATTTTCATATCATCATTTTCTATAAAAGCCATTATCAATCTAGGATTTTTTTCAAAAAGTTCTTTAGATTTTATATAATCTACTATTATATAGTTTAACTTTGTGAAAGAATCATCTAATCTATCATCACCAATACGCTCCATAAGATATGGTACATATTCTTCTTTTAAGTCTTTTAATAACTCTGCAGGAGACATTCCTTTTAAGTCTTCTTCTTTTCTAAATCCAAATAAAGTAGCATACTCTCTATATTCATATGCAAGCTCTGTCTCTGAAAAAACACTTCCTAAAGTTTCATTTAAATTTTTAATTACATTTTCTAATTCTTCATCAGTAAATCTTTCTAACATAAATCTATTTCCAATCTAAACATTTCTATTTATACATAATAAATTTATCAATAAAAACACAAAAAATCAATTACAAAGCTATTACATATTTCTACTTAATAATTTCAATTTATTAAAAACAAATAAGAAAAGAGCGGTTAGATTTTAACCTAACCGCTCCCCCTTTTGTACATGTTACTTAAACGAAATTTCAGTTACAATACCAATTCCTTCTTCAGTCGAAGGGTAGAAACTAATACTAACTTCCACACCGTTTGTAAGCTTGAGAGGCTGCACGCTACTATTTTCAATGCTGGAGATATAGATTGTACTATCTTCGCCAAGCATAAAGTAATAATAGGTATAACCATCTACTTGAGCTTCATTTACAGCAGTTACGATTCCAGAAACCTTAGTAGTCTCTTTCGGTTCTTCAACCTGTTCATCTTTGTCACCATTATCAACTACAGGTTTATCGGTTTCATCTACTTCGAGACCAACCCTAACCTTGTAAAGATTAATGGCTTCATCGATGCTGCTAGCAACAACAACCTTTGAGTAATTTTCGACGTTACAAAGAGCATACATCTGAACCAAACCCGCTACATCCTTCATTGTCATAAGGTATGTTTCCACACCGCCGACGTTGGTAATAGTCGGGAAAGAAGCAGAATACTGCAAGTTCTTTACCAAAGCTTCAGCAGCTATCTGAGCAGAAGACTCTTCAGCGCCTGCAATTTCATAAAACTTTGTTTCGCCAGTTCTCGGATTCACAATAAGGAAGCCGATATTACTTTCAGATCTGTTTTCAGGAGTCAAACCAGTATAGAAATAGACATTACCGTCATTACCTACAATACTATTGTAGCCTTCAAACGGAGTATATGCATTTTCCACACCACCATCTTCCTTTTCGCTAGATGTTCTCTGAGACTTAAAGTAATAAGATGTTCTGTACACGTTTGTACTAGAGAAATTGAAGAAACCGTTCTGGTATCTGTAGTGCCATTCGATAACTTTCATCAGCTGATCAACGCTCTGAACATGATCAACCCACTCAGGGAGCTTATCAAGTTCATATTCCTGACATTCGCCAGTAATCGCGTTAGTAATAACTGCAGAAGTCACTACTTTAGCACCCATAACACCAACAGTCGCTTCTTTCACGCCAGTGATCCAGTAAGGAGTTCCGTCATCATCGACTTCAAAGAAACTCTTATCAAAGATGTAGCTCGGATAATTATTTCTAAGATGTCTAGAGAGATCATAAGCAAACATTGCCGAAGGGCTGTACTTCATAGGTTCTTCAAGATAAACAAGCTTTGCCTCTTGAGTATCGGCGTTAACCAATACGTAGGCCGGAATGCCGCTCTCATCAGCCTTAAAGTACTTGAACATGCTACCATAAGAGATAGAAGAAATTCTATACTGAGTTCCATTGATGTTAACGAGATTGTACTCGTCATCAACTTCATACCAATACGAATTCTCCAAATTAGCCAAGGTTCTGTCGCCAAGTTTCTGAGCAGTCTTCATGTCAACACTTACGATTTTGTCGGAATTTGCTACAGGAATTTCTGTCTCAAAATCACCATCAGCAACTCCCATTGCGTTACAATATCCATCGGGATCAACCATGGCAGAGCCTGCAATAGCGAGTACTATGAGTACTACAACCATCAAAATGCTCGCACCACCAGGAATCCAACCGCCACGCATAACGCCATAATCATCGTTTCTATAAGAAACAATACCAGCAGTAATAAGATACGCTGCAGTAGCAATAATGCCCATAACGATTATGAATCCCCAAAATCCTCCAGATTGAATGTTCCACGCCGGAAGCGCCAGATAGTTAATGAGAAGTCCCAGCAAAGCTGTCACCAGCAATGTGATTCCTACTACAATAATCCGTCCTGTTGTAAAATTTTTCTTTTCCATGTGCACCTTTCCTTTCATGTGGGGAATTTTCCCCTGTTGATAGTATTTTGCGACTTTTTTAAGGTCAATTTTATTGTATCATATTTTATGTAAATCATCAAAGTTCAAAAACGTTTACCTTAGTTAAATTTAGACAAATTTAGTTCTCTTTTTTTATTTTAAAATCTCCTATATACTCTTTTTATCTCTTTATATCTCTTTTTTGCTCTTTTTTTCATCATTTCATTTTTATATATTTAACTTTACTTATTTTTCCTTCTTAACAAACGCAAAAAAATGAATGTCCCATTCATCATTTTACTTTTATACAATTATTCTCTATCTCTTTTTTATATATTTTTTATAAAATAACAGTCAGCAAAAAGTCGGTAAAAATAGTCGGTAAAATAGTCGGTAAATAATAAATAATGTTCAATAATTTTGAATAACGACAAATAATGATAAAAATCAAAAAAACTACAGACCTAGCCTGTAGCAATACTTTTAAATAATTTTGAATAATGTTAAATAATAAAAAAAAGCTTGAGTTTTCACTCAAGCTTGGTGCAGATGCTCAGTCAAAAACATCTGTAAGCATTTATTTTCTTCGTTTCCCAATCATTTTAAGGGTGTAAATTTAGGAAATTATTAAAAATAACACTAAATACTTTTATATTATGTTATAATTATTTATATAAGCATACTAGTATATAAGGAGATTTTTATGAAAAACAAAATATTCAAAATTATATTATTTATTTT
>JAZSBZ010000081.1:0-3026 GCA_045602645.1 Candidatus Scatovivens sp. | reverse complement strand
ATTCTTATATAAACAAAAAAGCCATCATACTAGATCAATTTCTAATACAATGACTAATTCATCTGGAGCAGGTAGCGGGAATCGAACCCGCATAGCCAGCTTGGAAGGCTGGAATTCTACCATTGAACTACACCTGCATGTAGTTATCAGGATTAATTTGGAGCAGGTAGCGGGAATCGAACCCGCATAGCCAGCTTGGAAGGCTGGAATTCTACCATTGAACTACACCTGCATGCCCCTGACAAGTATTTATTATAAAGTATTAGGATATATTTGTCAAGGGATTTTTAGAAAGTTTTTTATTTATTTTGAAAACAAAAAAGATATTAGAAATAAATCTAATACCTTTTAACATGCTAATTATTCAGCATCTTTTTTTGTTTCTTCAGCTTCAGCTTTAGCTTCTTCAGCTTTTGCTGCTTCTGCTTCAACAACTTTGTTAGCTTCTACAGCTTCTGCTACAGATTCTTCTGTAACAACTTCTTCAGCTACTGATTCACCTGGAACAACTTCTTCTTTAACGATAATTTCTTTATCTTCGATTCTTGCTCCTACTTTTTCTTTAGTTTTAGCAGATTTACCTACTCTATCTCTTAAGTAGTATAATTTAGCTCTTCTAGCTTTACCTACTCTAACTACTTCAACTTTTTCAACCATTGGTGAGTGAACTAAGAATGTTTTTTCAACACCTACACCGTAAGAGATTCTTCTTACTGTAAATGTAGCATTAACTCCTCCACCTTGTTTTTTAATTATAATTCCTTCGAAAACTTGGATTCTTTCTTTGTTTCCTTCTTTTATTCTTACGTGAACTTTTACTGTATTACCAATTTTTAATTCTGGTATTTTATTTTTTAATTGTTCATGTTCGATAGATTTTAAAATATCCATTTTATTTCCTCCTTCTTTAATAATGGATAGGCCTCTAGCCTCAAATTTATTTTTTTAACTCTTCTATATATCTTTTTTCTTCATCAGTTAAGTTTGCTTTATCTAAAAGATCTGGTCTTTTTAGATAAGTTGTTTTGATTGCTTCTTTTCTACGCCATTTATTTATATTTTCGTGGTGTCCTGATTGAAGCACCTCTGGAACTTTCATTCCTTCAAAAGTTTCTGGTCTTGTATATTGTGGATACTCAAGAAGTCCATCTTTTGAAAAACTTTCTTCTTCTATTGATTCATTATCAATTACTCCATCAACATAACGAGCAACGCTATCAATAAGAACCATTGCAGGTATCTCTCCTCCAGTTAAGACATAATCACCAATTGAAATTTCTTCTGGAGCAATTTTATCTATAACTCTTTGATCTATACCTTCATAATGACCACACAATAAAATTAAATGTTCTTCTTTAGCAAGTTCTTCAACTTTACTTTGAGAAAGTACTTTACCTTGCGGTGTTAAATAAATAACTTTTGATTTTTCAGATTTAACACTATTATAAGCATCATATACAACATCAGGTTTTATAAGCATTCCTGCTCCTCCACCATAAACTGTATCATCTACTTTTTTATGCTTATCCTTTGAAAAATCTCTAATATTTATTAAATTAATTTCTAACAAACTTTTTTGAGCTGCTCTACCAATAACGCTTTGCTTAACTGGTTCAAACATCTCAGGAAAAAGAGTTAATACATCAAATTTCATAATTAAAGCCCTTCTATAAGATTAACAATTATTTTGCCTGATTCTAAATCAATTTGCTTAATAACTTCATCTATACCCGGTAATAGTTTTTGTTTACCAAGTTCATCTTTTACAACATACACATCATTACTTCCTGTTGAGAATATATCATCAACAATTCCTAAGTGTGTACCATCTTCAGTATAAACATCTAGCCCTAATAAATCAGCTATGTAGTAAACACCTTCTGGAAGCTCTCCAAAAATTTCTCTATCAACAACGATATATGAATTTCTTAAAAGTTCTGCTTCTTCAACTGTATCTACACCACTAAACTTTATTATAACTTGATTTTTGCTATAACCTACTTTTTCAATACTATATTCTTTAAGGTTACCTTTTTGTTTTAAGAAAACATTTGGTATTCTTTCAAATTTAGTATTGTCATCTGTAAAAGAATTAACTTTTACTTCACCTTTTAAACCTTTAACATTTACGATTTGACCTAATTCTAAATATTTATTCATATTTTACACCTAGTCTAGGAATTCAACATTTACTTTTTTATGTTCTTTAACTGCTATAGCTTTCATAATTGATCTAATAGCTTTAGCCATTTTTCCTTGTTTTCCTATTACTTTGCCCATATCATTTTTAGCAACCTTCACTTCATAACAAATAGATTTTGCTTCTGTTTTTTCATTAATAGATACTTCCTCTGGACTATCTACTAAATTTTTAATTACTACTTCAAGTATATCTTTCATAATTTGCTACCTCTTTTCGTATGATTATTTAGCTGCTTTTTCAATTAAAGCTTTAACTGTATCTGTTGGTTTAGCACCATTTTTAATCCATTTTTCTACTTTTTCGTTATCTAAAACGATTGTAGCAGGTTCTGTCATAGGATTGTATGTTCCTATTTGCTCAACTATTTTACCATCTCTTGGTGATCTTGAATCAGCTACAACAACATGATAGAATGGAGCTTTTTTCTTTCCAACTCTTTGTAATCTTATTTTTACCATAATATTTTCACCCCCTGAAAATTTTAAAAATTTATATTAAACTTGAAAAAGTTAATAACTAGTTAAAGTTTGAAAAATCTTTTAAATCATTCATATTAAGATTTTTCATCATCTTTCTCATCATACCTTTATTTGATGTCATCTCTTTCATCATTTTTTGTGTCATTTCGAAAGATTTCATAAATTTGTTGATTTGTTCAACTGTTGTTCCAGCTCCTTTTGCAATTCTTAATCTTCTACTTCCATTTAAAAGTTTTGGATTTTGTCTTTCTTCTCTTGTCATAGAACAAATAATTGCTTCTACTCTAACAAACTCTTTATCATCAATATCAATATCTTTTAATTTATTAGCACCTGGTAATAAT
>JAZSBZ010000080.1:0-11230 GCA_045602645.1 Candidatus Scatovivens sp. | reverse complement strand
TTCGCCAAAAGACTTGATTTTTTTCCGTTTTTGTAAGATAATAGAAGTGAATAAGTTTGAGAAAAAGGAAATTAGTTATTATGATTATGAAATATATCGATGCGTTTTTGAAAAAATTAAAAACTGATAGAAATACCTTTGTGACATATGTGCTTACACTTATGTCTATTTACATTTGTATTGATAGAATTGTAGAAATATTATTCTTAATATTCTCAGGTCTATCTGTAGATTATTGGGGACCTATCAAATATACATTTGCATTGGCATGTCCAATATTTGCATTCTATTTTTCATTCGCATCAAAATTTGTTAAAGATAAATATACTAAGACATCATTCTTCTATATATATGCCGTAGCATTATATATAGTTGCTATTTCGATGGTTGTACAATGGGTAAACCAACTTGGTTGGCTTTTACTTTTCTCAGTACCAAACTATTCATACATCATAACAAACTTTATGGATTTAATTAAACCTGCATTCTCAGCTTTAGCATGGTACTTACCAATCTGTAGTTTCTATCCATTATTTAAATGGTTATATACAGTTGTTGATGATACATTATTTATTAAAGAATCTATTTGGGACTACAAAGGAATCGACCTTTCTGATAAATCTATTGGTATGGGTCCTTACACTTGTGAAATGTTCTTATGTACAGATAGAGAAACTGGTAAATCAATTAAACAACCTGAAGCAAGAAGATTTGAATCAACACTTATCGTTGGTGTATCTGGTTCAGGTAAAACTTCAATGATGTTCGAACCAATGATTGCAAGAGATATTGAAAAGAAATACTTCTTTAAAGAGTCTGCAAAAGAACTTGGTTATACAGCATTACGTACAAATATAGCAACACTTAATAGTCCATATTCAAATGATTATATAAATGAAAACTTCTCTTTAAATATGATTACACCTGTATCTGGTAAAGAGAAAATATTTAAAGCATACTTTGAAAAAATGCTTTACAATTATGATGGTGAAAGCTCAATTTATAAAAATTTAGGTATCACATATATGGCACCTGATTATGAATCTATATCTCATATGACTAGCGTAGCTAAAAACTTCGGTATTAAATATCATATTATAGATCCAAATGATAGTGCAAATTCAATAGGATTAAACCCATTTACATATGAAGATCCTATTAAAACATCAATTGCAATTTCTTCTATATTAAAAAGAATGTATGCATCTGAAGAAGTTCCAAACTTCAGCTCACATGATGAAGCATTTATGCAAAATATAGTTACACAAGCAATTGAAAACTTAGTATTAATGTTAAAAGAAGTATACCCAAGAACTCACGAAGGTGCACTTCCTAACTTAGAAGACTTACTTGAATTAATGAATGATTTTGAATTAATTGAAAAAATGGCCGAAGAAATGAAAACTTTCCCAGACCTTGTTGATAAATACAGAATTCAATTAAATTACTTCAAGAAAACATTCTATAAAACAGCACATGGAACTGATGAGACTGCAAAATATTTACAAGGTTCTGCATCTCAACTTGAAAACTTATTAAGATATCCAGGTGTTAGAAATATTTTATGTAATAGAACAAATAACTTAAATTATGATAAAGCTTTAGCAACAGGAGACGTTACATTCGTATGTACACGTAGAGGTGATTTAGGAGCTAGCGTACACAAAGCATTCGGTCTATTCTTTATACTATTAATGCAACAATCAGTACTTTCTAGACCAGGAAATGAAAGAACTAGAATCCCACACTTCTTATATATTGATGAGTTCCCTCCTTTCGTATGTAAAGCAACAGAAGATATATTTACACTTTACAGAAAATACAGAGTTGGTACAATTATATCTTCACAAAACTTATCACAATTTGGTGTTAATGATGATTATAACTTTAGACAAACATTACTTGCCAACTGTTCAACAAAAATTATCTTTGGTAACAATACACCAGAAGATAACGAATGGTGGGAAAAAGAACTTGGAGACAAGAGACGTTGGATGTTCACACACGATTACAAAACAGATAAAGGTGAATACGACTCAACATATAAAGGAATTAAGTGGCAATGGATTCCTAACTACAAAGCTGGTAAGGTTCAATCACTTAAATTCAAATATATTATTTATAAAGTTAAAGACCTTAAAGGTGCTAACTTAGTTGGTCAAGCAAAAATTGACTTCTTAGAATCAAGATATAAAGAGCCACAAAAAATTAAATCTTATAACTTCGGTAAATTTACAAGTGGAATCGCAACAAAACATACAGATACTGAAAATAAAAAAGGAAATGGAAAATTTGATTTAAAGAATATCAGTTTTAATGCAAATCCAAATAACCCAAATGAAATGGATCCAATTCAAACAAATACAACTGATCTAAATTATAAATTTGATAATGAAGATGCTATTACAAGTTTCAACAAACCAGCATTCAATCCAAATAGTTCAGATAACAATAAAAAATAAAATAAGTAATAAAAAATATGAAGATGAGTAATTTGCTCACCTTCATATTTTTTTGCTTTATTTTCAATTCTCAGCCTTTCTACATATATATTATTTGGCTTTTTCTTCTTTCTCTTCTTTAGGCATATACCAAAACGAATTCATACCACAAAGATATGTTTTTGCTCCCTTTGGCATTTGTGTTACTGCATTAAAAACATTATAAAAATCTCCTGCACAACTTGCAATTGAAATTGCTCCAAGAGTTCCTAATGTTACTAAACTTGGATTAATAATAAATATTGTAAATGGAACAATTCCTAATACAATACATGGAAGCAAACTCATAAAAATAAATCTTGCTTTTGTCATTGTCTCTGGTCCTACAACAAACATTGTTCCTTGTTTTAAGTTACTATATATATGAGCTTCTTCTTTAAAACAAATAGCATGTAAGAATTCATGTGGAACCATAAATACTAACGCTAGCAAACATCCTACTAAATCAAACACATACTCTCCAGCAATCATTGATGACACAAATATCATTCCAAACATTAAAAACATTGCAAATATATTCATAATAATTGAAAATTTTGTCATATCTGTAGGTTCTTTAAACATTACAGCCCCTTCTTCATGTTCTCTTTTAGGTAAATTTTCTAAATTACCATCAAAAGTACCTTTCCATATAATCTTCATATTCTTATCCCCTCTTTTACTATAACTAATAATTTAATTATATACTTAAATTATAAAATTGCAATAAAAAAGGTGCAATTACTTGCACCTTCAAAATTATTCTAATATTTTAAATTCAACATTTTTTGCTGTGAATTTTCCTGTAGATTCGTTTTTAGTAAATTCTGTTAATGATTTATCTAATGAATCAGCATTTTGTTTTAAATCTGTTGTAAAGTATACTTTTACTTTTTCCATCTCTAAACCAGCTTTAACGATTTCTTTAAATGTTTCTACCATATGTTTATCATCTTCACATACAAATATTAATTGTGGTCTTGCTTCATATCCTGAATCAAATGGAACGAAGTTTTCTAAGAAATCTTTGTATAATCTCATTCTTTCTACAAATTTTTCTTCCCAATCATCTTCTCTTCTTACTGCTTCAAATATTAAACTTAAAGATTTTCCACCTTTAGCTATTGTTACCTCTCCATGACCTTTAAATGTTTTTCCATTCATTTTAGCTGTAAGTGTTGTTCTTACTTTATAGTTTGAGAAATTTTTAGATTTTCTCATATAAGCAACAATTACTTGATTTCCAGCAAGTCTCTTTTTCATAAGAGCTACTGGTTTTGTATTATCTGTAGGTTGCCATTTACATTCTACTTCCTTAGAATTTAGTAAATATTTACCCATTTTTTCCATACAATAAACTCTATAGATACCTTTTCCTTCTTCTGAAGTAAAGTAATATCTTGTTAAAATTTTTGTTTTAACTAATTGATCTAATTTGGTATTTAACTTATCTTGTGACTTAATTTCAACGCCTTTATAAAGAAGCATTTGATAAATTTGTCTTGAAGTTAAAAATTCAAATTCATTTACTAAATCTAGTATTTTGAAATGAACATCTGATATATGACCTAGGTTAATTTTATGTATAATTTGATTAATTGATACATACCCGTCCTTTCCATCAAATGTTTTTATTTCCCCTTCCCTAATAGCGAATGGAGAAACGGTAGTTTTAATTTGTCCATCTTCTACCATTTTTCTAAAACCTCCTTAAATAATTAAAAGTTTAATTTTCTTTCTGTCTTTAATAATTTTCTTTATATAAACATTGACCTTTTGACCATACTCTAATCCTTCTTTATATTCTGCAAGACCAACTAGATTTGGTTTAAGTTCAATAAATATACCGTTTTTAAATTTGTCAGATTCTTTTACTGTACCTTCAACAATAGTTTTTTCTGTAAAATCTTTTACATTATCTTCCCAGTCACCTAAAAGTTCCTTATACGATAATACTACTTTATTGTTTTCTTTGTCAATTGATTTTATCATAACATTAATTTTTTGTCCAATACAAAATCTTTCATCTGGAGACTTAATTCTAGATACCGAAATATCTTCTATATGTAACAAGCCAACTACTCCACCACCTATTTCTACAAATACTCCAAACTTTCTCATATTTCTTACAATACCATTTACAACCATACCTGGTGAAAGTTCTTCTTTAATCCATGAAAGAGCTTCTTGTTGAACTTCTTTTCTTGTTAAAATAAATTCATTATCATTTGTCTTTTCTTTAATTTTAAATTGAACAAAGTTATTAACTTTATTCTTACATATGTTAGGATTACAAAATCCTTGCTCATCAACATTAATAGCTTCAAACTCATTTCTTGGAATTATTCCTTTTATGTTATTTCCAAGATTTAAATGAAGATTATAATTTGAATCGCAATTTTCAACAACACCTTGTAAAACAGATTTATCATTAAAAGCCTGTTCTAAAGATCCTATTGTAAAACCTTCATTTGCATTTTCCCAACCTTCTGGAATAAATTTAAGATATTCCATACATACTCTCCTCTTTCGTAACTTTATATTCTAATATAAAATATTTTATCTTAAGATTGCTTCAACTTCTTTTTTAGTCATATATCTCCATGTACCAAGCTTTAAGTCTTTTACTCCTAAATTACCTATTTTTGATCTATGAAGTGCAATTACTTTTTTCCCAATTGCTTCACACATTTTTCTAACTTGACGATTTTTTCCTTCATGAATAGTTATTTCAACTCTTGAAATTTTCTTTTCACTATCTATTTTCAAAATCTTTGCTTTAGATGGTTTAGTTAAATAATTTTCATCTATAATAACACCTTGGCGAAGTTTTTCAACATCTTCATCTGTTATTATACCAACTAATGTAACTGTATATGTTTTGTTTATTTCATGTTTTGGATGAGTAACTTTATAAATAAAATCACCATCATCAGTAAGTATTAATGCTCCCGATGTATACATATCGAGTCTTCCTACTGGAACAACTCTTGTTTTTACTTTTACTAAATCAAGAACTGTCTCTCTTTTAAATTGATCCTCAGCAGTTGTTACAACTCCTATTGGCTTATTTAAAAGAATATATGTATATTCTTTATTAGATAGTTTTATTAATCTACCATCATATTCAACTTTATCTTCATCTGGATTTACTTTTGTTCCTAAAGTAGCTATATGACCATTTACTTTTACTAATCCATCTTCTATAAATTCTTCACATTTTCTTCTAGATGCTATGCCACATTCAGCTAAAAACTTTTGTAACCTAACTTCTTCCATGTTTTATCCCCTTCTTAAAGATTTAAGAACATCTTCAAAATACTCAGGTAATTTAGCTTCTAAATTCATTTTCTTTCCGCTTGTTGGATGAACAAATTCAAGTTTTGCGCTATGAAGCATTTGTCCTTCAACTCCAAATGGATTTTTTCCATTTGAATATACGTAATCACCAACAATTGGATAACCTATTTGAGACATATGTACTCTTATTTGATGAGTTCTTCCAGTCTCGATATTTACTTCTAAAAGAGTATAATCTTTAAATTTTTCTAAAACTTTTATATGTGTTACTGCATTTTTTCCTGTTTTAGATACAGCCATTTTTGTTCTATCCTTTGTACTTCTAGCTATTGGCATATCAATTGTTGCTTGATTTTCTTTAACAACACCACGAACTAATGCAATATATGTTTTCTTAACTTCATGATTTTTTATTTGCTCACTAACGTTAATATGAGCCTTATCATTTTTTGCTATAATCAAAAGTCCTGAAGTATCTTTATCTATTCTATGAACTATTCCTGGTCTAATTTCTCCTCCTATTCCAGATAAAGAATCTTTACATTTTGCCATAATAGCGTTTACTAAAGTTCCATCTGGATTACCATTTCCTGGATGTACAACTAACCCTTTTTGTTTATTTACTACTAAAATATCACTATCTTCATAAATAACATCAAGTGGAATATCTTCTGCTTTTATTTCAACTTCCTTAGGTTCTTCTTTTATAATTGTAACTACATCATTAACAACTAATTTATATGATGCTTTACTTTTTTTCCCATTTACTAAAATAAGCTCTTCATCAATCATTCTTTGAACACTTGCTCTTGAAATTGATTCATCTTTTTGACTAATGGCTTTATCTAATCTTATTCCAGCAAACTCATCACTTATTTTATAATCTCTTTTATCCATTTTTACCCCTATTTATCAAATCTTCCTTTAGTTAAATCTTTTGTAAATACGATTTTCATTAAATAAATTGGTAAAACAACCATTCTAAAGATTCTTGATGGTTGAAGCATTAAACGCCAAAACCATTCGATTCCTAATTTTTGCATTATTTTTGGAGCTCTTTTAATTTTTCCAGCTTCATAATCAAAAGTACCACCTTGACCCGCTGCAAGATCAACTTTTAACTCATTTTTATGTTTGCTTATCCATTTTTCTTGAAGTGGTGCTCCCATAGCTACAAATAATACATTAGGTTGTATTGAATTTATTTCTTTAATAACTTCTTCTTCACTTCTTTCAGTAAAAAAGCCTTCATTATAACCAACTATTTTTATATTTGGATAAAGTTTCTTTATATTTTCTGCAGCTAAAGCTGGAACATCTCCTTTACCTCCTAAAAGATAAAATGTCCAACCTTCTTTTTCTCCTACTTCCAAAATCTTTCTAAAATATTCTTGTCCTGGTATTCTTTGTTTGAAAAACTTCTTTTGAAGTTTTCCTCCAATCATAACGCCAACACTATCTGGTGTAGCAAGATCAGCTGCTCTTAAGATATCATAAAATTCTTTATCTTTTTGAGCCATCATTATAAATTCAGTATTAGGAGCAACAACCATTTTACATGACTTATTACTACTATCTACTAATTCTTTAGTTAAACGTCCCGCTTCTTCGATATCTATATTATCAATATCTATACCTAGAATTCTTACTTTTTCCCTTTGCAATATTAAAACCCCTTTAATTCTTCTTTGTAAATATTACTAAAAATATTATCAATAAAATCCATCCAATTACTACAAATGTATCTGCAATATTGAAGTTTGGAAATTTTAAAAATTTAATAAAATCAAATACTCCTCCGCGAAATATTCTATCTATAAAATTACCAAATCCGCCTCCCAAAATCATACCTAAAGCAACTGCTGTTTTGGTATCAATCTGTTCGACTTGTCTTTTAATAAATGAAATAATCATTGCCAAAACAATAGCTGTTAAAAATGCATTCTTTGTATTTCCATCATTAAAACCAAATGCCATTCCTGTATTTGTTGTTATTTCAATTTTAAAAAAGTCATTTCCCCATGTTTCTTGAAACAAATTAGTTACTAATAACTTACTTGCTTGATCAAGAATCACTATTACGATAGCAATAATAACTATCAATCTTATTGTTTTGTTTTTCAAATTATTTTTCCTCCAAAACTAATTATCCTTCGTAATCACTAGATGCAGATAATCTTTCAAATATTTTAAAATTACCTTCTGAATAAATGCATGTATAATCTGGATCATCAACTAATACCATAGCAAGTTTTGAGTTTTCATATAGTATTATGTGAGTTACTCCATATTGGCTAAACATATTTTCATAATTTACAGCTAAACCTGGTATGTTTAATGCATCAGAAAATATATCTCTTCCATCTATACCATTATCTAAATCTCCATTAAACTCTGGTGAATATAAATCACATCTTGAATCTATAAACACAGGAATTCCTCTAAATAATAAATAACTTCCATAATTGTATTCATTATATAATTTTAATTCTCCAACATCTAAATTTGCTAAAATCCAATCTGCCGCTTCTACAGGATATGCTGATTCATCAACATAATCAGCTCTTAAATGTGGTTTTACAGTATTAGTTGATAATATAATAAACGAACATAAAACTACTATTGCTCCAAACCAAGTTGCCACAAAATCATGTATTTTTTCAAATGTTTCTTTATCATATTTATTAATCATATCAGCAATTAATGTTGCTAAAATTGGTCCACAAAATATAGCAAACATTGAAACTTGTCTTCTTGAATTAAATGCTAAGAATACAATTCCACCTAACATAAATAAATCATGAAGTTTAATCTTTGTATCAGTAAATACTAATATTAATAAGAATGTTATAAGAGCAATTCCAAATTCTCCAGCTTCACTTAATGTAAGTGGTAAATGTTCGTTAATTGAACTTGTTGTATTACCTTGAAGCGTTTTTATTAAATAAGTATATGCTCCATCTCCTGCAGGATTTAAAAAACCTGTTAATGCTGCTACAGCCATAACTGCAATTAGTAATAATACTACGTTATTTTTTCTAGCTACAATCTTATATGGTCTTTCTCTTAAACGAGATCTTTTTTGTTTTCTTTCTTCTAGAGCTTCTGTTATTCTAGTTACTTTATTAATGCATCTTTCTTTAGTATCCGCTTTTCTAGATAGTTTTGCTCTAATTTTAAAAAGACGTCTATATAGTCTGATATCTAAATCCCAATCTTCAATTACTAACAATAAGTATTCTCCAATATATGGTAAAAACAAAATAAAGTAAAATGGAAATACTGCACAATGTAAATTAGTAATTAAAATTGGTATTAATATTAAAAATAATGCATATATTTTCTTTTCAGTTTTCAATAATTTTTCAATACAAATTACTGCCCAAGCAAATAAAATAAATGTTACGAGCTGAGCTCTTGCCGCTAAGAAATCTCTCATTAAATATATTGCTAAAACTGTAATTATAAATGAAACAACCTTATTTTTAGATTTTATATTACATAGTGCATATACACTCACCCCAAGTATTGCTGTAAACGCCATTGTAGAAATATATACACCTAAATGTCCAAATGAATTATATATAATAAATACCATCAAATCATACAACCAATGTGGATATGTGTATGGTAATTCATGCCAAGAATAAATATCTTCTGTTAAATTATCAACACCATTATTATATATGTACTCACCTATTTTTATTGTATAAAATGTATCATTTTGTAATGTTTTTGGTGCTAATGCTGCACAGAAAATCACAATGCAAAGTATAGCTATCAAATGAAATACTATACCTTTTATTTTAGTTGTTTTTTTGTCTATTTCAACATCATTTTCGACTTTCTCTAAAGTCTCATTTTCAACTTCCATTTCTGCTCCTTTTTAATCTATAAATTATTTCAAATTATATCAAATAACTCAAAAAAAATATATACTTTAACGAAAAAAAGTTAGGAAAAATCCCAACTTTTTTTCATATTTTTAACATATATTTTTTGACAAAAAGAAAACGCCCATATACCAACCTTCCGTTAGCACATAGACGTTTATATAATTTGCTAAAATCTATATAAAATTTAATTTATATACTCATTAATTAAACAACTTCTTCAGCTTCTGCTTCAGATTCTGTTTCTTCATTATTTGCTATTTCCATGCTAGCGATTGAAACTTCATAAGCTACTCTTGTTTGTGTTGTTCCATCTTCAAATTTTTTCTCATAATTTCTTGATTGAACTCTACCAGTAATTTTAACTTCAGTTCCAACTTCCATATTTTGGCAAAATCTAGCATTTCTTCCCCAAGCTATACTTGGTATGTAATCAGATTTATTATATGCTCTATTTACAGCAAGTAATACGTCTGCTATTTCTCTTCCAAATGGTGTTTGTCTGTAGATTGGTTTTTTACAAATATAACCAACTAAAACAACTTCGTTTGTAACTTCGTCTTTTTCATCTTCAACAACTTCAGCTTCAACGATTTCTTTGGCAAATACAGTTAATATTAATCTGTTTCTTTCATTTTCATAATTGTTGTATGATCTAAATTGACCTTCAACTTTAACTTTTTTACCAATTTCTAAGTCTAATCCTGTTAATAGTCTTTCTGATACTGTGATTGGAATAATATCCACAGTTGAGCTTAATCTAATAACTTCTAGATTAAACACATAAAATTTTTCTCCGTAAATCTCATGGCTGTACTCTTTTTCACTTACTATTTTTCCTACTAATACTAAGTGGTTGTTTTCTGAATAATTTGTATTCAATTTTAGTTCCTCCTTAAAATTTATCTAATGTATTCTTCATATAATGTGTATCTCTCTTTTTCGTTTTTTTCGCTAAAAACACTTATAGTATAACACATTTTCCGTCTTTTGTCTACATAAAATTGGATATTTTTCCACTTTTTCTTATATTTTTTATTTGTTTCATTGCTATATATCGCATTTTTGTAGTAATTATTTGTAAACCTTTTATTTGTAAACCACTTTTTCGTTATGTTAAGTGTTCGTTTTTTATTAATTATTTTCTATAACATACTTTTTAAATAATCTTCCTCTCTCTTCAAAGTTTTTAAAGTATCCATAACTTGAAGCAGCTGGAGATAGTAAACATATCGTTCCTTCTTTTGTTACCTCTTTTGCAATCTTTACTGCAACATCTAAAGTTTCTGCAAAAGTAACATTTTTATTTGAATGATTTAGACCATCTTTTATATATTCTCCTGTTTTTGGAAGACATATAATATTTTCTATATTTTCATTTTTATCTATAAATTCTATTAATTCTTCTAAATTAACTCCTCTATCTTTTCCACCTACAATTAATGTATTTACGTTTCCAAGAGCTTTAATTGCATTCATTGTAGATGCTGGAATTGTTGCAATAGAATCATTATAGTAATCTACCCCATTTACTTTAGCAACAAATTCCATTCTATG
>JAZSBZ010000079.1:0-10388 GCA_045602645.1 Candidatus Scatovivens sp. | reverse complement strand
AATGGAGGAATTATTATGAGATTAAACAGTGAGAAAAAGATTATGCTATGTCAAAAATCTTTATACGTTAAACAATTAGAATATTATGGAAAATTATGTGAAATTTATTCAAATCTAGCAAAAACTCAAGGACCAAACGTTACACCAGAACAACTTCAATCTAGATATGGATTTGACTTAACTTCTGCAGCATCTGGAGATTTAAGTTTCTTATCAGATCAAAGTCCTAGATTTTATGAATATGGTTCTAATTACAAACAACCAAGATATTCTCAAAAAGAACAACAACTATTCGAAGAATATGCTTTCGCTAGTGAAAGATTAAGACAATTTAAAAAGGCATCTGAAATATTAGCTCCAGCAGTTACATTTGAAGATGATAATTCTACAACAATCGATAAAGATGTTGTTAAATATTACCATAAATATATGCAAAGCACTTCTAAAAGTACTCAAATATTTGATCAAACAATAGGAGAACATACTGAAACATTTTTGGGTAACGAATATTTTAGAAGATCAAGAGCAACTGTTAAAAAAATTGAAGCTATCGATTCAGCTCACTTAAATGGTCCAAGAATCGATCGTACACTTACACCTTCATCATTTGGTGCTTCAATTAATGGATATAAAACAAGACTTGAAATTATTCAAGAAGCCAAAAGAATGGATTCAAGAGAAGAAATTCAAGATTATAAACAACCAGCAAATCTTGCAAAAGAAGTTGCATATGTTGCAGCTGTTAGAGCAGGACGTGGAATTCAAAAATTCCATACAAAACACAGATCACAAATTAGAGCTACAATGCTTGCTTGTTTACTTGCAGCATCTGTTGCAATTGGTGCAAACCAAATAAGCGATGCTCATGAATATAATAATTTAAATGTTTTCACATCTGCTGAACAAGGTTATGATGTTCATATTTCTCAAGGAACAATGGATAGATTACAATTTATTGAACAAGCAATTGCAGATGCAAAAAATTCACCTACTACACCAACATACGAAGAATTATCTGCAATTAGAGAAGATTTAGATAATGTTATTGATGATGTTATGACAGACTTAGTAGCTGAAGCATTCCAAGACAAACATCCTGAATATACAGTAACTAATGTTGAAACAAGATATGATAAAACAGTTAATCAAGGGAAAAGCGCTAATTCAGAGCCAGAAAAAGAAAATACATGTACTATTACATATTTAGATGAAGAAGGAAAAGAACAAAATGTTTATGTTCAAGACTTCTATGCTACATCACTTATGAATAATGCTATAACAAATAGTTTTACAAACGAATATACTCTTGATCATTCATATCCAAATCAAACACCAAATCAAGAGCAAAACTTCGTACAAAACAATCAAGATGTATACGAAATGCTTGATGGGTTCCAAAAAATATTAGATGATACAAAACAACTTGCAGGAACAAAATTTATTTTTAAAGATGGAAACTTTATCGTAGATCCATCAATAAAATCTGTTACACCAGAACAACATGAAGCACATTCAATAGAAGATGACGATGACGGAAGATAAAATTAATAGCGGTACAAAATGTACCGCTATTTTTGTGTCTATTTTTAATTTAATCTAAAACTATATGGTAATAATTCTTCAAATTTATATTCTTCTACTTTATTATCATAAATTGTATATACTTTAAATTCTTTATTATCTACAAACTCACTCATAAATTGTCTACAATACCCACAAGGCAAACATCTTTCTGCTGGCTGATCTTTTGGTCCTCCCATTACTACAATTCTTTCAAATAAATATTCACCTTCTGAAATTGCTTTGCAAAAAGCAACTCTTTCAGCACATATACTCATAATTCCATCATTTTGAATATTACATCCTGTATATTTTTTACCATTTTTTGTTGTTAATACAGCACCTACTGTGTATGGATTATGTTTTGCATACGCTCTCTTTCTCATATTACTAGCAAGAATTACATCATCATTTAAATCAATCATCTTTTGCCTCCTATTTATATTTTCTAATATTTGCAAGCAGTCTACCACTTTTTGTTTCTTTTTCTATTCCGTCAAAAATAAACTTACCTTTTCCACGTATTGTAATTATATCATTAATTTCTATTTTTTTGGAATCTTTAATTTCATTAATTGAATTTATAAATACTCTTCCTTCATTTATAATTTCACTAGCCTTTGTTCTTGATGAATTTGAAAGCTCTGATACAAAACTATCAAGTCTTAATGAAGAAACTATAATATTAATATTTTCAAATTCAGGTTCTACTATTGTTAATTCCTTTATCGATAAAATTTCTAAATCTGCTTTTCTAAATCTTGTAAGTTGCTTTAAATCTTCAACTAATATTTTAGAGATATCAGAAAAACAAATTATATCTGCACCAAAATCAGTAACAACTATATCTCCAAATTTTTCTCTTTTAATACCAAGTTTCATAATTCCACTTAAAAATTCTCTATGTTCATATTCAACATTACTTGGAAGAGTTATTCTTATAATATCAAATATACTTTCATAATTTTTCTCAAGCATATTTTCTGTTATTTTATCAGGATAAAATATTAATGCACTTCTATCAGCATCTTCTTTACCACCGAAAAAAACATAATTATAAATATTCTCTTCTTTTAATATTTTTTCAACAATAGATCTTTCAGAAATATGTAAAAAATCTGTATAAGTAATTTTATTTCTAGTTTTGCAAAATTCATACTTATCAATTAATTTTGCAACTAACATCTTATACTCGGTATCTTTATATTTCTCTCTTGCTCTTTCAAACATATTTATTACCCTATTTGACCACCAATATTTTTTATTTTGCTTAATTGTAAATGTTCTTTAATATTATTAACAATAGATTTTGCATCTAATCCATATTTTTCTTCTATTTCTTTAACGCTACCATGTTTTATAAATTCATCTGGATATGCAATTTTTTCTAATTTTTTATTTAATCTATTTGTATATAATACTTCTTCTACTTTGCTTCCTAGTCCACCAACAACAGTTCCATCTTCAATAGTTACAACTAAATTTGATGCATTTTCTATAAATGTTTTTTCATCAAATGGTTTTAAAAATCTTGCATTAATTACTGTTGAAAAAACACCATCTTCTTTTAATAAATCTGCAACTTCTTTTGCTCTTGCTACCATTTTTCCAATTGCAACTATTGTTACATCTTGACCTTTTTCTAAAACTTCAGCTTTACCATATTCAATATCACTAAACATATTAAAATTATATTCTTCAGTTCCTCTTGGATATCTTATTAAAACTGGTTTTTTTAATTCAACAACATATTCCATCATTTTTTCAAATTCATTATAATCTTTTGGAGCCATTATTGTAAAATTAGGTATTGTGTTAGTAAAAGACATATCTAAAAGTCCTTGATGTGTTTCACCATCATTACCTACAATACCTGCTCTATCAGCACATATAACTACAGGTAAATTTTGAATTGCAACATCATGAACTAATTGATCATATGCTCTTTGAATAAAAGATGAATAAAGTGGTACAACTGGAATCATTCCAGATTTTGCAAGTCCTGCTGCCATACCTACAGCATGTTGTTCTGCTATTCCAACATCAAAAAATCTATTTGGATATTTCTTTGCAAATTCAGTAAGTCCTGTACCATCTTTCATTGCTGCAGTAATTGCAACTATCTTTTTATTATCTTTGGCAAGTTTTACTAAGCTATCACCAAATACTTTTGAGTAATCTCTTTTTCCCCCACCAATTTTTTCACCAGTTTGTTTATTAAACTTAGATGTACTATGAAACTTATCAGAATTTTCTTCTGCTGGTTTATATCCTTTTCCTTTTTTAGTTAATACATGAACAAGAATTGGCCCTTCTTGATCTTTACAAACTTTAAATATATCTTCTAGTTTTTCAATATTATGCCCATCAACCGGACCTAAATATCTAAAGCCAATATCTTCAAAATACATTTTAGGAATAACTAATTGTTTAATTCCTCTTTTAGCTCTTTGAACTAATTTTACAATCTTTTTACCCACTCCAGGTATCTTATTAATAATTCTTTTACCTTTTAAACTTGTATTAACATAGATACTTTTTGTTCTTAATTTTGAAAGCATCATGGAAATTCCACCAACATTTTTAGAAATACTCATTTCATTATCATTAAGTATTACTATCATATTAGTGTTACTACTACCAACATCGTTTAAAGCTTCTAAGGCCATTCCTCCTGTTAAAGCTCCATCTCCAATTATTGATAATATCTTATAATTTTCACCTTTTATATCTCTTGCTCTTGCCATTCCAAGTCCAACAGAAATTGAAGTGCTACTATGACCTGTATTAAAATTATCATATACACTTTCTGTTGTTTTTGGAAAACCTGCAATTCCTCCAAGTTTTCTAAGTGAATCCATTTTATTTTTTCTACCAGTTAAAATCTTATGTACATAAGTTTGATGACCAACATCCCATATAACTTTATCTATAGGAGTATTAAATACAGAATGAATTGCAATAGTTAATTCTACAACACCTAAATTAGATGCAAGATGTCCACCAGTTTCTGAAACTGTATCAATCACCTTTTCTCTAATTTCTTCTGCTAATTTAATCTTATCATCAATTCTTAAACTTTTAAGATCTTCTGGATAATTTACATTATCTAAAATCATTTTGTCATCTCCTAATTTACGCTAATAATAATACAAGTAATGATGTAGCAAGTGGCACTGTTATGTTATCTGTTCCTTTTATAGAAACAGCTTCAATTATTGTCATTAATATAGCTACTACAATTGCTTTAACTGCAATATAAGCTGCATTTGCATATGTTAAATATCCTGCTACAATCATTAATGTTATCAAAAACATTGTTAATGATCCAGCGATTGATTTTTTATTTCCTTTAATTACAAATTCTCTACTTTTAACCGCTTGACCTATTACTGCTGCGAAACCATCTCCATATCCCATTACAAAGATACCACACAATCCAATTAATGGATTATCTAATGGTCCAAATGTTAAAAATGCAAGTATAAATAATGAAATTGCATAGAATACTGTTCCCATACTTTCTTTATTTTCTTGTCCTTCTTCACGTTCCATTACACTAATTATACCTTTTTTGTATGAAAGATAATTTATAACAATAAAAAGTGCTGGTAGGATTGAAGCAACTATAGCATTATCAAAAAAGATCATCGCTATAATCCACCAGTTTGATAACATTATATGTATAAATTTTCTACTTGCTTCCTTACCCGCCTTTTCAAATACTTTTGCAGATGCAATAACAATTCCTATATATATTATTGAAACTATTAATCCAAATATATTATTCATGTTAATTTCCTTAATTAATTTTTTGATTCTTAAATTATTAAAAAATCATCTTAGGAATTATATCAAAAAAAGTGAATGCCGTAAATTACTTTTCTAATTAATTTACAAACAATTCACTTTTAGTCAATTTTACAGTCTCTATAAACTTTATCATGTATCCATTTTTTATTATCTTCTATATTTTCTCTAACAATCGTAGCACTTATTGGAACTTCTTTTCTTTCACTATCTACTCTTCTATCTACTATATTCATGTATTTAGCAACGCTAGCGCCATATTTTTCACTACTATAAAAATGTGTTGGTTTTTCGTTTTCCATAATCTTTGTTAAATATTTCATTTGAATATTAACACTATCTTCATCCAATCCATATTTAGATGGTGGATTATGTGCGAACTTAATTTCAACATTAGGATATAACTCTTTTATCCATTCAGCTCTTTTTTCTGTAGGAATATCTATTAAATCAGTATCATATACTACAACAATTAATTTATCCATCTCTTTTAAAGCTGTTTCAATTAAGAATTGATGTCCCTTATGAAGTGGTGCAAATTTACCTATTGTAAATCCCACTTTTTTATTTTCAATTTCTTCGTTCATATATTTCAACTTTCTTACAAAAATTAACAATAAAAATTATAACATACTCTTATTCTTTTTTCCATTATTTTTTCTAATTTTATGCATGTTCTATAATTTTTTAAGTTCGACGTTTTTTGACAAAATGTAACAAATTTGTAATGCATTTTTAACAGTATTGTTATGCATCTTTTATCCTCTTTGTGTTATACTGTAAGTACTAATATTATTAAGTTGTCGGATATCGCTTAAATGTCGATTTTTGATGACTTTAGGAGGATTTGCAATGTTAAACATGCCAATATTAAAATTCGAAAAAAGTTGCAATTATTTAAAAGATCAACTTCAAACACAAGAAAACACTAAACAATTGCTACTTGATATTATTGGAAATATCGGATTAATTTCAAATGATTCTTCTGATGAAGAAAAAGAAAATTATGAGTCTGTTTTAGAATCTGCTAACGGGCTTTTACAAACAGCTTCATCAAACATCAAGACACTTGAACATTTAAATTTAGAAATTTCAAGTATCACAAGAGAATTAACAGATCTTTTATCTGATAAAAACAGATCAACAAAAAGTAAAGAATTTTATATTGCAGCATTCTCAAATTTAAAAGATAGTATTACACAATATACTACAAAATTTAAAAATATCGAGACAAAACTTGTAAAAGATGAAATTGATTTCAATACATTTATTACTGAAAACAATTTAAAATATACTTTTGAATCAGTTAATTCAGATTCAAGTGAAACAAACTATAAATTTACAGGTTTTTCTATTAAAGATAATACAAAAAAAGCTACAAAAGTTCCTGAAGTTGCAGTTGAAGAATTAGATGAAAAAGCTCAAAAAATCAACGCTCTTACAAATGAATTTAAAGCAATGTTAAATGGCTTATCTGAAGAAAAGTTATCAAACGGTGATTTATCTTCTTTCCTATCTTCATATGTAACATCACTTTCAAATGATAACATTGAAGTAAAAGAAACAGTTACTGGAGCTCGTAAAGATGACTTAACAGAAATTATAGGATTTGTAAAAGATTCTGTTGAAGTTGAAATAAACGAAGCACTTAACGATACTATTGAACCAACAGAAGTTACCGAAGAAGTAATTAGTGAAGTTCAATCACCTATCGTTGAAGATGTAACAAGTGAAACTAAAGAAGCTACTGAAGAAGCTATTGTTGAAGAAGTTAAAGAAGAAACAAAAGTTGAAACACCAGTTGCAAAACCTGTATATAATTCAATGGAAAGTGGAATTTTTGATGAATACGAAGACTTCAACACTTCTACATTCTCAAAATTTAAGCCACTTCCAAAAACAAATACAGTAAAAAAAGAAGAAATCTTTTCTTCTGTATCAACAACAACAGCAAAAAACAATGTTGTTTTCGGTGATGTAGATAATGTTACTGAAGAAAATGACATTAATGAAATTGCAGTATCTGATCTTGATATTACAGCCGAAGATATTGAAAGTTTAGATTCAGTTACAGAAGAAACTATAATTGTTGATAATGAAATTGAAGAAAACTTATTAGATGATTTATTACTTGAATCAATAATCGAAGAAGACTTCAAATCAGTTGAAACTAAAAAAGTAGTTATAGAAAAAGAAGAAGTTCAAAAACCTACACTAACAATTGAAGAAAAAATAGAAAAAATCAAAGAAGCTGAAGCTGATAACGAATCACTTATAATTTCAGAGAGAACAAACAGTATCTATTTACCATATAAACTTTCTGAACTTTTAAGATATGTTGAAACATATCCAAACGTTTATGCCTCATTTGCTGATGTTGTAGAACAAGAATTTATTCTACCATTTGATTATTTTATAAAACATCCATTTAAATCAAGATTCTTTGAGACATATAACTTAATTAGAAATCGTCAAGGAAAACCTGTTACTCATGCTGTAACAACTGGTCTAAAATTAATGTACAAACATAATTTAAATCCAGCTATTATCGCTGCTTGTAAAACAGAACATGAATTAAATAGTTATTTATATTACTTAGATAACAAAAACTTAAAAGGATTTAGATTCTTTAATATTCATTATGATATAAATCCATTATAAAATTAAACTTTAAAAGCTCCTTATAGGAGCTTTTTTTGTTATAGTATTATACAAATTAATCCGCCACTTCCCTCATTAACAATTCTTTGAAGTGTTTCTTGTAATTTCATTTGTGCATCTTCAGGCATCTTTGCAAGTTTATTTTGTAATCCTTCATTAACAAGTTCATGTAAATTCTTTCCAAATATATTTGAGTTCCAAATCTTTTTAGGATCATTTTCAAATTCTGCAAGTAAGTAATTTAATAATTCTTCTGATTGTTTCTCACTACCAACAATTGGAGAAACTTCTGTCTGTGTATTTATTCTTATCATGTGAATTGATGGAGCCATAGCTTTTAATTTAACTCCATATTTATTTCCTTGTTTTACTATTTCTGGTTCCTCTAAAATTAAATCATCAATACTTGGTGTTACAATTCCATATCCTTTTTCATTTACTTCATGAAGAGCATAAGACATCTTATCATATTCTCTTTTAATTTTTGAGAATTCTGCTACATAACTAAATAACTCACCTTCATCCTTAATTTCAACACCAATTAATTCTGATAAAACATTATAAAATAAACATTCATCTAGTTCTACTTTAATATTTACTATTCCAGTTCCTAAACATATTTCCTCAAGATATACTCCTTTTATTTCTTCAACCTCTTCTAAGCGCTTATAACAATCACCTATATCTTTTAATCTATAACAATTTTGGAAAGTATTTTTAATTCCTAAAAATAAATTTCTTTTAATAGGATTATCGAGTGGTAATGTTTCAACCCATCTTGGTAATTTAACATCAATTCTTTCAATTACAAATTCATATAATAATTTAGAAAAGATATTATTAATATCATCTATATTTAAATTTAAACAATTTACTGGAATAACAGTTGCACTATATTTTCTTTCTAATTCTTTTGCATATTCAATTGTTTGTATATCATTTGGATTATCTGTATTCATTAACATTATAAAAGGTTTATTTATTTCTTTTAATTCATTAACTACTCTTTCTTCAGCTTCAATATAATCTTCTCTTCGAATATCTGTTATAGTCCCATCTGTAGTAATAATAATTCCAACCGTAGAATGTTCTACAATTACTTTTTTAGTACCAAGTTCTGCTGCAATTTCAAAAGGCATTTCCTCTTCTTGCCATGGTGTTTTCACCATCCTTGGCATATCACCTTCTAAATATCCTATAGCATTATTAACTAAGTAACCAACACAATCTACTAATCTTGTTTTCATTTTCACATTATTATCAAGTACAATCTCAACTGCTTCATTTGGTATAAATTTAGGTTCTGTAGTCATTATTGTTTTACCACTTGCACTTTGTGGCAATTCATCTATTGCTCTTTCTTTTTTATATTCATTATTAATATTAGGAAGAACTAAAAGCTCCATAAATCTTTTTATAAATGTAGATTTTCCTGTTCTTACCGGACCAACAACTCCTATGTAGATATCCCCTTCCGTTCTTTTTGCAATATCTTGATATATCATCTTTTCAGTATTTTCCATAAAAAAATATCCTCCTATAAATTTGTACATCGTTTACTAATTTATATTAGGATATTTATTATTTATGACAAAAATTAAATATTTACAAGCACATAAAATTCGCCTGCTTGACTATCAACATATTCATAATTCTCTTTAAAAACTTCTATTTCTTCTAATCTAGTTGGCACATAATCTTGCTCTATAATCTCATAGTTGCTTAGTGATCCATCTTTACTTGACCATATCATCATAAAAGTTAAATCTTCTAAATTTTGGTAATTAACCATGTTTACAATTGAAAATTTATTTTGAAGATACGTTTTATTAGATACTAGTTCATTATCTTTTTCAGTAAATTTTTGATAAGCTATTGCTTTCCATACATTTCCTTTTTCATATTCATAATAATAGTATATATCTTTTCCTGCAGTATCAATTGTATATACAGAATCATATAATTTAAAATCACTAAATCCAATGTTATTTAATATTAAATCTTCTTCAACATCAACCCATATATCTGACTTTAGAACATATGAATTACTAATACCACATTGATATATTAAATCTTTTATCTGAATACTATTACCAGTACCAACTCTATTTAATTCTTTAATATTATAGATAGGAATTACATCATTTGAATTCGCATATACGTAATTTTCAATATCACTATTATTACTTTCCATATATAACTCTTGAAGTTCAATATCTTTTATTTGTTCTCTTTTTAGTCTTTCTGTTATTGCTGCATATGAAAGAAGTACAAAAACTAATAGAAATATCATTACAAGAATTACGAATATCGATAGAAATCCCTTTTCTTCTTTTATTTTTCTTTCCATATTTTTT
>JAZSBZ010000078.1:0-6368 GCA_045602645.1 Candidatus Scatovivens sp. | reverse complement strand
TCAATTTATCCACAAGTATTTCACATTATACTATAAAGTTATTAAAAAAGTCAAGCGTTTCACAAAATTTATCAATACTTTGAGAGTATTTTTTTATATAATTTAATCATTTTTATATAAGAAACAATTTAAAGAAAAATTTTTAAATTTTAATTCATTTTTTTGCTTGATATTTAAAAAAATTTTTGATATTATATGAACACAATGGATAAAAAGACAAAAAAATAGTTTTCCACAGAATGTTGATATCCGTAACACTTTAAATAAAGCATATTACAAAACTTCATGTGGAAAAGCTTGTGGATAAAAAATACTATAGAAAGGACGGTTTTCTTGAGAAATGTATTCTGATAAGAACGACTTACTTACAAAAGCAAAAGATCTTTTAAAAGAAGAAATGACAACAATTTCATATACAACTTGGATAAAAAGTTTGGAAATTGAATCAATAAACGATAATAAAATCGTTTTAGTTGCTCTTTCAAAAATGCAAAAAGATGCTATAGAATCAAGACTTTTTGATTTAGTATCTAATACATTTAACTTTATCACAAATAAAACTTGTGAAATTAGGATCATAGAAAAAACAGAAGATAACCAAAGTCAACCAATAGTTGAGGAGAAAACAGACTTTGTAAATACAGAAAACTATAGTAACAGTTTTTTAAATCCAAAATATACATTTGATAACTTTGTTATTGGAAATAACAATAAATTTGCTCAAGCTGCAGCATACGCAGTATCTGAGTCACCAGCAACTGCTTATAATCCACTTTTTATATATGGTGGTGTAGGGCTTGGTAAAACTCACCTTATGCATGCAATTGGAAACAAAATTATACAAACAAATCCAAATACAAAGATTTTATATGTAACTTCAGAACAATTTATTAACGAATTAATTAACTCTATTAAAGATGTTAATTATAAAAATGAATTATTTAGAAGTAAATACAGAAACATAGACGTATTATTAATAGATGACATTCAATTTATAGCCGGAAAGAAAATGGGGCAAGAGGAGTTCTTCCATACATTTAACACACTTCATCAAAATGGAAAACAAATTATAATCTCAAGTGATAAACCACCAAGAGATATTCCATTATTAGAAGAACGTTTAAAATCAAGATTTGAATGGGGGATACTAGCCGATATTTCAATGCCTGATTATGAAACACGTCTTGCTATATTAAGAAAGAAAGTACAAACAGATAAAATAATCATTGATGATTACATTCTATCTGTAATTGCTACAAAAATAGACTCAAATATTCGTGAATTAGAAGGGGCCCTAAATAAAATAGTGGCTTATGCAGCATTAACACATAGTCAAATAACAATTGAAATAGCAGAAAAAGCTATCAACGATATAGTTCTTCAAAAAGAAAAAGTTATTTCTGCAGACTACATACAAGAAGTAGTATCAAAATACTTTAATATAGATAAGAAAGATTTAATATCTACAAAAAAATCAAACGACATTGCATATCCAAGACAAATTGCTATGTATTTATGTAGAACAGTAGCACAAATGTCTTATCCAAAAATAGGAGCTGATTTTGGTAATAGAGATCACACTACAGTTATGCATGCCGTAACAAAAATCGAAAAAGAACTAAAAGAAAAAACAAACACAAAATTAATTGTGGAAAGTGTGAAAAACATAATCCAAGATGCAAATTAATTTAAATATAAAGGAAATTTGGTATTAAACAAAAACATTGTTTACCAAACATCTTTTTTTACAAAAGACGAGCTATTAACTCTTACGGAATAGCGAGAAAGGTTATCCACAATAGAGTGTGAAAAACCTGTATAAAAGTTGTTAATAACTAGTAATTCACAAATGATATTGAATAGTGTGGACAAAAAGAAGTTTTATTCACAAAGTTTTACACATACTTTTTGTTAGGGAAATAGGGACTTTGAGAAGTTTTCCACCAAATCCACAACACCTAATACTAATACTACTATTTATATTATTAATTTAAAGGAGAAAGAAATGAAAGTTATTTGTGAAAAAGAAAAAATCCTTAAAGGTATTTCATCAGTTATAAATGGTGTAGCTTCTAAAACAACAATGCCTGTATTAGAAGGAATATTAATTCAAACAAATGATAATGAATTAAAATTAACATCTTATGACTTAGAGATAGGAATAGAATATATATTAGAAGCACAAATAGAAGAACAAGGAAATACAGTAGTAAATGCTACTATGTTTAGTGAGATTATTAAAAGATTACCTTCTACAGAAATAAAACTTACTATAAATGAAAATAACTTATTAGAAATAGAATGTGAAGGTTCTTTATATAAACTTGCTACAATGAATCCTGATGAATTTCCAGAGTTACCTAAAATAAATGTAGATAACTCTATAGAAGTAGAACAAACTACTTTAAAAAATATGATTAGAAAAACAATATTCGCTGTAAGTACAGAAGAGAATAGACCTATATTTACAGGATGTTTATTTGAAGTAAATGAAAATAAATTAAATGTTGTTGCAGTTGATGGATACAGACTTGCTATTAAGAATAAGAATCTTTTAGAGATGCCAAGTTCATTTAGCAGTGTTATTCCAGGTAAAACATTAAATGAAGTAAATAAAATTATATCTGATTCTTTTGATACTGTTAAAATTGGTATTTCAAGAAATCAAGCTTTATTTGAAATGGAAAACTGTAAGATAGTAACAAGATTATTAGATGGAGAGTTCTTAAAATACTCAAATACAATTCCACAAAACTGGGAAACAAGAGTAAAAGTTAATAAAAACAATATTCAAAACTGTTTTGAGAGAATTTTACTTATCTCATCATCTTCTATAGAAAAAGAAAAGAAATATCCAGTTAAAATTAATATAGAAGTAGGAAAAGTAACAATTTCTTGCGCTAACCAAACTGGAGATGCTAAAGAAGAAATATATGTTGAAACAGAAGGTAAAGAACTAGAAATAGGATTTAACCCAAGATTCTTCTTAGATGCATTAAAAGCTATCGATGATGAAGAAGTATATATTGAATTTGGAACAAATAGATCTCCATGTATAATTAAACCAGTTGAAGATGGTGATTATCTATACATGATATTACCAATTAAAATGAAAGATTAGTTATCCACATTTTATGCATTAAAAGTGGATAACACATTAGATAAACAAAGTTTTTTGGAGGATACAATGGGAGAAAAATTTAAAGCATTTTATGAGAAAGCTAGTGACTTATTTTTTAAGTTAACAAGTAAATTTGATGGTATATCAGAAAAAATTTATGAACAAACAAATGTAAAAATTAATGTAGGTTTGATCTTTGGATCAATTATATTAATAGCTTTCGTATATATAATTGTTAAAGCTGTTTTAGGATTTGTATGGGGCTTCTTATGGGCATAATGCTTTTATAAGGTAATTAATATGTATATAAGTAGTATATTATTAGAAAATTTTAGGAATTACAAAGACCAAGAAATAAAATTGAATAATAACATTAATGTTATATATGGAAATAACGCTCAAGGGAAGACTAATATTCTTGAAGCAATATTTCTATGTGCTTATGGGAAATCTTTTAGAGCAAAAAAAGATGCAGATTTAATAAAGTTCGATGAAACTTTAGCAAAAGTTGAGATTTCCTATAAGAAGTCTGATAGAGAAGGCAAAATAAAAGGTGAAATAGGGGAGAAAAAGACATTTTTTATTAATGGAGTAAAACAATCTAAAATAAGTGATATTTTAGGTAAGATTAATGTGGTTATTTTTACACCAGATGATATTGATATTATAAAAGAATCTCCTCAAAGAAGAAGAAAATTCTTAGATATGTTAATAAGTTCTTTAAAGCCTAATTATATTCATTTGCTTAATACTTATAATAAGACTTTAGAACAAAGAAACAATTATTTAAGACAAATTAAATATGAAAATAAACCTGCAAATATGTTAGACATTTGGGATGAACAACTTGCAGAGTATTCATATAAAATTTTTGAATATAGAAAATATTTTATAGAAAAAATTTCAGAAAAGATAAATGTTTTCCACAATTTGATAACAAAAAGTGGAAAAGAGGACATAAAAATTAAGTACATTTCTAATAGTAAAGATGAAAAATCTTTTTTAGAAAACTTAAGGAAAACTAGAGATATAGATATAAAAAGGGGATATACAGCTATTGGTATACATCGTGATGATTTTATGATATATATTAATGATAGACCTGTATCTATATTTGGTTCACAAGGGCAACAAAGAACAGCAATTCTTACACTTAAGCTATGTGAACTTGATATCGTTAAAGAAGAAATTAATGATACACCAATTCTACTTTTAGATGATTTTATGTCTGAACTTGATGAAGTAAGAAGAAAAAGCTTTTTAGAGAATATTAAAGGAAGCCAAGTTATTATAACTTGTACTGATAGAATAAATTTAAATACAGATTTTTCTGAATATTTCGTTGAAAATGGAATATGTAAAATGATCTAAAGGAAAGGACTGATAGTATGTATTTACATATAGGAAAAGATTATATTGTAAAAAACAATGAAATCATTGGAATATTTAATATTGATTATGTTAAAAACACAAAAGAATATAAAGCTATGTACAGTAGCTTAGATGAAGATGGAAATATTATCAAAGTATCTGATAATAAAGCAAAATCATTTATATTAACAGAAAACCAAGGAAAAAGAAAAGCATATATCACCAATATAGGTGTTAATACTATTTCAAAGAGAATGATATAACGTTAGGAGGAAAAAATGGAAAAATTCGAGCATGAGTATAATGCAGAACAAATACAAGTTTTAGAAGGACTAGAAGCTGTAAGAAAAAGACCAGGTATGTATATAGGAAGTGTTTCTGTAAGAGGACTACACCATTTAGTATACGAAATAGTAGATAACTCTGTAGACGAAGCTTTAGCTGGATATTGTAAAAATATTAAAGTAACAATAGAACCTGGAAATATCATTTGCGTAGAAGATGATGGTAGAGGTATTCCAGTTGATAAACATGAAAAAACAGGTTTATCTGCTGCTGAAACAGTTTATACAGTATTACATGCTGGAGGAAAATTTGGTGGAGATAGTGGATACAAAGTATCTGGAGGTCTACACGGAGTTGGTGCTTCAGTTGTTAATGCTTTATCTGAATGGACAGAAGTTACAATTCAAAGAGATGGTGGATTATTCCAAATGAGCTTTGAAAGAGGTAAAACTGTTAAACCATTACAAAGAATCGGAGATTCTAATAAAACAGGAACAAAAGTTAGATTTTATGCTGATGACACAATATTTGAAACATTACAATATGAATATGATGTTTTAGAGAATAGATTTAGAGAAATGGCATTCTTAACAAAAGGATTAAATATTGAAATTGAAGATCAAAGGGAAGAAGTTCCAAGAACTAATAAATTCCATTTTGAAGGTGGTTTAAATTCTTTTGTTGAATATTTAAATAGAAGTAAAGAGAAATTACATCCAACACCAATATATATTGAAAAAGATGGTGATTTCCCAGTTGAAATTGCTATTCAATATACAACAAGTTATTCAGAAAGTATTTATACTTTCGTAAATAATATCAATACAATAGAAGGTGGAACTCACTTAGAAGGATTTAAAAGATCTTTAACAAAAGTATTTAATGATTATGCTAGAGATAAAAATATTTTAAAAGATAAAGATGCTAATCTTTTAGGTGATGATATTAGAGAAGGTATAACAGCAGTTATATCTGTAAAAGTAAAAGAGCCTCAATTTGAAGGACAAACAAAAACAAAATTAGGAAATAGTGAAGTTGCAGGTATTGTTCAATCAATGGTTAATGAACATTTAGCTAACTTCTTAGAAGAAAATCCAAATATAGCAAAAGCAATACTTGAAAAATGTATAAGTGCATCAAGAGCAAGAGAAGCTGCTAGAAAAGCAAGAGAACTTGTAAGAAAGAAAAATTCACTTGAAACATCTACATTACCAGGAAAACTTGCAGATTGTAGTAGTAAAAACGCTGATGAGTGCGAAGTATACATCGTAGAGGGAGACTCTGCTGGAGGAAGTGCTAAACAAGGAAGAGATAGAAAATTCCAAGCAATTTTACCACTTTGGGGTAAAATGCTTAACGTAGAAAAAGCAAGAGCTGATAAAATATATGGAAATGATAAATTAAATCCTGTTATTTTAGCAGTTGGTGCAGGAATTGGACCAGAATTTGATATTACAAAAATCAGATATGGTAAAGTTATTATAATGGCCGACGCTGACGTTGACGGTGCTCACATTAGAACACTTTTATTAACATTCTTCTTTAGATATATGAGACCATTAATTGAAAATGGAAATGTATATCTTGCACA
>JAZSBZ010000077.1:0-22219 GCA_045602645.1 Candidatus Scatovivens sp. | reverse complement strand
CCTTCTTTTATATCTGTTTTATCATATGGTTTTACAAGCTTATTATCAATATTTTCAACCTCAGACATTCCAACAACTAAAACTCCATCTGTATATAATTTAAGACCTACAACTTTTCCAACAGGAACTATTTCTAATTCATTTAGTCTTGTAATTTCTACATTTCTTATTGGAATTTTTCCAAATAAACTAATTTCTAAATTAGAGTCAATATTCTCTTCTTTATCTATATTAAAAGTCTTTATACTTTCATTTAAAGTTATCCCTGGAAGCACTTTTAATTCTATTTCATCATCTTTTAGTAAAACATAATTGTTTGGAATTAATGTGATATTTGCAACATACATATAAAAAAAAGACAAAAAAATAATGGTTAATATAATTCTAATTTTCATAAAACTATATTAACCAATTATTATTATTTTATTTATAAATTACTCTAATTTCTTTTATATAACTCTTAAATATTTTATCTTTTTCAGCATAATAATCTGCTTCTGTTCCTTCTCCTTCAGGTGGAGTATCAATTGTTGTATTAGGATCATATGTTGATGATGATTGTTGTTGTTTTATCTCAAAATACAATGATCCTTTTGAAACAAGTTTATCAGACTTACTACCTTCTAAATTTGGATCTACTTCTATTACCATTGTATGATTCTCTATTGAATTTGTAGGTATAGAATATACTGATGAAGTAATCTTTTGTTTCTCAGTTCCATTTAATATAAATGGTTCATAAGTTAAAATCGTTTCATTTAAGTCTGTAGCATATGCTGTTCCAACTGTAACTTCTATAGCCTTTACTTTCTTCATAGGATGTTTAGAAGATTTTAATATTGGATGTGCAATTGCAGTATTAGGATCTTTTGATCCTGGAAGATATACAATTTCATATCCTTCAGATTCAACTACAGAATTTAATTTATATGTATTATTTCTTTCTTTAGCAATTCCTATATAAAATGCTTTTCTTAAATTTACAACATCCTCATAATTATCAGCTGTTTCATCAAAAAGATTTATTCTTTTATTATTATAATCATTTACACAATGATAACAAGCTAAATTCATATGATCATATACATATGCATACATTCTATTTTTATCATATTGTTTATCATACTTAACTTCTTTTGATGAAAATGCTATATATTTATCAGCTGGATTATTAATATCTAATAATTTTGCACAATTAATTCTATGATATTCTGAATCTCTATCATTTAATAAATCTTTATTGACAAAGAACATATTTTCAGTTTTAACAACAATTTCATTGTTTGTACTTGAAACAACTTTATAATTATTATATGTCTTTAGACCACATTTAAATCCTTGCATAAATGACACTATAGAAACATTATCAAGAATTTGTTCCCATTCTTCATTTTGAAGAACTGGCATTTGATAATCATGTCCAGGAAGTGACATACTTGCATTATATGTTGACATTGCTAAATTTAAATTATATTGAATTGAATTTCTAATTACAGCATGTTTATGAGTATAAAAAACTGATGATTTATTAATTTCTACATAACCATAATTTATATCTGTATCTCTTTCAGTTGTTGTTCCTCCAGCAGATTTTGATCTTTTTAAATCAAATATATTATCTGTACTATCAAAATCATATACAAGTTCATCAACTTTTTGATCACCAACAATAGTTCTATAATCTTGTCCTGAAATTTCAACAATTGAATTTTCTCTTAATCCATCAAGTTCAGTATGAACCCAATTAGAAAAAATTGCTGCTCTTGCATAATATACACCTGCTGAAATTACATCCATTTTATATGTAACTTGATTTAATAAATCATAAGAATTTTCTATTAAAACATCACACATTTTATAAATCGAATTAGCATCTACTGGAGCAATATATCCATTTATCGCTGGATCTCCAAATCTGTTCCACATTAAAGATGCTTGTTCTGCAACAGCTGCTTTTCCTGCAGCTAATTTATCTGCATCATCAAATAATAATGTTTTGTATTCTCTTAATTTTTGAATTCTATTATTTAAAAAGTCAACACTTTGACTTAAATCTTCATATCTTTCATTTGTTTCATTTGTAAAAGATGCATTCTCATTGCCATTTTCATCGCAAATAACGACCTTAAAATTATTACCTTCTTCTATAATTTTCTTTGCTACGTCTTGATTATATCTATATAAATCATCGGCATTTGTTGCACCATTTAAAAACACTTTAACAGAATCTTTTGGAATTAAATATCCAGACTTTGAATAATATTCATCTCTAATACTTCCATTAATAGTTAAATAATTATCTAAAGTATAAACAACCGTAACATCTGCATCTATATCATCTTGTTTATATCTTGCAGAATATAACATATATGTTTTTAAAATATTTTTCGTTACTTTTTCTGCATCTTCTATATTAGTTGTATATAAATTTTTATTTGTTTTTGAAACATATAATAATTGACCATAATCTTCAAGATTATGGCTTGCGTTTTCTAATTGCTTGGCTGAAATATAATCATTAACATCTGGATCTTCATGATTAGGATCATCTATAGCAAGTTCGCTTAATCTCTTTGGTTCTGGATCATATGAATAATAGCCTCCAGAAATTTTAACACCTAAATCACCAACTGATAAAGCTACACCATCATCATTAGTTAACACATTTGGTACTTGCGTTGGCGCATAAATATAATATCCATCATATAATGTATATAAAAGCGCAGGAACATAAGGCTCAATATGTGATTTACTTGCATTTGACATTCCTAAGTTTGTAGCTAATGTTGTAATAAACACATTACAAGAAGCTTCTGTAATAGAACGTAATGAATCTGATACAGTTGAAAAATCTTCATTAGCTGTATTTAATTCAAATGCAGATAAAGCATCAGCTGTTGAGTCTATTAATTTTGAATCATATGATTTTTGTATACTTAATGTATCTATTTGCAATTGTATGTAATACGTTAATACTAATATAAGTGGTAATACAATTAAAGCAAATATTATACCAAATCCTTGTAACTTCATTAATAACTTCCTTTATAATTAATATGAACCGTTAGCTGTACATACTCCTGAGTGTTGTGCAGCAATTGAATACACATCACTACCAGCTATAGAATAAAATACCCCTCTAATTGTTTGAGACATAGTTTTATTTGTGTTTTTTACACTAGCTGAAAAAATATCTCCTTCTTTCATAACGTAAACACCATTTGTTTCAAGTGACTCTACGATTTGTGAAGTATATATTGAATAATATACGTTTTCTCCGATTACAGTTCCTTGTGTCCATGCTGATTTTTTACCAACATTTTCATCTAAAACTTTAACTTCCATTTCTACATCATATGTATTACCTGTAGCATAAATTGTACTAATTAATTTTGAATATTGATCCATAGTAATTTTACCTACAGCTCTTGAATTATCAACAAACTCTATTGTAGCAGTTTGAACTGATAATTGTGAGATATCATCTCCTCTTTCTGAAATTGATAATAATGGGAAAATAAACATTAATATCGCAGCTAAAAGTATAGCAACAACTGTTATTAAAGTATCACTCATTATATAGTCCTCCTTTTTAAACTGGGTTTTGTGTTAATGTATATATAATTACAATTTTATCCTTATCACTTGCACCATCAACTAATTCATCTCCATCATCAGTTGTAAAAGTCTCTCCTGAATAAGAATAGTTTATAAATTGTTCTCTAAATTGAATATTTTGTTCTCTAGCTTTTGCAAATAAATTATTTTCATAATTAACGAAAATATTATTTATATATCCCGCATCTCCATTTACGAAATAATCAACTCTAGCTTTTAAATCTTTTGTGCTACCTAACCATGGTGCTCCAAATAAATAATACTCTTTATCATCATCATTATATAGTTCAGTTAATGCATTATTTTTTACTTGTTTATATGAAGTTAAAGAATCACGATTTGTTGCTGACATATCTCCAATAGCATTACGAACGTCGCCTTCAAGTTTAACATCAAAAACTTGAATTAAATTATTGCTAGCATCATAGATTTTAACACAAAAATTTTCTTTATAATATCTATATAAAGTAGGAATAATAGTTTCAGCCCCAACATATCTCTCTGTACCTCTTAATATTGTTGCGTCTTCATCTATTGGACCAAATGCAACTTTACATTTTTTACATTCAGACTCATCAAGTGACGCAGCTTCACCACAAGCTGTGCAGAATTTTACAAGCTCTATATTATCATAATATCTTGTTGAATCAGAATAATACACTAATGTATCGGCTGTAGTTAAAACTTGAGAAAATAATGCCATAGCAATACCTAAAGCAAAAACAAATATAATAACTGAGAAAGCCATTAATAGTGCATGTGAAGCATTATCATCCATATTTATTCCCTTTCTTTATTTTAAAATACTTAATCAAAAGTGGTTATAATAACCACTTTTGATTAGAATTAATTTAACTTAATTTTATATTAATTATTTTGCTGCTTCTAAGTGTTTTGTATGCATATCACCATTAATATAATCTGTTAATGCATCTGCTGGTCCTTGTGTTGAAGCTTCATATGTTACAAGAATAGCATCAATAATACCATTATCTTGGTTAGTAATTGTTACCCAATATTGGTGTTTTGGTTCAACATAATTTCTAATAACATTTAATGCTGAAACATAGTTTGCTGGTTGTGATGCTGGTGGTATTTTAACAAGAGCACCTGAATCATTAAATGCAATAGTAGCTGCTACTGTTGCTTTATTGTCTGATACTTTTTTTGTATTGTTAATTTTGTCAAATACAAGTCCAGGAATTTTAGCTGGTTCATCTCTATATGTGTTAGCATTAGCGATTAATGTACCAATCATAGCTTTAATATTTGAACCTGTTTGTTTTCCCTCAAAGCTCATGAACTCATTATTGAAAGCTTGAACTTCTTGAGTTGACATTGATTGCATTGAGTTGTTAATTGTTGATTGCGCACTGTTGTAAATAAACATACCAATAGCGATAATTAAGATAGATAATAAAATTGCACCCGCTATTAAAAGTGCTTTAGAAGCATTCTCCATAACTTCTTTCCTCCTTGTTTTTCTTTAGATTTTTTATATTTTAATAACTATAGACAGTTATGTACTTGCTATAGTAACATTAAAAACAACTTTAGTATTCTTTCGCTTCAAAAGTCATAGAAGCAATTCTTTTGGTACTTTCATGATATTCAATACTTGTACATTCAAATTCTGCAGAGCCAAAAGCTTCAACAAATTTTTTCATACCAAGACCATATAAAGTTTCCATCTTATATGTATCTTCCGTATTAAGATTTATATATATTTCAATACTTTTTTCATCATCTAAAATATAAAAACCTTTTTCATTTCTTTTTATATTTAATGTTTCATTATTATCAATTGCCATATTAATAACACTAGCAACTTCCAAGCCATTTAATGATTTTTTATTGAAATATTCATATTCTAAATTAAATTTGTTAACATTTATGTTTTTAATTTCATCTTCTTTAAAATTCATAAAAAAGATTGAAATTATAACAACGACTGCTATTAAAATTAAACAAACTATCTTCTTCATAAAATTCTAATTTATTATACCATTTCTATATATTTTTTACAATAAAAATTATTTATCATAATCTGTTTTCCAATGTAATGGATCACTTGAAGGAATTGTAGTATTTCTTTCAAATTTCATTGAAGCAACTCTACCAGTTAATTCATGATGAGTTATTTCAACACAATCAAAAACATACTTATATACTGTGTATGGCTCTGTTACAGTTTCAGTAACCATTGTTTGTGTAAATGGATTCATATATGTTTTATCATAAGTAATATTTCCAAAAAAAGTTTTTGTTAATTTATCTTTTGAATTAAACGGTCCATTACTAAAAGAAATATTTAATTTTGGATCATTCATAGGTTTATCTAACAAATCGTAAATATCAATTACTTTAGTTCCAAGTAATATCTTGTTTCTTTCGTAATATTCACCTTTTTCTTTTAACTCATTGATTTGTGATCTTGTTTTTCCTAGGTTTGGATCTTCATTAGGAATTGTAAAAGTTTTGTTTCCAAGAACTAATTCAACTTTTACAGAAGAAAGTTCATCATATCCAACCATTTCATTAACACTATATGCTAAATTAGCTACAGTAATTAAGTCCATAATTGTATTATATTGAACGTTATGATCTTCAAACTGTGCATTATATAATTCTAGTTGAGCTGAAATTTGTTGTCTATCATAAGACTCATTTACACTCGCTCCAGATCTAAATACATTAATAAATACAGCTACTAATAATAATGAAAGTAAAACCGTTGCAGCCATTATTAATGCTTTTGAAGCATTCTCCATAATTTTCTCCTAATAATTTTATAATTCTGAAAAATAAATTGTATTTACTCTTCCTGTTTCTTCATTATATCCTAGATAATCACATTTAAATTTTTTAGTTTTTAGATTATATGCAGCAGTTGTCCATACCGCATAACTCCATTTATCTTTTGTAGAATCATCTAAATTATTTTTTGTTATTTTCATTGTATCAGTAAATTCTAGTAACGCAATTAATTCCTTATCTTTTTGTAATGAATAATAATTATATTCATTACCATCAGATGGATTCTTAAATTTAGTACTTCCCCCACCTGGAATTATATGTTTACCATTTGTATCTAATTTTTCATACATTTCAGCCGCTTCTACTATATCCATATCTGGAGTATAGTTAGTATATGTATTATTTGCATTTAATACATTTTTGTTAAAGAACCCGGCATCTCTCATCGATATTATATTGGTAGAAAAATCATATAATGGTTTTAATTTATGTACAGGAAGTTTCGTAACAGGATCAAAGCTTTCATAATAGAAAATTTCCATTGTTTCTTCTAATGGTGAATCTATTCTTACACAAACTTCTATTTTATATTTGTCACCATATGCAACACCTGCTAAGAAATCTCCTTCTACATATTTTTCATTATTGCTTTTCGCTTTATTCAAACATGAAATAACATCTACTCCATACATTGCATTTTTTTGAAATACTTCATATTCAAGATTAAATTTAGATAATTGTTCTGCCTCCATAAGTTCATCTTCTTGTGTAGGCATATCACTAATATTACTAAAGAAATATGAAACTGCAGCCATAAGTAATACTGCTAAAAGTACACCTGCCGCCATTTCTAACGCTTTTGCTGCATTTTCCATACTTACTCCTTTCTTCTATGCCATAGCAGACATTTGAGAGAATGCGCTTGTCATACTTGTCATACCAATTAAACATAGTGGAATAATTAAGTATCCAACAAATAAACATACCATTGGTGCGAAACCAATAACCTTACCAATCATTGATTTTCTTGCTATCATTCTTTCATTTGATTCTTTTCTCTTCTCTTGGTGATAAGCTCTTTCTGTATCAAGCTCATCAAAAGCTTCTCTAATTGGGATTTGCTCAACCGCAGCTTGTAAACTCTCTACTATTCTAATTAATTGTTGGAATGATATATCATTCTTCAATTCTTCAAGAGCTTCCCACGCTCCAGCTTCATAGTTGTTAACGCACTTACTGATTGGTTCTTTAAAGATATTTGCATATCTCTCTAACCACTCAAGAATCATTTCTACGTTAACCCTTTCAATTTTCATAAGCATTAATATAATTGTTTGGAATTGCATTACCTCATTTTCCATATCCATTTTTCTCATTATCTTTTGGAAGAATAATAGACCAATAGGTAAATAATATCCAATAACCATTATTACTAATGCAATAAGGATTTCAAACCATTTAATATATGAAGATTGAACTATTTGTAATTTATCCCAAATTCTATTAACAACAGTTTCAACTTCATTTTCATTTATATCAGCATATTGTTCTGATTCTAATATATCTTCTTGTAATTCTTCAATTGTTATATCATAATCATGTTGATATTTATATAAGAAATAATTATCTTTTTTTGTTACTTCCATCGCCTTGGCTTCTTGTTTTTCATTCATTGAACCAAGTAAGTTATAATCAGCTGTTGGTTCAGTAAATTGATAATTAATAGCCATTTGATGTGCTGCAAATAAAACTACAATACCAATAACAAAACCTAGTAAGGCAGATCCTAATCTGTTAATATAAAGCCATTCTAGCTTTAATTTTGATGCTGAATCTTTTAATAATTGTACTGTTTTTCTATATTCTTTTGTTCCTTGTTTTGGAATAAATAAATCAATAAATTTCTTTGCATATTTATTTTTATAAAGTTTTGCTTGCCAAGGATTATCTAAGTTAACAGTAGTATTAACACTACCATTATCTTTTAACTTTCTTGTAAGCATATAACTTAAGAATGTTAATATAATTAACGCAACTTGCACTAAAAATCCTGATGTACCATTATAGAAAGATCTTGTAAATGAGAACTGACTAATAGCCCATCCTTTAACAATATCAAGGAATAATATTGGTATAGCTGATATCATAGAAAGTGATTGGAACACATAATCTAATTTATCTCTTTTTAAAATTTCAATTTGCATCTCTTGTGTTATATTATTTAAATTCTTTAAGTATAATGACGCACCATCTTTATCTTTTCTATCACCAAATTCTTTTGTTAAATAAGAAACTCCGGCAAATTCTTTAAGATAACTATTTGGAGCTATATCATAGTATTTTTCAAGTTCCGTTTCTGGATCATCTGAAATAAGTATTTCATAGATCTTTTCAGCTTGTCTAGATACATCTTTTTCATCATCTTGAGCTACTTCATAAATAGCTTCTTCAACCATGTTAAATTCATGATATGCATGTCTAATTTCTGAAAAGAAATCTAATTGTTCTCTTAAAATTTTATTATCAACTTTATCAACCATTCCTTCTAGAACAGTTTCAAGAAAGAATATTTCAAATAATAATAGCGAACACATTAACAGGTAATTTGTATATGTCATATATATAACAACACCTGTTAATGGGACTATCATTAATAGTGCTTTAAATATAATTTGAGCAACTTGCTTTCTTGTAATAAATTCATCTTCTAAGTTTAAAATCTCAAGTCTTCTTCTCAATTTTAATGCATATCTTTTAATGAATGGAAATCTTGCACATCTAACATAGAATTTTTGATAAAAAATATCCATGCTAAATGAAGACTTCTTTGTACCTTCAACTAACTGTGCTACATATTTGGTATTTTTGTTTTGCATTTTTTGTGACATTATATAATATGCAATAACAATAATACCAAATAATGCACCAACGCCACCCATTAAATACATTATCACTTGATTTGACATCTAAAAGTCCTCCTTTTAGGCTTTTATATTGGTTTTATTGTTTTTTAGCATCGTTTCCTGGTGCTGTTTTTTTCACTTGTTGTGCAGTTGTAGCAACTTGTGGTTTTTGAACTGCAGTTGCTTGTGGTTGAGCTGTAGCTTGTGGAGCAACTTTTTTTACTTGAGGTTGTCCTTCAGCTGTTGAAGGTTTTTTTGGTTGTTCTTCAATTTTAACTTCTTTTTTCTCTTCAACTTTTTTCTCTGGTTCAACTACTTCATTTCCGTTTTCATCATATGTTGGTAATTTTGGAGGTTTAATTCCCCAATTTCTCTCTAAGAAAGCATCGAATGCAACTACGTCAGCATCATTCATGTTTTCTCTCATTCCTCTAATATTCTCTTCTGAAATAGGATTTGTTAAAACATATGAATCATCAGCGAATTCTAATACGTTATGATATTTATATAACTCTCTATTTGTTTGTTTTGTAAAGAATATTGTAGCATTATCGAAAAATTTATCAAATTTTCCTTCTAATGTTTTTTCTTTTCTATGATCAAATGTATATTCATTTCTTTCTTCTACAGGAACGCAGTCTGTTACTCTCTCAATATAACGTCTACCTCTAAAGTCTTTTACTAAGTGTATATTAAAGTTTAAAACTTGAACTACTTGCTCTGCTGCTGTTTGTTCATCTTTAAAAACACCAGTTCTAAGCATTGAGTTACGAAGTGCTGTAACTAAGTTAGGGAATGTTTTAGCGTGGTGAGTAAATAGTGTAAACTTTGAAGCAACTTGGGCTGATTGGATCATCCAAGATGCAACGGGGTCAGTAGCAACCTCACCGATGATGTTAACAGAACCGTCAGTCTTCTTTTGAACGTCTAGACAGTCTTGTCCAGAAATTGTTTCAGTTTCACGCATTGAAACGATATTTCTTGTAGGATATATCTTTCTTAAGTGAAGCTCGAACGCCGTTTCAGTGATACGAAGGTTCATTGTTTCATATATATTTTCAATCATAGCCATCAGCATAGTTGTTTTACCGCAGCCTTGCTCTCCTGTTAGAGCTATAATTCTTGCTCCTTTAACAAGGAATTTTAAAAGTTCAATTGTTTCCTCTTTTCCAGGGAACTTAACGATTTGTTCTAGTGTAGCACGTTTAACGTCGAACTTTCTTACGAAGAATGCCCAAGTTTCGCACATGCTTGGTCTTACAACAACGACACGAGAACCGTCTTTCATTTCGTTAATTTTAAAACCGTTTGTGTCAGATAACTGACCAGGGTTATTATATTTATAAATATTTTGACATACTCTCTTTAATTCTGATTCTGTACCAAATGATAAGAACGCTAAACGAATTGATTTACCTTGGAAGAATATCCAAATCGCATCGCAGGCTCTTGGAATTTTTGATTCCATAGCTTGTTTTAAATAATCTCCATCAGTTTGAGCTACTTGGCTTAAGAATGATTCTGGTAAACCAGATGTACCACCAGATACACCGTCTATGTTCATATCTCTAATCTCATCAATACTACTGAATCCTTTATATTTTTGATATATTCTTTGAACTACAATTTCAAGCTTATCAGCAAACTCTAAGTGGAATTGCTCTTGTTCATATATATCATCTATTTCTTCACTTGTTATAACATAACAAGGTTTAGATTCGCCTTCAACATATTTTAAAGCAGCTAAATTATATTTTTTAATAATTTCAGTTAAAGCTTCATAAGAAAATGTTTTCTTATACTCATGAATTAAAACATCAAATTTATCTTGAGCTGTTAATAATGAAGGAGTATCAAAAGGAATAGCTTTAGAAATATTTGTTTCGTCTACACCATATTCTTTTGACAATAAATCATATATTAATTCTTTAACATACTTTTTATCGTTAACATCTCCATATGTACAACCTTTTAATGCTTTTTTTAATTCATATTTCTTTGCTCTTCTTCTTTTTAATTCTTCTTCTGATAAACCAATATCATATAAGTTGATTTTTGTAATCTCATCAAGTCTTGTCTTAACGAACTTAACCATCTTATCTAGTGTAAATGTTTTATCATCGATTTCAACTGCTTCTTCAACAGCCTCATTTTTATTTTTCTTTAAAAAGTATGCGATGGCAGCAACAGCTGCAAATAAAACAAAGAATATCATCATTATATTTGTTATATTCATTGTTAAAGGCTCCTTCCCTTTAAAAAAATTGTGTTTTAAGCTTTATATTTTAATTCTTCTAATTTATAATCAACTGCTTTTGCTAATTGCTCAATTGACTTTATAAATGCTGAATTTTTATCATTTGCTGAATTTGATAATCTTGTTTTCAAGAAGTATGTTGCAACTCCAGCCTCTGAAGCTGCTTCCATAAATGTTGGATTATATAACACTTGGCATACATCTTTTTCTTTTACATATCTTGTAACGTTTTTAACGTTATATTTTGAATTTTCATCTGCATTAGATAAAAGAGTAATACACTTATCTTTTGGCAGCATTTTTGAATTTTCTATTTTTGTTTTAATATACTCATCAACTTGTTTTAAATTTTGAGAAAAATTAGTAATTATAACATGAGATGTCTCTAATAAAGTTTTTGTTGTATCTTGCTTTAATGTTTTTTCTAGATCAACAAAGACTAAATCATAATATTTATCTGCTGTTTTTACTAAATCTTTATATAACATTAATGATTTTTCAAAATCCGCTGGAATTTGTGTTTTTAAACCACACAAAACATCTAATCTATTTTTAAAAACAACTCTTGTATAGTTAGTGATTATTTCTGGTGTAGTTTTATTACTTGCTACTGCACTAACTAAACCTTCAGCTCCAGATGAAATATCCATCTTGCCTTTATTCAACATTTTAGCTACATCTTTGCCTTCATTTATTTTCCAAAAACATCTTTCTAAAGTATCATCATTGAATGTTGCATCAATTAATAATATTTTATAGTTATGTTCTATAGCCATATATGTTGCTAGAGCTGCAATTGATAATGTTTGACCAGATTCCCTTGGATTTGCACTCCAAAAACTAATTATTGGCATCTTTTTCCTCCTGTGTATCTTTATCTTTCAATATTTCTAGCGGCTTTCTTAACATCATTTGTTGATGCACCACTAAGTTCTTCAACCATATAAATTATTCCGTCTACATATGTTTGGCTTATTCCTCTCATACGTATTCTTCCACTTCTTTGATTTGAAAATATAGCATTTTGATCGCCTAATTCAAATGGAAAATATATAACATCATTATCCCATTTAATTTTTAAATTTTTTGAAAGATGCTCTAAGTACTGTTCTTCCTCAGGTAGCATTTCTTTTGTAAATAATACTTTTGTAACTTCAAGTGGAGCTGTAATTCTTCTAAATACTTGCAACCCCCTTCTTAAACAATATAAATCAAATGAAGTTATAAAAAAGTGTTTATCTTCTGGTTGTACTCCGAAATAGACATATCCTTTATATGAATCTATATCAAGTAAAACGTAATCGTAATTAAATTCTTCTTTTGTTTCTGCAGTTTTATACTCTTTAATTTGTGCTAAATTTTCAAAACCTATTGCAATATCTATTTTTTCAAATGTTGTTATATATTGTTTTGAAGCTTCCATAGCCGGAACGATATATCTAGTTTTTTGTAAAGCTGTTGAATCAACTACTAATACTGTTTTGCCCATTAAAGTAAGTACTTTAGCAATATAGATTATCATATCAGCTTTATCATAACTTCCTATAAAAGCAATTCTATTCATAATATCCTCCCGAATTATTCTTCTGTATAACCTACATCTCCTGTTCCTTCTAATTCTGAAACATACGCTTGTCTATTAGAGCTTATAACAGCACTATCTTCAGAAATACCAGTGTTAACTAATGAACGTTTTGTATCATTATCTAACTCAGTTAAGATAGAATCAAAATAGTTAACCCTTTGTTCATGATTATATTTTGCTGCATAGTTATTCATTGCTTCAACTAATATATTTGGGTTTCCAAGCATTAACTCATATATTTGTCTACTAACTGTATAGTTTGCTTGAGAAGCATTTTGCATTCCAGCTTCGCTATATAATGTTGAATACAATCTTGCACCTGTGATTTGATATGATTCTACAATAGCACTATTCATTAAGTTAATTTCAAATTCATTAACTTTAATCCAAATTGTTTGCGCATCGCATCCAAGTACTCTCTTTTTAGCTAAAACTATATAATCTTGACCTGTTGGTAAAGACATTCTTATATCTATATATTGACCATTTTTTAAATGTGATGGTAATTGAATCATTGTATACTCTTTAATTCTGTCTGTATCTGTTGTTTGCTCGCCTGTAGCAACTAACATATCTTTAGTTACAATTGATCCAGCAGGAACGTTAACTTTCATCATAACTTCTTTTGTAAGCTCTGTTCCATCTTCAGCATATTTTGGTGTATAATTTCCAAGTTCATCTGTAAATTGGAATACAGTTTCATCAACTACTGTAGTAACATCCATTGTTGTTTGAACAGTATCCATCATAAAATGTTCTTCTAATGTTACAACTTGACCAGATTCTAAATCTTGTGCAGCTACATATACTGTTTGTTGTAATTGTTCTAAGGCTTCTTTTGCCTCATTAATACTTTTAATTTTCATTAATAAAAATACTACTACTATAGCCATAATTATTAATGATACTAAAAATCCTATTAAGAATGAATTTCTAGCTCTTCTTTGCATTGGGTTCATTGCCATGATAAGTTCCTCCCTTTATCCCTTTAAAAAATTTTATTTTTAACGCTATGATGGCATTTTTCAAAATACCATTTTTCTTTATTCTACAATAAAAAATGCTCGAAATCAACAAATCGAGCACTTGTAATCAAAACTTATTTTTACTGTAATTTAATTGTTACATTGGCATTTTTAAAGCTTTTTTTCTATCGTTTTTTATATCATTTTAACTATTTAGAACAAATCGATTTATTGCTTCTAAAACACCTTCTGAATTATTATCTGCAACAATTTCATCTGCTAATTGTTTCATAATCGGATTACTGTTTCCCATTACTACTCCAAGCCCAGCATTTTCAATCATTTCCTTATCATTTAAATTATCTCCAATAGAAATTACTTCTTCTGGTTTTATATCCAATTTTTCTAATAAAAATTCTATTGCAGACCATTTATTAACATTTTTATTTGTTATCTCTGTATAAAAATATTGTATATCAACATCATCTGTTCCATCTTTAATTTTCTTTCTAGACATGTATGCTGTTTCTAATACATCTATTCCATCTATCTCTTTTAATCTTTTCATAATACTATTAAAAATAAATTGTGATTCATCACACACTGTTATTTTTAAGAATTTTTCTTTACCTGATTGTTCTATGTATTCGGCTATATTTTGAACAACATTAATATGTGTTCTTCTCTCTTCAATTTTCTTAGCATTTTCTTTATGGTAAAAAAGAATATTATAATTTAAAGAACTAGCAATTACTTCATCTTCTGTATAAACATTATAAAAGAAACTATTGTTATCACACAACTTAGCAATTTTCAAAACTTGTTCTTTAGTCAAGAATCTATCATAAATAACTTTTTGCTCTTTAATATCATATACAGCAGCACCATTACCAGAAATTAAATAATTATCAACTCCTAATTCAACAGCCATACTTTCTGTAGAACTAATTGGTCTACCAGATGCTAAAACAACTTCTGTTCCTCTATTTTTTACTTCTTGTAGCGCTTTTTTAGTTTCTTCTGATACTTCACCATATGAATTTAATAATGTACCATCTAAATCTATTGTCATTAATTTATACATATTCATTCTCCTTTGCCCTTTACATTTGTTATTATATCATTAAAACATTTTTTGACAACTATATTTTTTAAACATAAAAAGAGCAAGAATGTTTTCTTGCTCTTAACAACTCCAAACTATTTATTAGCCATTTGATTTTCAGCTTGTTGGATCATTTTTTTAACCATGTTACCACCGATTCTACCTGCATCTCTTGCTGATATATTTCCGTTATAACCATTTTTTAAGTTAACACCAACTTCACTAGCAACTTCATATTTGAATCTTTCTAATGAATCTGTAGCTTCTGGAACAACATTTCTGTTACTTCTTGCCATTATAGTCACCTCCAAATTTTTTAATGTTTTAAATTAATAAAACAAATCTATATCATCAAAAACGAAATATTCAAAATAGCTAATCACACACATATAATACACTATATATGAATAATCAAATATTTAAAACAATCACGCTTTCTAATTATAGAATGTACAATTTTAAAAATAATACTCAAGTAAATTTTGGAAAAAAATTACCGAGAATTTCTTCTCGGCAATAAATAATACATATTTAATTATCTTAAGCTTCTGGTTCAACTAAACCATAGTTATTTGAATCTTTTAATTTAAAAATAACATTTACTTTTCCTGTATCAACATTAACGAATGTATAGAAAATATTTCCTTTTCTTTCACTTAATTTTAATTTTGCATCTTCTACAGAAATTGGTTTTATATCATATGTTAATGATTTGATTACTTCATCTTCTATTGTTTTTTCTTCAGCTACACCTGAAATGTTCATTTGTTTGATTGAAGAATCTTTCATCATTTTTTCTCTTTTTGTTTTTGTTTTTCTAATTTGTCCTTCTAATATATCAATGTCTTTATCTATAGCTGCATATAAATCTTTATCTTCAGTAACTGCTTTGTAAGACATTCCTTTAACTGAAATATACATTTCTGCAATTTCAGAAGCTGCACTTTCTTTTTTAATTGTTGCTGTTACATCAATTGATTCGTCTGCAAAATACTTTTCAATTCTAGCTAATTTTTCCTCAATATAATCTTTAATTGCGTCTGTTGCTTTTAATTCTTTTCCTGTAATTGTTATGTTCATAATAACCACTCCTTTTTATGTATTTTTACACTCTCATTATATAAGTATTCTTTATAATTTGCAAGTGAATTTTTTGTGTATTATAGCGATATTCTAGAATAATTTCTCAATTTTATATTCTTTTTCAAGCTTCTCATTAAAATATATGTTAGATACTAACTCTAACTCTTTTTGACAAGTCTCAGAAAGTTCAAAAGAAAAAATCTTTTTTGGATCTGCTCCCATAATATAAATAATTGCATTTTTAGTTGCTTCTGAAATTTCTATTGCTCCTGTATCTTGTTTACTACAAACTTTACATTTAAATCCATTATCTCTAATACTAAAATGAGTCAGATTTTCTTTTTTCATACAAGATGTACACTCTCTAATATTTGGTGCAAAACCTAATATCTTTAAAAGTCTTAATTTAAAAACTGCGGTTATAAAATCTAAATTTTTATCTGTCTCAGAAATCATATATAGTGTATTTAAAAATAGTTTTAAAGTATTATATGAATTTTGATTTTCTGTTGTTACATCATTAACTATTTTAGTTAAATGCGATGCATATGTAAGTTTATCTAAATCTGTTCTTATATTATAAAATAATTCTATCGTTTCACACGAATTCATAGTATATGTATCAGATCCTTTAAATAACATATATTCTCCAAAACATAAAAATTGAGTACCGCTAAGAAGAAGACTTTTCGGTCTCCTTGATCCCTTTGCACTGCACCCAATTTTACCCAAATTGGGGGTTAAGATAGTAAGCATCTTATCAAAATCCCCCATATTACTTTCTGATATAATTATTCCATTTACCTTTATTTGTTTCATCTATTGTTACCTTCAAATTTTCTTCTATATTTTTTACTTCTACAAATTCTAAATATGAATTTATATCTCCAGTTTGCTTAAATGTATTCCACGCGATGTTTTTTAGCATACTGTTTTCCTTTCTTACACAAATTTTACTTGTGTATATCTTTTGTAAATTTTAGAAGATTTATACTGGTATTTATTTTAATTTAAATTTATTTACTATATTTTCTTTTTCTAGCCAATCTTCTTTAACTTTAACCCAAACTTTAAGGTTAACTTTGGTATCAAGCATTTTTTCTAAATCTTGTCTTGCAAATGTAGAAATACGTTTTAGCATATTTCCACCTTTCCCAATAATAATTCCTTTATGAGATTCCCTTATACAATAAATTGTTGCATCAATATCATAAATTTCTTGACCTTTTGTTGTTAGTCTGTCTTTAAATGACTCAACTTCAACATATATTCCATGAGGAACTTCATCATCCAATAACTTTAAAGCTTTTTCTCTAATAATTTCTTCAGCCATTTGTCTCATTGTTTGATCAGTATATTCATCATCTGCATAGTATTTAGGTCCATTTGGCATTAATTTAACTAGTTCTTCAATAATTAGTTCTGTTCCATCTTCTTTGCTTGCAGAAATTGGAACAACTGCACTAAAATTATATTCTTGACTATATAGTTTTATAAGGTTTAATAATTTATCTTTTTGAACTAAATCTATTTTATTTATTACTAAAATACATGGTTTTTTACTTTCAATTATTTTATCTAATATTCTTCTATCTCCTCTTCCAATTTCATCAGAAGTAGCTTCAATTAAAAATAAGATAACATCAACTTCAGAAAACATTGTAAAAGCTGTATCAACCATTGTTTCACCAAGTTTAGTTTTTGGCTTATGAATACCTGGTGTATCTGTAATTATAATTTGATACTTTTCATCATTTAATATTGCTTTTATTGCAGTTCTTGTTGTTTGTACTTTATTTGCAGTAATTGCAACTTTTTCTTTTACAAGTGCATTAAGTAGTGTTGATTTTCCAACATTAGTTCTACCAACTAAAGTAACAAAACCTGATTTAAATTCTTCCATTTTATATTCCTTTTCTTATTATTCTGCTACAGTAACGTTAGCATCTATTGGGCATACATTAACCCATGTATTACCATCATTTACTTTAATTTCATTTCCTTCTAAATCGGTATAAACTGTTTGTGCTGATCTAGATTCTTTATTACATTTAATTTTTATTGCTTTACCATTTGTAATATAATATCCATCTAATGAACCAACTGTTACAACATCTTGTCTACCTTTATTTTCACCATCATTTAATGTATAGTTTTCTGCAAAAGTTACAATTAAGTTTTTAGTTGTTACTTTTTCTCCAGTTACTTCATCTTTCATCATTCTACCTTTAGAATATCTTGTATATCTTCCTGTTTCTGCATCATATTCATATCTTACTTTATGTCCTGATGAATATGGAATTGTGATTGTATTTGCTACAATTGCATCTTCAGAGTCAAGTACAACTTCTTCTTCAACATAGTTTAATACGCTTTCTTGTTCTGAAGTTAAGCTATATCCTTTATCTTTAGCAATTTGTTTGATTGAAGGAATGTTTGTATAAGCATTGTGTGGAGCATTTTTATGTGTTGCTCTCCAATATAAAGATGTAGCTGTTCTAGCTGCACCAGTATCATATGCTTGTCCATTAATATTGTTTATACCAAATGTTTTCATTTGTTCATCAGCTTGTGGACTCATTCCTAAATGTGCATATATTGCATCATTTTCCATTGCATAGTCTAAGAAATAATGTCTTGAAGATCTAATTGGACCTACTGAATCACAATCTTGTCCTTTAAATAAAGCCATTAATCTTGATTCATTTCCTTCAACAATAATTTCATATACCATATATGTTGAATTAAGTGAAGCTTGTGGTTGTGCATTTACGTTGTTATCTATCATAAATGCGATTGGTCTTTCATTACCATTAAAAATTTTAATGTCTTTCTCTTCTACTGCTTTTTCTCCTGCACTTCCTTCTTGTGCAACATCAACAGCAGCTTCATTTTCTTTTAAAGTTTCTCCTACTTTAAACCCCATTTTGTAGAAAAATAATCCGCCAATTAATGCAATTGCAATTACTACAATTATTAATACGTTTCTTTTCATAAGTATTACCTCTCTTTTTTATTTTTTATTTAAAATTTTATAACCAATTTAATAATGCCAATATTTTAGGCAAAAATATGATTACTCCAACTATTGCTGCACCAATTGCAATAAGTGTCACAGCTCCAGCTGCAGTATCTTTAATAATTTTAATTTTTTCATTATATTCTGTTGTATATAAATCAGCAAGATTTTCTATTGATGTATTTATCACTTCAAATGCAAGTACTAAAAATATTGTTAAAAATAATATTACCCATTCTACTAAACTTACTTTTAAGAATATTGCAACAATAATTACTAAAATAGCAATAAGTAATTGAATCTTTATGTTTCTACCATTTTTTATAAAATACAAAATTCCATTTAATGCATTTAATGCTGATCCAAAAAAACTTTTATTTTTCCATCCATTATCCATAATTTATCCTCAAAAAAGATTTCTTATTCTCTAACTATATTAAGTTTTCCTAAAACATTCTCTTCTTTTTCTCTCATTATAGCTTTTTCATCATCATTCATATGATCTTCTCCCATTAAATGATAAAATCCATGAACAACCATGTAAGCTAATTCTCTTTCAAAACTATGTCCATATTCTTTAGCTTGTTCTTCAACTCTCTCAATTGAAATTACTATATCTCCAAGAGTCTCTTCAAATTCTAAAGCATTTAAACCTTCAATTTCTGTTTTTTCAAACATTGGAAAAGAAAGTACATCTGTCTCTTTATCAATATTTCTATATTCTTTATTTAATGTTCTAATATATTCTGGATTTGTTAATGTAACTGATATATATAATTTGTAATCATCAATTTTTTCTGTTTTAAAACATTCTTCTAAAACAGAATTGATTAACTCTTCGTATTTCTTATTTTCTTCAAAATTTACATATTCTATTTCTGCAAATCTTTTCATATATTCCCTTTCACAAATAAAGACGAGCGATTAACAACAAATCATTGAATAATCTTAGCTCGTCTTCTTTTATTTTATTTTTTTACAAAGTGTCCTGGTCTTGTTTTGCATGAAGCTTTCAAACTTCTCATAGCCCCTAAATCAACTAATTTCTTTTTATAGAAAGCTCTGATTTCAGCATATCTTTCATATTCATCTGCTGTATCATGTAACTCTCTTTTTAGTGATAATATTTCTTTTTGCTTAGAAGAATTTGTTTTACTATAAGCATCCCAGAATTTTTTGTAATCATCACGTTCAGATGGTTTGTCCCAATATACCTTTGTTGATAATAATTTCACATTGTATGCTTCAATTAATTCTAACAATATTTGATATGTTGATTCTTTTTTATCATTTATTTTAGTTTTAACAATTAAGTTACGTGTATCTTTTAATAACTTATTGTAGCATTGTTCTGCAGCTACAAGTGGTAGGCTATGTGTAAATAACACTCTACTTAATCCAAGTAAAATCATATTTTTCTCTAGAAAATCTTTTTCATCTAATTTACCAACATTAAATTTTTCATATTCTTCGTATTCTTTAACAATTTTTTCATACTTTTCAGTACCTTCAACTTTTAATTTTATTGGTAAAATATTTTTAATATAATCTTCTAATGTTTCAAATATTTTCTTATATAATTCAACTTGATTTACTCTTTTTGCTCTTAATCCATCAGCAAGTTTTACTGAATAATTTTTTAATAAACCTTTATAAATAACATCTATTTTTTCTAAATAGATTGGATTAAATTTACTTAATATTTTTTCTTTTTTACTAGCTGATAAGCTTTGATAATCTAAGTCAAGTAAAAACTTTTGCTTTCTATATTTATACTCTAAATATTCTGTATCTTTTAAATGTACTATTGTGTAATAACTAGAAAGTGCATCTTTTTCAAATGTTGAAGCCATATTATTTTTTACTTTTTTATATATAGAATCCATGATATGTTTATCAATAGATTCAAGATATAAAGTATAACTTTCTTCATATCTATTACGATATTGATCTTTTCTAGCAACATCACTTGTTTCTTCAGATTCTTTAAAAATCTCATAATTTTTTATTGCACTGCTTCTTTTAATATTAATCATCAATCCATTAATACCTATTTTGGTAGGTGTTAATAGTTTTGTTAAAGTATTAGAAACTTTGCTAAAAAACGTTGTATCATTCGAAAGAACCTTCAGACTTCTTTCCTCAACCATAATTCCCATCCTTTCTATTTAGCGACCTTAGTTCCAATTTCTATTTGGATTTCGTATGTTAATTTGACTGATAAACCGTCTGGAGTATTATTAACTACTACATCTCTTCTTTTGTTTTTATTATCATATTTCATTATGTTATATGTTATTTCTAATTCCTCTTCTAACTCTCTTAGAATCTTCTCTTCCAATTCTTTTTCAGAATAGCATTTCTCTTGTAATACATATTCTTCATATCGCACTTTTTCAATTTCGATTGGAAGATAAAAATTAGAAAATAATTTGATTTTATTAATTGACCTTATTGTATCATAATTTTGGAATTTTGAAACCCTTTTATTGAAATTTATTTTATTTTTTTTAAAATTTACACAATTTTCATATTCGATTTCACCCGTTTTTATTTTTTCAGTTTGCATAAACTTTTCGCTTTTCTCTTTTTCTAAAAATATTACTCCAAAAATATCTGCATCTGCAGGCACATTTCTTTCTCCTTTATATTGTCCATTCATAATACCTTGAACTAAAATATCTCCCGCCTTTACTTCATCTCCAACCTTTACCATCGGAGTACCACTTCTTACTATTAACTTTGTAATAATACCAGATTCTTTTGCTATAATATTAGACTCTTCATTTTTATCATTAATTTCTGGAACTGTCTCTTTTTCTTTAATCGTAATATATACGCTCGTGCCTTCAATATTAATACCAATCCACGCAATATCATCTCTTTCAATTTTAATTTTATTTTCTATTACCTTGGTATTTATATTA
>JAZSBZ010000076.1:0-15032 GCA_045602645.1 Candidatus Scatovivens sp. | reverse complement strand
TATTTAATTTTTCTTCCATTTAACATCCTTTTATTATATATTCTTGTTTCTAATATAACTTTCAGTAAATTCATGTTCTAATATATCCATTGTAATGATATCTTCATATCTACCATTTACAAAGCGTAATTCTCTATATCTTCCATTTTCCTTAAAACCACATTTTTTATAACAAGCAATGGCTCTTTCGTTGCATGCTAAAACAGTTAAATTAATACTATGTAAGTTTAAATATTTAAATCCGAATTCTAATATTAATCTTATTGCTTCTGTTCCATATCCATTATTTCTATAATTTTCATCGCCAATGAATACTCCCATTGTTGCTGTTCTATCTGTAAAACTAAATTTTTCAAGCGCAACAGTACCAATCATAGTATCATTATCTAATGTTACAATACAAAAAGATCCTTTTTTATCTGAATTTTCTTCTAAATATTTTCTTTCGGCTTCAACAGTATACATTTCTGCACTTCTTCCAATGTAATCTGTTGTTTGGAAATCGTTAAGCCATTTTGTAAATAATTCTGCATCGTCAACATTTCTTGGTGATAAATAAACTCTATCTCCTACAATTTTTTTAAAATACTTCATAATACCATTCCTCCTTTATATAACAAAAAACCAGTCTATTTTAGAGACTGGTTAATATTTATAGTTCAAAAATATTGGCTTGTAACATCATTTTAGTTATCTTACTCTTTTCATCAAGTGAAACGATCCATGTACTTCCAAGTATAGATTTTCCTTTTTTATGTTCTTTATTTGGTTCGCCAAATATTTTGCATAATTGTTTTTGTAATTCTGCTTTGTTTGTATATATTGCTAAACAATTTTCTCCATATAAAACATTAATAGTTGTCTCTTTTTCAGATTCTTCTATTGGTTCTTTATAAGTTTTCCCCATTAAACTATCACCCTTATCTTAATTTCACTCCTTTATTGTTATCTTTTGTATAATTTATTTAAAAACTTTATATTGATCACAGTCAAGTTTTTCTCCTAAAAACTCATTTAACTTTTCTGGATCTTTAATTAAATTTTCTTTCTTAATTTTAGGAAGTCTTTTAATATGATACTCAAGTTTAGAAGCTAACTTTCTATCACTTGATGTCCAAACTCTTTCCAAATTTTTAGCACTATGTCTAAATGTATATTTAGCACATTTTTGACTTTTTTGGAAATGTTCTGTCATACGTCTTTCCAAATCGTTTGTGATTCCAGTATATAAAGAATCATCAACACATCTAATTATATAAGTATAATACATATTATTTACCTAATCTTTTATTTAAATATTTCTTAGCAAAAGCTCTAATTTCTTCAATTTGTTCTTTTGTAGAATCTAATTTATATTCAAATGCATCTAGCATTTCATCAATATATGCTTCTTTTTCAATAATTGATATAGAATATTCAAAATTAATATCATATATAAAAGCTACATATGAAATTACCATATCAAGAGCAGTTTGATCTGGAACTCTTTTAATTTGTACTTCATTCATAAATTGTGTAAAATAACTTTCAGATACATAAGAATTTTCTACGTCTATAATCATTTGCTCAGTCATATACATTTTCTCAACTGATTCCATAAAAATATCTAATTTGTCAGCATCTCTTATTATTTTTGCAAAAAGCAATTCTTTTTCATTTAGTCCTTCTTCAATAGTATACTTATTATGATTTCTAACTGCTTTAATTATTAATTCATCATATTCATCAGTTTCAATGTAATTTCTTAAGAAATTATTTTGACTTAGTATTTTAGAACCTTCATCTCCGTGATCAAAACCTGTTCTTTTATCTGAAAAATTATTGAATCTTTTCCATTGTTCAAATCTAGCTACATCATGTAATAATCCTATTAAACCTGCAAGTTTAATATCATCATGTGATAAATTTAAACTTTTTGCAATTTCTATAGAATTTTCCATTACTCTAATGCTGTGATACTTTTTAACAGAGATATTTGATTCTGTTTCATCATAATTTTTTACAAATTCAAAAAAAGTATTCTTAGCACTATTTTCTAAATCAATCATTTTAGCAAACTCCTATGAATAAATTCATGTAGATTATATCGTTTTTTTCTTTATTTTTCAAGGAAATATTTGTTTTTTTAATAAAAAAATAAAGAGGTTTCCCCCTTTACTTTATCTTTACTCCTAAAAGCATTATCAAATCTATTGCTTGAAATTCATTTATTATAGCTCCTCTAATATCTTCGTGTCCTACTATTAATCCTGTAATTGTATTACTTGTTAAATCAACATCTTTAAGTTTAGTTTTGAAAAAATTAACTTGTGTTAAATCTGAATCATTAAATTCTAATTTTTTATGTTTATTTTCTTCAAAATACATATTTCTCATAGTGCATGATTTAAAAGTTACAGAATTTATGTTAGACAAAGATAAATTGCTATAACATAGGTTACAAGCTTCAAAATCATTAGTATCAAATCTAGATTTTAAAAAAACAGTTCCTGTTAATTTACAATTTTTAAATTTGCATCTTATAAAACTAACATTTTCGAATGTAGTATTAGAGAAATTACAATTATTAAACTCTACATTTACAAAAGATGTCTTTTCAAATGATGAATCAAGCACCGTAACATTATTAAACTCAACATTTGAAAAATCAATATTTAGAATATCTAAATTACTAATTTCATCTTGAAAATCTATATTTATTTTTTCTATTTTTTCGTCTGTTTTTTCAGCATTTAAAATTAAGTTTTTAAAATCAATACTATTCATGAACTCTTCCTTATTTTTTATCATATTGAATTTCATATTCAGAATATTCTTCTGGTTTTAAACCAAATTTATCTTTAATATAAATTAATAATATAGTAAATAAAACTAATATAGTAACTCCAAATATCATCATAGCGTCAGGAATTGAAATATAGTTTACAAGCACTGATGCAGCTACTCCAAGTATAGCACTTACAATTGAATTTACAAAACTGTTAATTGCATATAATTTGCTATCTATTAAAGAGTTGGTAAAGTTGCTCAAATATTTTGATATTAAAACTGAATACACTCCTACAACCCAATATTTTAAAATGTATAATAAAGCCAAAATACTTAATATTGCAAGTGGAGATATTTCAAGTTTTGCTACAAATCCTGATAGTATACATACAATTGAAATAATCATAGAAAGAACAAGTAGTGTCTTATTCTTAAAAGTGGTATGTACTTTATTTTGTGAATGTGAAGATAATGCAGAAACAACATTTAAAAGAGCAAACATTATTCCAATATATCCTGTTGGAACGTGTAATTCTTCAACTAAGCCTATTTCATATGTAGCTAAGACACATATAACACCATAAAATAATCCGCTAAAAAGCATTACCGATCTGCATCTTTTTGATTTAAAAGAAAACTTAATTGCTTCTTTAATTGAAACTTTATCTTTTTTCTCTTCAACTTTTTTAACTACTGGTTCATAAAATTTTGTAGACATTATTAAAGTCATAATAACAATTAATAATGAAATAATCATTGGATAATATGGATTTATATCATATAAAAATCCTGCAGCAATCATCGAAATTGCACTTAAAACATAATATCCTGAAATAGCTCTACCTTGAATTTTAGCAAATATTTTACTTTTCTTATCTTTAGTCTCTTCAATTGAATCATTAAGTAGTGCTGTTTCAGCAATATCTTTGAAAGCAAAACCTGTAGCACTTAAAATTTCAGCAAAAATAAGTTGTGTTAAATTTGTACTTAAAATAACAATTGTTAGATATATTGCATTACATATATTTCCTATTATAATTCCTTTTTTTCTACCAATCTTATCAATAATTGATGAAACTGGCATTTGAAATAATACTACAAACAATGCGTAAAAAGTGTCTATTAACACCGCTGCAGACATACTTACATGCTTAACTTGTGTTAAGAAAAGGAAATTAATTGTATAGAAAAACAAAAAATCTCTTGCAAATTGTCTATACTTTGGATAAAATTTTAAATTTTTCTTATTTGTTTCCATTATTCGTTTATTAATCCTCTCTTATTAATATTAAAAAATAATAAATCTATAAATCCAGGACAATATGGTATAAACTTACCTTCATCTAAGAGTTGATAAATCTCTTCTTTTGAAGCCCAACATGTATTTTGAACTTCTTCTTTTTGATGTCTTAAATCGCTTAAATCCAATTCTTCATCGATTAGTACATAGACATCTCCAAAACCATCATCATAATTAATTGTTAAATATGGTCTTTCATTTGAAAAATCATGCTTATATCCGAGTTCTTCAAACGCTTCTCTTTCAATTGCTTCTTCACTTGTTTCTCCTGCAATTGAATGTCCTCCAGCTGATATATCCCAAAGATTTGGAAATCTATCTCGTGAAGATTGTCTTTGTTGGATAAGCATTTCACCTTCTCCGTTAAAAATGGCCACATGAACAACTAATCCATATTCTCCTTCTTTTAAATTGTTAGGTTTACCTCTTAAAACCTTTTTACCTGTTAAATTTCTATTGCGATCATATACATCCCATATTTCCATATACAATCCTCCTTATTTAAGGTAAAAACATTTTATCATATATGAACTTAAATGCACATACTTTTTTATAATATTTGTAAGATAAATCAATTTATGTTAAAATACATATATTATTTGTTTAGAGGTATTTTATGAAACTTGAATATATCGTAAATGATAATAAGTATTCTAATGTAAAAGAAGTTTTAAAAGTTCATTTTGAAATCTCAGATAGATTGCTTGTTAAATTAAAAAAGAATCAACAAATTTATTTAAATGGCACTCTATGCTATGTTGATCATAAAATAAATATTGGAGATAAAATATTAGCTGATTTAACTTTTGAAGAAGAATCAGAAAACATCGTTCCAACAAAAATGGATTTAGAAATTATATATGAAGATGATTATTTATTAATAGTAAACAAATCTCCAAATCTTCCTGTACACCCTTCTATATCTCATTATGAAAATAGTCTTTCAAATGGTATTAAATACTACTTTAACCAAATAGAATTAAACAAAAAAATAAGACCAGTAAATAGGCTTGATAAAGACACTTCTGGACTAGTAATATTTGCAAAACATGAATATATTCAAGAACTTTTAATAAAACAAATGAAAACGAACGTATTTAAAAAAGAATACCTTACTATACTAACAGGTCACCTATTAAATAAAAATGGCAAAATTGACGCTTCTATCGCAAGGAAAGATAATTCTATAATAGAACGTGAAATAAATAATTCTGGTGAACAAGCAATAACTCATTATGAATTAATTAAAAATTATATATATAATAATCAAGAACTGTCTTTAGTTAAATTTATACTTGAAACTGGTAGAACTCACCAAATACGTCTACATTCAAAACACATTGGCCATCCTATTATAGGCGATTCGTTATATGGTAAAAATTCAGAATTAATTTCAAGACAAGCATTACATGCTTATAAAATAACATTTAAACATCCTATCACAAAAGAACTAAAATTATTTGAAATTGATTTACCAGAAGATATGAAAAATATTATTAGATAAAAAATCAAGGGGATTGATTCGCTTTAGAATATGCGAAAACAATCCCCTTTTTGTGTGTTTTGAAAAAATTAGCGTTCGCTGATATAATCACTGCATCTGCGAGGACGGAAGAAGCTATCGTTGCTTTTACCCTGATAAGTAGAACAGAAAATGTTCTCTTCACAGAGAGAGCATCGGGTTGCGTATCCCATCTTTGCTTCGAACTTGATAAACCAGGTTTTGATTTTGTATTTTGCGATTAAGCGAAATCTCCGCCATTTTTTCTTGATCTCATGAAGTTTCAATTTGATTTTCTCCATAAGTCACACCCCTTTCAAAATGTCTTTTCTAAGTTGTACAACGTATATTATAGCACGTTTTTGTGTTCATTATGTGAAAAAAAGAGAAGTTTTAGCAATTTGCCAAACTTCCCTATTTTTTTATGCTGTTTCTTTTTTATTTGCATTTGTTACTTTTCTTTTTTGTTTTGGTGTTTCTCTTTTACGATTTTCATCAATTATAACAGTTGGTTGTGCTTTATTTACAACTGTATCTTTAGTAACAATACATTTTGCTATTTTTTCATTAGAAGGTATGTCATACATTATATCTCTCATAATATCTTCTATTATAGAACGTAATCCTCTAGCCCCTGTATTTCTCTCAATTGCTTTTTCAACTATTGCTTCTAAAGCTTCTTGTTCAAATTCAAGTTCTACACCATCTAATTCAACTAATCTCTTATATTGTTTTACAAGAGCATTTTTTGGTTTAGTTACAATATCAATTAAAGCTTCTTTTGTTAATCCCTCTAATGTAGCAACTATTGGTAATCTACCTACAAACTCAGGAATTAAACCAAATTTTAATAAATCTTGTGGTAATATTTGTTTAAATATTTCTGTTTTATTAATATCTTTTTTGCTTTCAATTTCAGCGCCAAATCCAATTGATTTTTTTCCTACTCTATCTTTTATGATATTTTCAAGACCTTCAAAAGCTCCACCACAAATAAATAATATATTTGAAGTATCTATTTGAATAAATTCTTGATGTGGATGTTTTCTTCCACCTTGTGGAGGAACTGAAGCTGTTGTACCTTCAACAATTTTTAATAATGCTTGTTGTACACCCTCTCCACTTACATCTCTTGTTATTGATGGGTTTTCTGATTTTCTTGTTATTTTATCAATCTCATCAATATAAATAATTCCTTTTTGTGCTCTATCAACATCATAATCAGCCGCTTGAATTAGTTTTAAAAGAATATTTTCAACATCTTCACCTACGTAACCAGCTTCTGTTAATGTTGTAGCATCAGCTATTGCAAAAGGAACATCTAATATTTTAGCAAGAGTTTGTGCAAGCAATGTTTTACCACATCCTGTTGGTCCTAATAACAAAATATTGCTTTTTTGAATTTCTATATCTGTTAATTCATCACTGCTATTAATTCTTTTATAGTGATTATATACGGCAACAGAAAGAGTTTTTTTAGCATCTTCTTGACCAATTACATACTCATCTAAAACTTTTTTAATTTCAGCTGGAGTAAGTATATCAACTTGCTCTATTTTCTCATCTGTTTCATATACTTCTTCCTCTATAATATCTTGGCATAAAGCTATACATTCATCACAAATGTATACTCCAGGGCCAGCAATGATTTTTTTAACAACTTCTTGTGGTTTACCACAAAAAGAGCATTTTACAATTCTTTCTTGACCTTTTGACATTTATCAAGCTCCCTTATTTTTATTTAGATTCTAGCATCTATAACTATTAGTTTCTTTTATCAAGTATTCCATCGATTAATCCATAAGCTAAAGCTTGTTCAGCTGTCATGTAATTATCTCTTTCAGTATCTCTTTCGATTGTTTCTAAAGGTTGACCTGTTCTCTCACTTAATAATTTATTTAATTTTTCTCTTGTTTTAACCATATGATCTGCATGGATTTTAATTTCAGTTGTTTGTCCTGAAAGACCTCCACCACCAATTAGTGGTTGGTGAATCATAACTTCTGCATTTGGTGTACAATATCTTTTACCTTTTTCACCACATGCTAAAAGTACAGCACCCATACTAGCTGCCATACCAACACATATTGTTGAAACAGGGCATTTTATATAATTAATTGTATCAACTATTGCCATTCCATCAGAAATAGATCCTCCTGGGCTGTTTATATATAAACAAATTTCTTTATCAGGATCCTCAGACTCTAAAAATAAAAGTTGAGCAACAACTAAACTAGCTGTAACATGGTTAACATCCTCTGATAAAAATATAATTCTGTCTTTTAATAATCTTGAGAAAATATCGTATGATCTTTCTCCTCTGCTTGTTTGTTCTACAACGTATGGTATTAAACTGTTATCTATCATTTTCTCTTCTTCCTTCCTTTGTTTTAAATAAGCAACTGAAGTTTATTCAATTACTAGTTTACTATATACTAAATAGAAATTTTTTTCAATACATTTATTATAAAAAAACATCTTTTCGTTCGCAAACTTCGACAAAAAAAGCCTTAGTTAAAACTAAGACTTTTCTTTATATTAGAAATTCATTTCTTTATATTTTCTTAAAGCTATAACTCCAACAACTGTAATAATAATTGTAATTACAGCAAGTGAAATTGCTCCTGCTGCAGGTAACACATCTTTTGAAACTGTATTATCTTGATTGTTATTTTGATTATTATTTTGGTTATTATTTTGATTATTATTTTGATTATTGTTATTATTGTTGTTTTGATTACTATTGTTATTATTTTGGTTATTATTATTATTTTGATTGTTGTTATTGTTTTGTGCTGTTTGTTTTACACCATCTTTATATATTTCAACATTGCTTGTAGTTCCAACTTTTAAAGGATCAACTACCATTTCTTTTTTAGCATCATCAACTTTTACGATTTCTTTAATGTATAAGTATAAGTTATCTCCTTTAGAAACTTCTGCGTAATTTGTTATATATTTTGTATTGATTGTAAATGTAATTTTATCAGCACCATATTGAATTTCAGAAACTTTAACCCAATCTATAATGTTTTTCTCTGTTTTTGTTGATGATAAATAATAATAGTAATCGAACTTATCATTTGTTGTTAAATCTCTTTCAATATCTTTAATTGTTACATTTAATTCTACATATTCTTTTTTATTCTTATCTGTAAATGTATATGATTTGATTGAATTTAAAACAACTTTTGCTTCATCAAAATCTGAGCTTACTGGTTGAACTTTATCAGGTTCATCAGTATTTTTTGCTGTAACTGTAATTTTTTGTTCAACTTCTTTATCTAAATATTTAATAGTTACTGATTTTTGATCTACTTTTAAATCTTCACCATTTACTATTTCATAATCTGTAATTTGTTTCTTTGATCCATTTGAGTATGTTGCTTTAACAATCATACCTGACTTATCAAAATCTTCACCTTCAACATATTCTGTTTTTGCAGGTGGTGTTGTTATTGCAATTGATTCTATAGTATTTGATTCAACAGCTTTAACTGTAAATGCTTTCATGATATAGTCACCACTTGGTATTTGACCTTGTGAATCTTGTGCTAATCTACCAACATCTAACCATTCATTTTTTTCAAAACTACCAGGTACTGTAAAGAATGTTCTATCTTCTTCAATTGCTACTTTATCATAAATTGTATTTTCAAATGGTGTTTCTATTGCAAATTGCATACCATTTGCATTAGCACTTTTAATTTTTAATACAACTGAGAATTGACTACCTGTTATTTCTAAAGGTTCAGCAAATTCAATTGTATGATAACCTGTTGAGAAAGTTTCTGTATCTCCCTCTTTTAAAGCTACTTCTTTTAAATCTGATGTTTTAATGCTTCTACCTTTTGTATTAGCATATACTGAAACTGTATATGTTTCTGGAGTATAAATTGATACTCCTGTTAGATATTCTGTTCCTGTAGATTGTTTATCAAAAACAGATCCTAAATATGCTGTTTGAACATTAAGTGGTAATAATGCAGTAGCACCTACTTCATCATATTGATATATGTAGTCATAGTCAACTGTATCAGTAGCTTTAATTACACCTGCTAAAATTTTATATACATTAATATCTTCATATGAGATATACATGTATCCTTTATCACCTACATATAAATAAGCTCCTGTATCAGTTATTGTATATCCAAGTTCTTTAAATACATTTTTTGCATCATCATCTGGAATCTTTTCAGGAGATGTCCAACCGTTTTCAATACATTGAGTTCTTAAAGCTTGGAAAATTGATTCTTTCATCTTAGAAAGTTCTATATCTAATCTTTCTCCCCATGAATTTTTAACTATCCATGCTCCATTATTATTTGGACGATGTTTTTCGTTAAAGTTTTCTATTGAATAATTATCATCCCAACCAATAATAACTACATCATGGTTAAGAAGACATTCTTCTTCATTATCACAATATACAGCACCAGTATCATTATTATAATAATCTGATAATATTTGTGCGCCATATATTCCGGCTTCTAAAGCTCCATATTGTTTTATATGATGTTTCATTTCTGACTTAATTGAAGATAAATCTTGGTTTTGAGTATATGTAGGGAATTGAATTGTATCGTATACTGTAGTAGCAACAGTTTTGTTTTGAATTTCACTTATATCAATTAAATCCATATTATTTTCAAATGGCATTTCTGATTCTTTAATTGCACCCATACCATTTGTTAAATATGATGTAGATAATAAATAGTTTCCTCCAGATCCTAATGGTCTATTTAAACCATATTTATTAACTGCATTTTCTTGGAAATTCCTAATTGTTGCATATTCCATATGTCTTTCAGAAAAATCATATGTTTTTACATCTTTATCATTATAGTAATTTGTTAAAGCTAAATTAGATTCTAACACTCCTAATGAAGCAAAAGCCCAACAAGATGATGTTTGTTGTTGATTTCTAATAACAACATTCTCTGGAATTATATCCTTTAAAGAAAATTTTGCCTCAAATGTACTTCCAACAGCTTGTACAATATTTATTGGATTACTTGATGTATGTTTTGATTCTAAAATTTCAAAAGAAAGTGGTTGTTTCACTTTTAATTGTTCTTCTTCTGTTAATTTCATCCACTCATTAAATTCTTCTGTATATTCCGGTTTTTGAATTACATCTAATAATTCACTTGTCGTAGCAAATACAGCTGTATTAATTGAAACTGTAAGCATTGCTAATATTGTTACTAATAAGACTTTCTTTATAGTTTTCACCTTGTCTTCCTCCTCATATGATTAATCAAGTTAATTATATATTTACTAATATAAAAAGTAAATTGTTTTTTTTAAAATTTATCGTATGTAATTTTTGTAAAAAACAAAAAAGGCTGTAATCGCAATGATTACAACCTCTTTTTTCTTTATAAGTTATTCAGCTTTTTTTGTAGATTTTTTAGTTGTTTTTTTCTCTGTTTTTTCTTCTGATTCTTCAGATTTTTTAGCTGTTGATTTTTTTGTTGTTTTCTTTTCTAAATTAACTTCAGGAGCTTCAACAACTTTAACTTTTGCATTATCAACGATTAGTGCAATTGCTTTTTCTGAAATAACGTTTTGTTTAATATGTCCTAATAATTCTTCGTTATTTTTTAATTCTTCAACTTTTCTACCATAGCTTTCAGCTAATTCTTTAACTTTTTCATCTACTTCTTTATCTGTAGCTTCTATTTTAGCATCTTTGCAAACTGCTTCTAATACTAATCTCATTTTGATAGAATCTCTAGCTGGTTCTTCACTTTCTCTTCTGAAATCAGCTTTTGTTCTTCCTAACATTTGTAAGTATTGTTCAAAGTTAATTCCTTGGTAAGCAAGTCTTCTATTCATATCTTCTTGCATGTTATCAAGTTCAACTTCAACCATTCCTTGTGGAATTTCTACTTCTGAAACTTTAGCAACTTCTCTTACAGCTTTTTCTTCTAATTCTGCTTTAGATTGTTCAGCATATTGTTTTTCTTTTTTAGCTTTTAAATCAGCTTTTAATTCTTTTAATGTATCAAATTCACTAACATCTTTAGCAAATTCATCATCTATTTTAGGTAATTCTTTTTTCTTAATTTCATGTAATGTTACTTTAAATACAGCATCTTTTCCAGCTAAATCTTTAGAGAAGTATTCTTCTGGGAATTTAACTTTAACATCTTTAACTTCTTCAGCTTTCATTCCGATAACTTGATCTTCAAATCCTGGAATAAATGCTCCACTTCCTAACTCTAATTCATGATTTTCAGCTTTTCCACCTTCAAAAGCAACACCATCAACTGTTCCTAAGAAATCGATAACTGCAACATCACCTTTTTTAGCAGCTCTATCTGTAACTGTAACCATTCTGCTGTTACGTTCTGCCATTTGGTTAACTTGTGCATCTACTTCTTCGTCAGTAACTTTATATTCTACTTTTTCAACTGAAATTCCTTTATATTTTCCTAATTTTACTTCTGGTTTTAATCCAACAACAGCTGTAAATATTAAGTCTTTTCCTTTTCCAATTTGTACTATATCAATTTCTGGTTTTGTAACTACATCTAATTTTTCTGCTTTAACAGCTTCATCATATGCAACTGTTGCAACTTCATTAAATGCATCTTCATAGAAGATTTCATCTCCATAGTATTTTTCAACAATATTCATTGGAGCTTTACCTTTTCTGAATCCAGGGATATTAAAATATTTAGCATTTTTATTAAATACTGATTTAATTCCTTCATCAAAAATTTTAGCTTCAACTGTAATTTCTAATTTAACTTCGTTTTTATTGTCTGTCTTTTCTACTTTAACACTCATTTTACTTCCTCCATTTTCTTTCTATTAAACAATAGCCTTTATATTATATCACAATCAAAACAAATTGCAAGCTTTTTTGCTTATTTTACATTGTTTTTTGTACTTTTATTGTCTAAAAAGAATATGAAAATGGCCGCCAAACTTGGCAGCCATTTCGTAGATTATGATTTTTTGCAGGAATTATTCCCATTGTCCGCCACCATCTACAGTTACGTCGTAAAGATCATTTACGTCAATAAACTGAGATCCTCCGAATTCAGAAACGCCAGAGTAGAACACTTTGACAGTTCCATCAATCATCAAAAGCAGCGGTTGAGACCATCCTTCCCATCCCATGTAGTAATCGGTTTCGAGAACCAACTTAACATCCTGTGCAATATGCTCAACGCCATTTAGATCTCCTCCAGCATAGCATCCATATTCTCGCACCGCATATACATCAGTACCAGACCTAAAGATGTAGCCTTCGTTAGACGAAAGACCAGCATACACAGATTCAGTAGGAATTTCATGTTCTCTAAGCATCAGGCCGAAAAGCCAAACTTTCACAGAACCATATTCCTGATTGTAGGTAACAGCAAAAAACGGATTACTATTGATAATCACATCGTTGCCATCATCCAAGTCGCAATGAACATTGATATCGGTATACGTAAACTTTACGCTTTTCCAATCATCTCTGTTAAGGGTAAGCATACAAAGCATTCCTTCACTGTCGGTATACCAGAGTTGCTTTACGTCGCCAGTGTTGAAAATCACAGGATAATCAAAACTGGGAACAAAGGCTCCATAACCTTCAGTAGCATAGACGCACTTTTCTTGATAATCATACACAAGCCCATATTTTTCATAGACATCGAGTTCACAAGGAGGAACAAGATATCCGCCAATATAATAGGGATGATTATCACGCATACGAACTTCCCATCGGTATTGTTCGATAGCATCAGTTTCGTCTCGAGGAAGCTCAATCAGCTCTTTCCGATCAAGCGGGTCAATATACTTCACATTGGATTCGTTAGTAGGTTGTTCCGGGCATGCCTGAGCAGATGCTAAAGTCGTAGTAGTAAAAGAAAACACCAGAGCCAAAACCAGGGCAAAAACCAGACTAAACTTCTTCATGTGTGTTACCTCTTTCTTTTTATTGCTGGGATAGTTATGAATGAATGCATAATTCCAAATTGAAAAGAACTCCTTCCAATATCTTTTCTAAGTAATTATATTTAGAAAATATGCAAAGCAATCATACATATATTTTACCATATTTTTAGGAAAAAATCAAAAAAGACCGCCAGCATTAACGCTTGCGGTCAATTTTTAAAATTATCTAGTCACCTAAACACATTCCTAAATCTCTTGCTATTTTAATTAGATCATCATCCATTTTAACTTTTTTAATGTTACTTTCTTTAGTATTTCCAGAAGCAGCTCCTACAACTTTGTTGTTTCCAACTACTTCTTCAAGTGTAACATATCCCATTTGTCCATTTCTATATGTTACTAATACATTGAATATTCCTTGAATAGCAAGTTCCATTGCTTTACATCCATATTTTGTAGAAAGAATTCTGTCAAATGCTGATGGTGTTCCACCTCTTTGAACATATCCTAATGTAGTGTTTCTTGCTGCCATTCCTGTTAATTCTTCAAGTTCTGCAGCTATTTTATCTCCTACACCACCTAATCTAATATTATCAAGTCCAGCACCGTCATTTAATGTTTTCTTAACAGTAATTGTTCCATCTTTAGGCATAGCACCTTCTGATGCAACTACGATTGTAAATTCTTTTCCTCTTGCTCTTCTTTCATTAATTTTTTCAACAACTTTATTAATGTCATATGGTATTTCTGGAATTAATGCAACGTCAGCACCACCAGCTATAGCTGATTCTAAAGCTAACCATCCTGCATATCTTCCCATTACTTCTAATACCATAATTCTATGATGAGATTCAGCAGTTGTGTGTAATCTATCTAACGCTTCTGAAGCAACAGATACAGCAGTATTATATCCAAATGTCATATCTGTTGATGCAACGTCATTATCTATAGTTTTTGGAACACCAATACAATTAACTCCTTTTAATGAGAAGTCTCTACTTGATTTTTGAGTTCCGTCTCCTCCTAAAGTAAATATACAATCAAATCCTGCATTTTTTATATTCTCAACGCAAACGTCTGATAAATCTTTAAATTCAACAGATCCATCTTCATTAACTACTTTATAATTAAATACGTTAGTAGCATTTGATGTACCTATTATAGTTCCACCTTTTGTTAATAAACCAGATGCATTACCTTGTAGATCTAATTTTACATAGTTGTTATGTAATAAACCTTTATATCCCTCGATAAATCCATAACATTCTACTCCATATGTTCTAGCAGTTTTAACAATTGCTCTAATAACAGCATTTAATCCTGGCGCATCTCCACCATTCGTAAGAATTGCGACTTTTTTAACTTTTGATTCCATATTACTTAATTCCTCCTGTAAAATTGGTTTTATATTTTTTCACGCTATGAACACATTATATACAAGTTAATTTCATAATACAATACTTTTTTAATTTTTTTCTTTTTAATAAGCATATTTAAAATATTAACAAATAAACTTCATTAAATACAATTTGGGAGGATCATATGAAAAAGAAAATATTA
>JAZSBZ010000075.1:0-18135 GCA_045602645.1 Candidatus Scatovivens sp. | reverse complement strand
CTTTTTTATAAAAAAGAAAGCCCATTCTCCATTGAGAATGAGCTTGATTTTAATACACGTACTTCAATCATTTTCTGCGTCACCACTTTTGTTATATAAAAAATTTTCTACTTGTTATTGCAGGTAATCTTATCTATTCATATTTCTATTTCTTGATAATCATCCTTTTCCTGCTCTTCGCGCTTCTCTCGTGCTTTTCTAAGATCGCGCTCATGCTTTTTCTCTTTGCGAAGCATCTCAATATGTAGATCAGTAATCTGTTTAGTTAAAAACATAATCACAAGACCCAGTATAATGATAACTCCTGCAAAGGCAATAATAACAAATTTGGCAAGTTCTTGTCCTAATAATAACGCTTCCATATAATCCATAGTGTATTCTCCTTTAAATGTATTAATGTCTGCAATATTAGTAGAAAATTTGTATACCACCAGTATGTCGTATAAATGTATTTATGTATTAAAAGCAAACGTAACTAGGGATATAGTCATATCTTCCCTTGTTATATTTACCATAAATCAGTATTATAGCACTTCATTATTTCAGTTTCAAGTATCATATTTAATAATTTATAAGCATATATAAGTATTATTCTTAATTATAGGAGTTAAAAATGAATTTTATAATAATTAATCTTAAAAAGAACTTTTTTACATCCATTTTCGCATTATTTACAGCATTACTACTTTTATTTTCAGATACTAATTTAATAGCTGCCAAAAATGGTTTTACACTTTTTCTAAATAACGTTCTACCCTCACTTTTTCCATTTTTCATAGCAACAGAACTACTATATAAAACAAACTTTACATTTATCCTTGGTAAATACTTTTCAAAATTAACTGATTTTTTATTTGGTATTTCAGGCGAAGCATCTAGTGCAATATTACTTGGTGCTATTGGCGGATATCCTATTGGAACCAAAATAGCATGTGACTTAAAAGAAAATAAAATGATTTCAAAAGTTGAAGCAGAAAGATTAATTGCTTTTACCAATAATTCAGGACCTTTATTTATTTTATCAAGTGTTGGCATTTGCATGTATGATTCAAAAACAATTGGTTTTAAACTCTTACTTGTCCATTTATTATCTTCTTTTATTGTAGGAATTATATTTAAGAATTGGAAGAAAAACGAAAAGGATTTTTTAAGGAAAATAAATCAAAACCAGACTAAAGAATTAATAAGAGTTAATAATCTTGGTGAAGCTTTAAGTAAAGCTATAAAAAATACATTTTCATCACTTAGCCTTATTTGTGGTTTTATAGTAATCTTTTCAGTTATTATTTCTATATTAAATACAAGTAATATTTTAAATCATATATCTTTATTATTAAATACATTTAATATACCACCAGACGCGTCAAAATCAATTTTAATTGGCTTACTTGAAGTAACTAATGGAGTTAACTCTCTTTCAAGCTTTACTAGTTTAAATCTTAATTTATCACTTTGTATTTCATCTTTTTTAATAGGCTTTGGAGGTCTATCAATTATGCTTCAAATATATAGTATAACTTCAAAACACAACATTTCTATAAGACCATATTTTTATGGAAAATTACTTCAAGGATTATTTTCAAGTATTTTAATACTCTTAATATAAAAAACAGGACTATCTCTAGTCCTGTCATTTTATTTTATTAAATTTATTTTTTTCTTAAAAAGAATACTAAACATCCCCATACAAATGTAATTCCGGCTCCTAGTAAAATGTTTTTGAAAAAGTAATTTATTAGAACTGGAAGTCCAATTCCAACTATCATTCCCATTATAGGACTTCTTCCGCTATATGCATATGCCATAGCTAGAAATATTCCAAGTACCATTAATACTATAACTACCATATTACTATTCTCCTAATTTATATTTTTCTCTTGCAACATAATGTGTATGTAATAATTCATGAGCTTTATGGCTTCCTGGTTTTTCTAAATATTCTTCATATAATTTTTTAATAACTGGGTTTTCATGTGATTTTCTAATTGTACTAGCTTCATCAATTGAATATAATGCACCAGCTCTTTTAGCTCTGATATCAATTGTTGCTCTTTCTTTAGAAGATCTGATTGGTTGTCCACCACCCATTACACATCCACCTGGGCAAGCCATAATTTCAACAAATTGATAATCAGCTTTTCCAGATTTGATTTCTTCCATTATAATTTGAGCATTTTTTAATCCTGAAACAACTGCAACTTTAACTTCTGTTCCGTTTAAATTTACTGTTGCTTTTTTAATTCCTTCAGCTCCTCTTACAGCTTCATATTCAAGTTTTCCGAAAGCATCTCCAGTAACAATTTCACTAACTGTTCTTAAAGCAGCTTCCATAACACCACCTGTTGTTCCGAAAATAACACCAGCTCCTGTAGCTTCTCCCATTGGTTCATCAAATCCTGTTTCTTCAAGATTTACAAAATCAATGTGAGCTTGCTTAATCATTCTAGCAAGTTCTCTTGTTGTAATAACTGCATCAACATCATTTATCATTTCTTCTCTAGAACTTTCGAATTTTTTAGCTACGCAAGGCATAACTGATACAACATAAATTTTTGCTGGATCAATATTATTTTTCTCAGCAAAGTATGATTTTATAATTGCACCAAACATTTGGTGAGGTGATTTACAACTTGATAAATTCGGAATTAATTCTGGATAATTTAATTCTAAGTATCTTACCCATCCTGGACTACAAGATGTTATTAATGGAAGTGTTCCACCATTTTGGAATCTATCTAAGAACTCTGTTCCTTCTTCCATAATTGTTAAGTCTGCTGCTGTATTTGTATCAAATACTTTATCAAATCCTAACTCTCTTAACGCTGTTACCATTTTTCCTGTTGCGTTTGTTCCAATTTCCATTCCGAATTCTTCACCTAAAGCTGCTCTTACTGCTGGAGCTGTTTGAACAACAACGTATTTATCAGCGTCTCTTAATGCTTCCCATACTTCTTTTGTAGAATCTTTTTCTTTTAAAGCTCCTACTGGACAAGCTTGAATACATTGTCCACAGAATGTACAGTTAACATCATTTAAACTCTTATTACCATATGTAGAAACCATTGATGTAAATCCTCTGTTTGCAGAATCGATAGCACCAATTCCTTGAACTTTCTTACATGTAGCAACACATCTTCTACATAAAATACATTTGTTAAAATCTCTAACAATTGATGGTGATAGATCATCGATTTCATGAGCTACTCTTTCACCTTTATATCTAATATCGTCAACATAGAATTGTTGTGCTAATCTTTGTAATTCACAATTACCATTTCTAGTACATGTTAGACATTCTCTATCATGATTAGATAAAATTAAATCTAAAACAACTCTTCTTGCTTCGACAACTGTTGGTGTACTTGTATGTACTACCATTCCTTCTTCTGCTTTTTGAATACATGCTGTAGCTAAACCACGTCTTCCTTCAACTTCTACAACACACATTCTACAATCTCCAACTTCATTAATATCTTTTAAGAAACAAAGTGTTGGAATATCTATATTAGCTTTTCTTGCTGCTTCTAATATTGTTGAGCCTTCCTCAACTTCTACATTTTTTCCATTTATAGTTAAATGTATCATGTTTAACTCCTTTCATATTTTGGATTATTGATTAATTTTTAATAGCGTGGAATGGACATTTTGTAATACAAGTTCCACATTTAATACATTTTTCAAGATCAATAACATGTGGTTGTTTGATATCTCCAACAATTGCATCAACTGGACAATTTCTCTTACATAATCCACATCCTTTACATAGTTCTGGGATAATTTCAAGTTGCATTAAAGCTTTACATTCTCCTGCGCTACATTTTTTCTCTGTTATATGTTCTTCATATTCTTTTCTAAAATATTTTAATGTACTTAATACTGGGTTTGGTGCTGTTTGACCAAGTCCACATACAGATGCTGTTTGAATGTTTTTGCAAAGAGTTTCGATTTTTTCGATATCTCCTTCTTCACCTTTTCCATCTGTAATTTTTTCAAGCATTTCTAATAATCTCTTTGTACCAATTCTACATGGTGTACATTTTCCACATGATTCATCAACTGTAAATCCTAAATAGAATTTAGCTAGGTTAACCATACATTTTGAATCATCCATTACGATTAATCCACCTGAACCCATCATAGATCCAATAGCTTTTAATGATTCGAAATCAATTGGTGTATCTAAGTGTTCTTCTGGAATACATCCTCCTGAAGGTCCACCAGTTTGAGCTGCTTTAAATTTTCTTCCGTTTGGAATTCCTCCACCGATATCATATACGATTTCTCTTAAAGTAACACCCATTGGAACTTCAACAAGACCAACGTTCATTACATTTCCACCTAAAGCAAATACTTTTGTTCCTTTAGATGTTTCTGTACCGATACCTGCATACCAGTCAGCTCCATTTAAAATAATTTTTGTTATGTTAGCGTATGTTTCAACGTTATTAATTAATGTTGGTTTTTGGAATAAACCTGCATTAGCTGGGAATGGTGGTTTTAGTCTTGGTTGACCACGTCTTCCTTCAATTGATTCTAGTAAAGCTGTTTCTTCACCACAAACGAATGCTCCAGCTCCTAATCTAATCTCTAAATCGAAGCTAAAGTTTGTTCCCCAAATATTTTCTCCTAAGATTCCATATTCTCTTGCTTGATCAATAGCTTTTTGGAAACGTTTAACTGCGATTGGATATTCAGCTCTTACATATATGTATCCTTTATTTGCTCCAATTGCATAACCAGCAATCATCATTGCTTCAACTATACAGTGTGGATCTCCTTCTAGAATACTTCTATCCATGAATGCTCCAGGATCACCTTCGTCAGCATTACATGCTACATATTTTTGATCTCCTTCAGCCATTTTTGTAAACATCCATTTTTTACCTGTTGGGAAACCAGCTCCACCTCTACCTCTTAGGCCTGAGTTTGTAACTTCATTGATAACATCATCTTGTGACATTTCAAATAATACTTTTTCTAAAGCTTTATATCCATCAAATGCAATATATTCATCAATATTTTCTGGATCAATTACACCACAATTTTTAAGTGCAATTCTTTTTTGTTTTTTATAGAATGTTAATTCATCTAATTTTTTAACAACTGAATTATCAACATCTTTGCAAAGTAATCTTTCAACTAATTCTCCATTTTGGATATGTTTTTCAATAATTTCTTCGCAATCTTCTGGTGTAACCATTGCATAGAAAACATCTTCTGGTCTTATAATTACAATTGGACCTTTAGCACATAATCCAAAACATCCTGTTTGAATTACTCTAACATTATTTATATTTTTTTCCTCAATTATTTTTCTAAAGTTTTCAATAATTTTTGGTGATTTTGAAGATGTACAACCAGTTCCATGACATACTAAAATATGTTTTTCTCTAGCATCAGCTTCAATATTAACTCTTAGATCTAGTTCTTTTCTTTTCTCTTCTCTAATTTTTTTGATTTCTTCTAAAGTCTTCATTAATATGCTCCCTTCTAAAATTTATTAATTCTCATTCATGTATTTATCTAATACTTCATCCATCATTTTTACTGTGGCTTTTCCGTATACATCTTCGTTTACTGTAAATACCGGAGCTAAACCGCAAGCACCTATACATCTTGTTGCTTCTAGTGAGAATTTACCATCTGCTGTAGTTTCTCCTACGTCAATCCCTAATCTTTCTTTTGCTCTTTCTAAAACGCTTTCAGATCCTTTTACAAAGCATGCTGTTCCTAAACAAACTGCAATATGATATTTTCCCTTTGGTTTTAAAGTGAATCTTGAATAGAATGTAACAACTCCATAAATTTCAGCCATTGGCATATTTAAGTATTCTGAAATTGCCACTTGTGCTTTTTCTGGAACATATCCATAATAATCTTGTACTTCATTTAAGATTTGAATTAAATTGTCTTTAACAGCTTGATACTTATTAAGTATTTCTGTCATTTTTGGATCAATTCCGAGTGCATCCTTCACATTTTGTATTCTCCATGTTTACCTCTTTTATGCTAGATTTAAATATATTCTAGCATATCTCCTTTCTAATAAAATTTTAAAAGTTTTATAATAAATTAATCATAACTTAAATTGTCATTTAAGTAGATATAATTTTCCAAAATGATTATATCACAATATAAAAATATTTCATCATTTTTTTGATTTTTTCTTGAATTTTTCACAAAAAAAAGATTAAACATAGAATTCCAATTCTACGTTTAATCTCAAATTATTTTTTTAGAATTTAAAGAAATTAATAACTAAAGCTATTAAATCTACTCCTTGATATAATGCATATGTATAAATGAATGCAATAAGGCCTACAACTATAACGATTTTGCATATTTTCTTTGTGATTTTTAATTTATATTTGTCTGCTACAACCATAATTAACCAAGCTATAAGCATAATTGGTATTGGAATTAAATGTAACATAATAATCATCTCCTTTAATAAACTACAAACTTATTATAGCATCTTTTCCACTGTTTGTAAAGATTTTAGGCTATTCAAACATAAAAAAACAGTAGCCAATTTTTGGCTACCGCTTTTTCGTTATTATTATTTTAAAAATGCTTCATATCCTTTATAAGCTTGGTATACGTCAAATTTACTTGTAACTTCATATGGAGAATGCATTCCCATAACAGGAACACCAACATCTAATACATCCATACCTCTATTTGCAAGAGTAAGTGCGATTGTTCCACCGCCACCTTTATCAACTTTTCCAAGTTCACATGATTGATATTTTGCCCCAGCTTGGTCAAATATTCTTCTAACTTCTGCAACAAATTCTGCAGGAGCTTCAGATGCACCAGATTTTCCTCTAGCACCTGTATATTTAACAAGAGACATTCCTCTTCCAAAAAATGCTGAATTATTTTTCTCGTAAGCATTAGGGAAATTTGGATTGTAAGCTGCATCAACGTCTGCTGATAAAGCTTTTGTATTTGAAAATGTTCTATCTAAAGCACTCATTTTTGTATTACCTGTTTTTTCTAATAATTCCATAACAAATGCATCAAATATTCTTGTATACATTCCTGTAACACCATTAAATCCAACTTCTTCTTTATCTGTAATTACACACACTGCTGTTTTCTTTGGAAATCTTGTATTTAATAATGCTCTTAATCCAGCATAACAACAAACTCTATCATCTTGTCCATACGCTGTAATCATACTATAATCAAGTCCGCTACTTCTAGCTTTAAATGCAGGAACTAATTCAATTTCAGAACTTGCAAAATCAACTTCTTTAATTCCATATTGTTCATTTAATAATTTTAAGATATTTAATTTTACTTTTTCTGATACATCATCTGAATCGTATGGTATACTTCCAATCATTGCATTTAATTCTTCACCTTGTACACCATCTCTTAATTTTCTTTCCATTTGATCACCAGCTAAGTGTGGTAATAAATCACAAATAGTAAATACTGGATCTTCATCTTTTTCACCAATACAAATATTAACTTTTTCTCCATCTGTTTTAACAACAGTACCATGCATACTTAAAGGAATATTTGTCCATTGGTATTTTTTAATTCCACCATAATAATGTGTTTTAAGCATAGCAATTTCACTATCTTCATATAATGGTGATTGTTTTAAATCTATTCTTGGTGAGTCACCATGAGCGGCAACAACTTTTAATCCTGACTCAATTTCATCTTCACCAATTACTGCTGCATATAAGCATCTTCCTCTATTTACAGAAAATACTTTATCTCCTGGATTTAATTTTTCTTTTTGAGAAAGATCAATAAATCCATTTTTGATTAAGATTTCTTTAGAATTTTGAACTATTTCTTTTTCTGTTTTTGAATTATTTAAAAAATACATATACTCATCTGCATATTGAAAAATATTTTTTAATTCTTCATCACTAAGACTTAGCCATCCATTTCTTTTATCTTTAAATAATTTTTCTTTTAATGCTTTTCCATCATTTGCCATTAATCGTATACCACCTTTCATTTATCTTATGTTTATTATTTACTAACTATATTATTTCTATGATATTTCTTTTTGTTATTCTTCTAAATCCAATTTCATATGCTTTCTTAATTTCTTCTACACAATTATTTGCACTTTCTGGTGTATTTGCATGTACATATGCAAGTATATCTCCAGGTTTTACTTCATCGCCAATTTTCTTATTGAATATCATACCAACTCTTGGATCAATAGAATCTTCTTTATTTATTCTTCCCATTCCAAGTCCAAGACCTGCTTTACCTATTATTCCTGCGTCAAGTTTTTCTACATAACCTTCTTCTTCGCAAATAACAGGTGTAATAATTGGAGCTTTTTCAAATTTTGTTGGATCATCAATATAACTTACATCTCCACCTTGTCTTGCAACTAGCTCTCTAAATTTTTCAAAAGCTTTTCCACTTTCAATAACTTCTAATACTTTATCTTTACTTTCTAATATATTTGGATATTTGCCTGATAAATACATCATTTGAATAGCAAGATTTAAAACAACTTCTTTTACATCATCTGGCATTTTTCCTTTTAATGCATTAATTGCTTCAACTACCTCTAATGAATTACCAACAGCAAATCCTAAAGGTTCATTCATATCTGTAATCACACAAATTGTTTCTCTTTTTGCCCATTTACCAATTTTAGACATTAAATCAGCTAATTTTTTAGCTTGTGGAAGTGTTGTCATAAATGCACCTTTACCAAAAGTAACATCTAAAACAATTTTATTTGCACCTGATGCAATTTTCTTACTCATGATACTTGATGCAATAAGAGGTGTACTATTTGTACAACTAATTGTATCTCTTAATGCATAGATTTTTTTATCAGCTGGAGCTAAATTTAATGTTTGACTCATTAAACTTATTCCTATTTCTTCAACATTTTTCTTAAATTCTTCCATTGAAATATTAATATTATATCCTGGAATTGATTCAAGTTTATCTGCTGTACCACCAGTAATTCCAAGTCCTCTACCACTCATCTTAGCAACTGGAATTCCTAATGCAGCAACTATCGGCATAACGATTAATGTAATTTTATCTCCAACACCACCTGTTGAATGTTTATCAACTATATTATCTGATATGTCAGATAAATCTAACATATCTCCAGATCTTGCCATTGATAAAGTAAGTGCTAAAATTTCATCTTGTGTCATACCATTTATACATATAGCCATTATTAAAGCTGCAGCTTGATAATCTGTAATTTCTCCTTTTGTATACCCTTCTATGAAGAAGCTAATTTCCTCTGCTGAAAGCTCTTTGGCTACTTTTTTCTTTTCTATAATGTCTAAAATATTCATTAAATTCCCTCTTCCTATTTTATAATCTCAAGTACTCTTGATTTAAAGTTAATTTTCTTATTTGTAATTTTAAACGCTTGTTGTAAATTTTGTGTTGTTCCATTAACTTTTGCATCTTCATCTGTATGAATATATGCTAATGTTTCACCAACAGTAACTGTATCACCAATTTTCTTATTAATTGTTATACCTGCAGTTCTATTGATTTCACCTGTTTCTTTCATTCTTCCAGCACCAAGATATCTAGCAATACTTCCAACCATATCAGCATCAATAGATTCTACTGTTCCTGTTTCTGTAGCTAAAACAGGCATAATATATTTTGATCTTCTAAATAATTCTGGATCATCTAAATATGATGTATCTCCACCTTGAGTTGCAACCATTTCTTTAAATTTCTCAAACGCTGCACCTGTTCTAATTGCTTCTTTTATCATTTTTGCATTTGCATCTAAATCTTTAGATTCTGTAGCAAGTGCAATCATAACACTACCTAAAGCTTCAACAACATTACCTAAATCATCTGAGATAATTCCTCTTAAAGCCATAACAGTTTCTTTCATTTCTAAGTTATGTCCAATTGAATATCCAAGTGGTTGGTTCATATCTGTAATTACACATGCAACTTCTTTGTTAAGATTTTTTCCTAGTCTAACTAATAATTTAGCAAGTCTTTTTGCTTCTTCTCTATCAGCTATATATGTTCCTCTACCAGATGTAATATCAAATACTATTTTGTTACTTCCTGTTGCAATTTTTAAACTCATTAAACTTGAAGCGATAATTGGAAGACTGTTTTCACAAGCAACTTCATTTCTTAATTTATAAATTTTTCCTTCAGCTGGTGCAAAACTTAAACCTTGGTTCATTATACATACGCCAACTTTTTTAATATTATTTCTAAATTCTTCTGGAGTAAAATCCGTTTTAAAACCTGGTATTGATTCAAGTTTATCAATTGTTCCTCCTGAAACTCCATAACCTCTACTTGAGATTTTAGCTACTGGAATATCAAGTGATGCTAAAATTGGCATCAATAAAATTGTTGCTTTATCTCCTATACCACCTGTTGAATGTTTATCAACGATGTTAGGAGCAATATCTGTTAAATCAATAACATCTCCTGATTCTGCCATTGTTATACTGAAGTTTAAAATTTCTTCTTCAGTTAAACCATTAATGTAGATATAACTCATTAATGCTGCAGCTTGTGCTTCTGTAATTTCTTGTTTCATTAGTTTTCCAACGAAGTATTTGATTTCATCTTTTGTAAGTTCCTTTTTTAGTCTTTTTTTACGAATGATACTTTTAATTTCCATTCTAATTACCTCTCTTTTGTAATTTTATTTTATTCCTTAACAAAGTTTTTTATAAACGATCTTCTATGAATGCTACAAGGTCCATTTTCTTTAATTACTCTTATATGTTCTGCAGTTCCATATCCTTTATGTTTTGCAAAACCATATGCTGGATATACACTATCCCACTCTTGCATCATTCTATCCCTAGTTACTTTAGCAATTATTGATGCAGCTGCTATAGAATAATTTTTAGCATCTCCTTTTACAACAGATATATATGGAATTCCTAAAGTGTCCATATTATTTAATGCATCAACCATAATTACATCTGGTTTTTGTTTTAATCCTTCAAGAGCAAGTTTTACGCCTAATTTTGTAGCATTTAAAATATTTATTTCATCTATTGTTTTTTCATCAACAATCCCTACACTATAAGCAATTGCTTCTTCTATAATTTGATCATATATTTTCTCTCTTTTTTTCTCAGAGATTTTTTTAGAATCATTTACTCCTTCTATAAAAGAATCTTGTGGAAGTATTACAGCGCCAACAACAACTGGTCCTGCAAGTGGCCCACGTCCGGCTTCATCTATACCACAAATAAATTCAATATTTCTCTCATATAATTTTAATTCTTCTTGTTTTAAATTATTAAGTCTTTCTATCTCTTTTTCTTTCATTTTTTGCTTTTTGTCATATATTTCCTTACTAAAAAATATACATTATCTCCATTTTAAGTTTAATTTAATCATATATCGTTATTATATCTATAAGGAAAAAATATTTCAACTAAATAAGCAATTTTTTTCGCTTAAATTTATTGAATCTAATGATATTTTAATGTATTATATCTTTAGATAACAAAACAATCGGAGGTAAAAAATGGATAATGAAAACAACTTTGAGTTTGCTAAAGACAACTCATTTAAAAAAAGTTCAGTAAAAAACTCATCAGGTGGTTTTGGTAAATCAGTATTTATACCATTCTTATCAGGAGTTCTTGGGGCAAGCTTAGTAATTGGTGTATGTTTTAATGTACCATCAATTAAAGCTAAATTAATCACTGGAAATACATTATCAACATCTACAAAATCAACTTATGTTAAAGAAAATTTAATAGATGTTACAGACTATTCAAATACATCAATTTCAGTAGCAGAAAAAGTTTTACCATCAGTAGTTGGTATTAATGTTACTTATCAAATAAGTTCAATATTTGGAAGTTCAACAGGAGAAGCTACAGGTTCAGGAATCATAATTTCTGAAGACGGATATATAGTTACAAACAATCACGTAGTTGCATCAGAATCTTCTAGTTATTATGCAATTCAAGAAGCTACAGGAATTAAAGTTAAATTATATGGTGATGATACATCATATGATGCACAAATAGTTGGAACAGATGAATATACAGATTTAGCTGTATTAAAAATAGAAAAAACAGGATTAACTCCTGCAACCCTTGGCGATTCAACAAAAGTAAAAGTTGGTGAATTCGTAATGGCTGTTGGTAATCCTTTAGGTATGGACTATTCAGTTACTGCTGGTGTTGTAAGCGCCATTGAGAGAGATGTAAAAAGTGATGGTTCAATATACTCAGCAATACAAACTGACGCTGCTATAAACTCTGGAAACAGTGGTGGAGCTTTAGTAAATACTTCAGGAGAAGTAATTGGAATTAACACATTAAAACTTGCTGGTACAGGAATTGAAGGTGTTGGATTTGCAATCCCTATCTCTTCTACTACATCTGTTATTTCTCAATTAATCGAAAATAAAACAGTTGTTAGACCATATATTGGAATTACAGGTTCATCTATTGATGAATATGATGTTAAAAGATATAACTTACCAAAAGGTGTTTATGTAGAATCAGTTGGAGAAAAATCTCCTGCTGAAAAAGCTGGATTAAAAGTTGCTGATATAATTACAAAAATTGAAGGAAAAGAAGTTGCTTCAGTTGATGAATTAAATAGAGTTAAAAACACATATAAATCTGGTGATACAATTAAGTTAACAGTTTCTAGAGCATCAGAAGAAATTGAAATTTCAGTAATATTAGAAGATACTCCTGAAGAGCAAGAAACTCAAACACAAACAGTTCAACCTACACCACAAAATGATGGTACTTCTATATTTGATTTATTTAGATAAAATAACCAAAAAAGGTTGCTACTTTAAAAGTAGCAACCTTTTTTTATTCTTCTTAATTAAATTTTTAAACTTCTTTTTCCATTTAATTTATTATCTGAAACTTTTTTATAAATAACTTGATCTTTATTTAATAATGCATAAGCAATTGATGTAATTGGAACTGTATATACAACTCCCATACTTCCTGCTAATGCTGAAATGATTTGTTCTGCAATTGTCTCTTTATTTAAAATTTCAAGAAGCGATAAGTCTGATGCCATAAATAATAACATTAATGTTAATGAACCACCAACATATGCTAAAATTAATGTATTTGTCATAGTTCCTATAACATCTCTACCAATATTCATTCCACTTGTAAATAATTCTTTCCAAGTAATTTCTGGATTTTTCATTTTAATCTCATCTAGACTTGAAGCAATTGACATACCAACGTCCATACAAGCACCAAGTGCTGCAATAACTATTCCAGAGAATAATAAATCTCTAAATTGGAAACTAATATCAGCAATATTAACTGTAAGTTGAATTGCATCTTCACTTGCTCCAGTCATTTTTGCTAAGTTATTAAATATTAATGCCATAATACCAGCTGATGCAACACCACCAATTGTTCCTAAAGCAGCAGTTAATACTTTTTTATTAGCTCCACCTATTACTAAAAATGTTGCAATAATTGTTAATATAGAAGCTGATAATGAAGCAAGTATTGCGTCTTTTCCTGCAAATACTCCTTTAATTAAAACTGCATATATAATGATTATTGTAAGAACTAATCCTACAATTGCCTTTACACCTTGTTTACCACCTACTAACAATATTGAAGCTAAGAATATTATAAACATAAATATTATGTATTTTTCTCTAGCAACATCTTGTACTGTAGCTACAACTGCACCATCAGCGTCTTCTGTTAATTGTACTAATACTTTATCTCCTACATCAAGTTCATAAGCTTGAATCTTTCCAGCAATATCATAAGATAATACATAATTCGTAACGAATTCTTCACCTATATAATCACCTTCAATAATTTCAATTTTTACCTCTTGAACTCTATCAGTTACTGTTCCTGTAACTACTTCTTTTACTCCATAAGTTTCCATTACTCTTGCTTGCGTATCAACTACAAATGAATCTTTTTCAAGTAATGTAACTTCATCAGTTGTTTCTTCAGCTGCTGGTGTTTCAGTAGCGCTAACAGTAAGCATTGGAGTTATTATCAATAATATCAAACATATTAATGCTACTATTTTTATTCTTTTCAATTAAATTCCCCCTATTACCTAGAAAATTACTATATCCATTTCATTAGTATAATCTTTATTTCCGTACGCATACACAACATACACATATCCATCATGTGTTAAAAAGTATGTATCTGAATTTTCAATTTTATATTCATCTCCATCTACATCTCTTTCGTATAAATTTCCATATTCTGCTGCAAGTAATTTTGCGTTAGTATATGCTACTTGTATATCATCTCTTATTGTTTTTTGAACTGTATCTTCATCTGTTTCTTTTAATTTTATTAATTCAGGAAGAGCTACTTTTCTTTGTTCTGAAATACTGTAAGAATATGTTTTGATCATAACTTTTTCTGATTTATCTTGTTCTTTTAAAGATGATCTAATTGCAATTGATAAAACATCCTCATTAACAAATGCTGCGTAATTAACAGAATATACTGTATATCCACTTGTTCTTCTCATAACTTGATTTGCTTTATCATAAAATTCTGTTTTTATTTCAGCATTTATTTGTTTAGCTACATCTGTATTAATATTTAAAATAGGAATACGTGCATCAACAGTATAGAAATTTTCATCTTCATTTTCAAAATGATATCCCTCATAAACCAATTCTTTAGATGGTTCCATTCTTTCTGTTCTAACATTTTCACTATTAATTATTATTTCATCTGCAAATAGACTATTAAAATTAGCTTTTAACATTGCAATTTCTTCAGCGGTCTTTTTACTACCAATATTAATTCCAATCATAAACATATCTGTATCAGAATATTTATAAAAGAATTGTGCATATATACCTAAACATAAACACACTATACATACTAATGCTAATCCCAAAAAGAAAAAATATTTTTTAGGTCCATTTAAAGAACCAACAAATCTTCTTATAGCTCTATTCATTTGTTTCTCCTTACTTACTATAAAGTGATTTCATTATAGCACTTAACAAAAAAAATATCAATTACTTTTTCTTATAAATTCCTTGCTTCCCTAAGGATTTTTTAAACACAATTTTTTTACTTTTTCTTAATAGCAGTCGTATATGGTGATTGCTAAAAAATCTGCTCGATTTTTGTATTTTTAGCCAATAAATCATTGACTATATTATCAAAATATTGTATGATTATATCTATACAAAAGTAAATTTAGACTAAGGAGATTAAGAATATATGATATGTTCAGTATGTAATAAAAACACAGCAGTTGTGTTCTTAAACAAAATTGAAAATGGTAAAAAAACAGTTGAAGGTCTATGCTATAATTGCGCGAAAGAAAAAGGCATTAATCCACTTGAAGTATTAGCCAAAAATGCTAACATTTCAAACGAAGAATTAGAAGATATGTCAAATCAATTTGAAAGCATTTTAAAAGACTTCTCTGAAAACATGAACTTAGAAGCACTAGGTCTAAATTCAGAAGATTTAGAAAATTTAGATAACTTAGGTGGTCTTCAATCAGATGATGATTCAAATCCAATGAAAAACTTCTTTGGAATATTTAAAGCATCTGGCTTAAACAATTCTGAAGAAGCTAAAGCATCTAATTCACAAGAAGAGAATTCTGATTCAAATAAAACTGTAAAAGTTCAAAAGAAACAAAAAAATAATAAAAAGAAATTCTTAGATACATTCGGTACAAATTTAACAGATAAGGCTAAAAACAATCAATTAGACGTTGTTATTGGTAGAGAGCAAGAAATTGAAAGAATGATCCAAATCTTAAATAGACGTTCTAAAAACAATCCTTGTTTAATCGGTGAACCTGGTGTTGGTAAAACAGCAATTGCTCAAGGTTTAGCTTTAAAAATTGCTGCTAAAGAAGTTCCTGCTAAATTATTAAACAAAGAAGTTTATCTTTTAGATATGACAGCAATTATTGCTGGTACACAATTTAGAGGACAATTCGAAGCTAGAATGAAATCATTAGTTGACGAATGTAAAACATATGGAAATATTATTTTAGTAATAGATGAAATCCATAATATTATAGGAGCTGGTGATGCAGAACATTCTATGAATGCTGCTAACATTTTAAAACCATCCCTATCTAATGGTGAAATTCAATTAATTGGTACAACAACACTTAAAGAATATAGAAAATATATTGAAAAAGATTCTGCACTTGAAAGAAGATTCCAACCTATTATCGTTGAAGAACCTTCTATCACAGATACAATTGAAATCATCAAAGGTATTAAAAAATATTATGAAGATTATCATAAAGTAACTATTACTCCAGACATCATCGAAAAAACCGTTAAAATGTCTGAAAAATACATTCATGATAGATTCTTACCAGATAAAGCAATTGACTTAATTGACGAAGCATGTTCAAAATTAAACTTAAAAAATAAAGCTTTATTTGAACTTGAACTATTAAAAAATGAACTTAAAAAAGTTGCTGAAGAAAAAGAAGAAGCTGTTTCTTCTGACTCTATCGAAGAATACCAAAAAGCTGCAGACTTAAAAACAAAAGAATGCAACTTAACAAATCGTATGGCAGAAATTGAAAAAGATTTAATACCTTGTGTTCTTACTATACAAGATGTTGCTGAAGTTATTGAACGTTGGACAAAAATTCCAGTTACAAAAATAACAGAAGCTGAAACAGAAAAATTATTAAACTTAGAGAAAAACTTACATAAACATGTTATTTCTCAAGATGCAGCTGTTACTGCAGTATCAAAAGCAATTAGAAGAAATCGTGCTGGTCTTCAAAGTACAAAAAGACCACCTTCATTTATATTTGTTGGTCCAACAGGTGTTGGTAAAACAGAACTTGCTAAAGCATTAGCATTTGAAATGTTTGGTAGTGAAGATTCAATTATTAGAATAGATATGTCTGAATATATGGAAAGTCATTCTACTTCTAAATTAATCGGTTCACCTCCAGGATATGTAGGATACGATGATGCTGGTCAATTAACAGAAAAAGTAAAAAGAAAACCATATTCAATTATACTTTTAGATGAAATTGAAAAAGCACATCCAGATGTATTTAATGTTTTACTACAAGTTTTAGATGATGGAAAATTAACTGATTCTCAAGGAAATACAGTTAACTTTGAAAACACAATCATAATTATGACATCAAATGCTGGATCAAACTTAAACAATAATTCAATTGGATTTGGTAATACATCTCCAATCAATACAGATAAAATGATGGGTGCATTAAAAGATTTATTCAGACCAGAATTCTTAAACAGAGTTGATGAAACAATCATCTTTAACCCATTAACAGCAGATGAATTACTACAAATTGTTGATTTATTATTAACAAAAACACAAGAAGCATTAGATAATAAAGAAATTCATTTAGTATTAAATGATGATGCTAAAAAATTCATTGCAGAAAAAGGAACAGATTTAAAATATGGAGCTAGACCATTAAGAAGATCTATCCAAAAATTAGTTGAAGATGAAATTGCTGAAATGGTTTTAAGAGGCGACGTTATTGCCGGACAAACAATCCATGGATATATGGAAAATGGAGAATTAAAATTTAGTGTAGTATAAAATTTATAGGGCATATTTAATATGCCCTATTTTTTTACTCAAAATCTTCAAGTACTGAATTTATACTTGAAACGCCATATACTGCTATTCCCTCTTCTAACTTTCTAATATCTTCTTCAGTCAAATACTCTTTACTAATTTCTGTCGAATTTAAAAACATCTCATTTCCTAAATTATCAATATTAAAAATATCAACATTTCCTTCTTCAGACATCTTAATTATAAAATGTTCACCACAAATTCCTTCAAAATTTTTAGCAAGTGTAATTTCATCTTTATTAAACACCTCTATGTCCCATTCTGAATAATTAGTTTTTATTTCTTCTTCCGTTAAATTAATAAATTCTATTGGTAATTCTCCGTTTTCTATTTTTGTATGACCACAGCCACTATAATGTTTTTTAAGAGCAAATTTGGCATTATACTTAATCTTTTCTTCAGGAACCGTTGAAGTCTGTTTAATCTCATTTTCATACGTTTGATTAGCATATGAAGATACCTTTTCTAATTCTTTTCCATTTTTCCAAATCCTAGAATACATGTACCCTGTAAAAATTGAAAATATAAAAATTAAAAAACCATAAATAATAATTCTTCT
>JAZSBZ010000074.1:0-20674 GCA_045602645.1 Candidatus Scatovivens sp. | reverse complement strand
TTGCTGAATGCGGATACGATCTCGGTTGCATAGCCGGGTGCCTGCTGATAGAATTCTTCCCAAGAATAAGGTGCAAGAACAAGTTCTTTGCCAGCCTCATTTACAAATACGGGAAGTTCGATCTTTTTGCTGTTCTCAGTGATCTCTACGAGATAGTAAGAGAACTTTCCATTTTCCTTGATACCACCTGCACAGTAGATGTCTACCATCGGTTCGCCAGTCAAGGATTTAGTAAGGTTAATGGAATAAACCTGACCAGTCTTGGTAATGAAGTATCCGTGCGCTAAGTCGTATTCCTTAATGGTCGCTCCGCCTTCAAATCTTACGATAGTGACTTCCTGACCATCCTTATAGATTGCAAAAAACTCATTTGCCATAACGCACAAGGAGTAACCTCCAGGGATGCGGATAGCTTTTTCGCTTTCAGCTTTCATAAAGAACGGGAAATTAACGTCATAGATAAGAACTTCTCTTGTAGAATTTGCTCCGTCAAGAACAACTTTCTCGAATTGTTTGCCGCCATTGGTATAACCATAGACAACAACCTTTCCATCAGCAGTCTTATAGATAGAGCAATTCATAAGTTCTTCGCCGGTATCAACTTTTCCATCAAACTGGAATGTTGCAGAATATGCACCTGTAGTCTCGTTATAGTTAACAAACAAGAGATTAGCTTTGAAGGAGTATGCAAGATCTGCATCAGCTCTTCTAGCTTCTTCCAAGTCGTCTCTAATAAAACGAGTCATCTTCGGCATAACCCATGCAACAGGGTAATTAGCGGGTGCCTCAGAGAGGTCAGTGTAGGTATAGTTAAGATCCTTGGTAATGTACCGGGGAATAGCAACTTCTACATCTTCGGTCTCTGTAGTAGGCGGGGTTGTCGGCTGAGTTACCTCTGTGGGTTCAGTCGTAGGTTGTTCAGTAGGCTGAGTCGTTTCTGACGGAGCATCAAGAGGCGGCGCAACATAATTATCTGTTGGTGCCGTAGTAGACTGTGTCGGCTGGTTTACATCTCCAGTATTGTTTTTGGGATTCAACCCATCAACAAGCTTAGAGAAAAGCCAGATCACAAGGATAATCGCAAGGATTACTAAAACCACTTTTGCGATGGACTGAATAAAATCAGCCACTTTGCTCATTCTGCGTCTCTTTCTTGCCTTCTGATTCTTCTTGGTAGTGCTAGAATAATTGTTCTTCATGTTCATCTCTCCTGTTGTTATTAGATTTTTGTTTTAGTCTGCACATTTCCCCTTACTACAATCAACTTGTCGCAAGTTATGCCATCAAAGCATTTTTACCATATTCAGTTGTAATGATTCGAAACTAAAAGTTTCTAAGTTTTCATGTCTAGATATTCTCCTTTCTGTTTGTTAGTATATTTGAATTATCAAACATACCGGCATATTAAATATGCCTACACTTAATTATACCATATTTTACGCTAAATATCAAACTTAGAAGAGTTTTACATGATTAAAAAAGGCTGGATTTGCTTTCCATCTAACGCCTCTTCAAGAGTCCACTTAATGTAAGACGTATCAAACACCAAGGAATTTGGTTTTGTGATAGGATTATCCTGCCTTACAGGTATAAAATAGTAATGTTTTCTATTTAATAATCTTCCTATGTTTTCTGCATTACCAGATAATGCATTATTGGTTGAAATTCCAATTACTACAGGACGAAGATTCCTAAGATGTGACTTTACCGCCATAGTAACTGGAGTATCTATTATGTCACATGCAAGTCTTGATATTGTATTTCCAGTACATGGTGCAACTATCAAAATATCAAACATCTTTTTAGGTCCTATAGGTTCTGCATCAACAATTGTATGAATAACTTTCTTTTTAGTAATAGATTCTATTTTTTCTATAAAATCTCTTGCTTTTCCAAATTTAGTATCTAAATTATAACTATTGAAACTCATTATAGGAGTTATATCTATACCATTTATTATAGAAAGTCTTTCTAAAGCCTCTATGGTCTTTGAAAACATACAAAAAGATCCTGTAAAACAAAATCCTATTTTCTTATTTTCAAGTGTCATTTTTATCTCCATTTCTTTAAAATATAAATAAAAAAGAACATATGTAAAAACATATGCTCTTTAATAATATTTTATGAAATTATGTTAATTATGTTTCTATCTTAGGCTTGTTTTAAATCTAAAAGATTTAAGATTGTAAGACCTATTTTTTCTCCTTCACCCTCATATGGCCATTCGTTAATTGAATATCCTGGGTTATCGTTGATTTCGATAATAGCATAATCATCTTTTTCAAAGTCTTCTATAATTATATCAACACCACAAATTTTAGCATCAAATGCTTTAGCTGCTTTTTCAGCAATCTTTTTAAATTTAGTTGGCATCATATAAGTATAGTCTACTGATTCACCACCTGTAGAACAGTTAGAGTTTGTTCTTAAGAATATTCTCTTATCTTTTGCTGGTACTGAATCAAATGTTAAGTTTTGACGACTTAAATATTCAACAACAGGTGCATCTGATTTAACAGGTGTTCCAGTTAAATAGTGCCATGGTTCTTTGTTTTTAGCATCAATTAACTCTTTAATAGTAGATTTTCCATCACCAACAACACTTGCAATTCTTCTATGGCAAACACTTAAACATTTACCATTAATTACTAAGAATCTATATTCCATACCTTTAGCAAATTCTTCTATTAATACGTTTGTATCAAATTGGAATGCATAATCAATAGCATCTAATATTTGTTTCTTAGTAGCTGTTTTAGCAAATACTGTTATACCAATACCATAGTTTGTATTTCTTGGTTTAACAACAAGTTTTGTATTAGCAAATGGAGCAATTACTGACTCGATTTCATCTTTATCCATTTCTTTATCTAAAAGCACTGCTTTAGGAACGTTTAAAGATGCTTCTGCCATAATTTGTTTTGCGATAAATTTATCATCTGTAATTATTGGGAATATATAAGAGTCTCTGTCTGTTTTATTTCCTTCAATTACAAATTCTTTTTTACCATTATGCTCAAATTCTACTACGCTTTTTTCTTCATTTAATATTGTGTAATCTATACCTTGTGATATAGCATCTTTTATAATTACAACAGACTCTGCAACTAACTTATCAAATCTATTGATTTTGTATCTTTGCATATATCCATTTTCAAGATATTTTATAGCTAATTCTAAAACATCTTCTTTTGATAATTTAGCTTCTTGAGCTAATCTTTTTAAAACATCTTTTGAAGAGGCAAATTCTTTTAAAGAATCCATTACTCTTAAATGATATTTTTTAAGACTTGTTTCTAAATACTTGATTTTTTTAAGTGCAGTTTCATGTTTTTCTCCTTTAAGGGCTCCAAATATGAATGCAACTAAAACGTTTATATCGTTTTCTGTAATACCACATTTAGCATTATAGTTTAAACTAATATTTTCAAGTTTAATTTCTGTTTTAGAAGATTTTACTTTAATTTTTCCATATACTGATTCTAATAATTTTAAATCTTCTTTTAAGTTTTCTTTTATAGTTTCTATAGCTTCTTCTACAGAATTTGGAATACTTCCCTTTTCTAAACTTTTAAGTTCTTCATAGTATTCCGGATCAATTGTTAATTTAAGTGATAAACTTAAATCTAATTCTTCTTTTTTGCTAGCTGGCCATAATACTTCTTCATTATTATACATCTCCAGCATAACTACGTTAGTTATTTCTTCTAATTTATTATAGACATCTTGTGTAGATTTTGAGCAAGGTGTTACTATTTTTAAAAGTAAGTCACCAAGTTCTTTATCTACTTTTATGAAATTATTTTTTTCTTTATTTCCGAATGCTTTTGGATAAGCTAGTTTTGATATTTTACCATCTTTTCTACATCTTAAAGCATCTCTTGATATACTAATATTAAATTTTTCCTGTTTCATATTTATTTACTCTCTTTTCTATTTAAGATTTAAACATATTGTAAAGCCTTTAAAACTGGTACTCTTTCGTTACCATCTGCAGTTGTTCCTACATTTAGTTTAACTGCTAAAGCATTTACTGGTTTAATTTGATGATACATTACTGTCTTATCATCTTTTGAATGAATAAAACTTTTTACTTCATTTGTAGTATCTTTAATTACATCACTTAAATCTCTAAATAAATTTTCATGTCTGCATTCTTCGTATTCAAAAACTACTTCTGTTTTACTTAATGTTTTAGCTCCGTTTAAGTCAATTTCAAGTATGAATGTTGGCGCTTCTGTTAAAGATTTATCTTTATTTTTGATTTCATAGAAACCACTAATAAACATGTTTATATTTAAACCTTCATTTTGAAGATCTTTAAGTGCTTTACAAGCTGCACCTAAACTATTTGTATTTCTACAGTCTACTTCAAAAATTAATCTAACTGGTTCGATTTTATTAATCTCAACAGCTGCTTTAATTGCAGATTTAAATAATTCTTTACCAACTCCTCTTACTCTTACTTCAGATTCATCATTACTATTCATTTTAGCTAAAATACCTGTAATTGAAAGTACGTTTTCATTTTCTGTTGGGAAACATGGGTTATCGCTAAGTGAAGAGTTATTCTCCATCTTAACTGTTGTAACACCTAGAATATCATCATCACCATGTTTATCTTTTTTACTTGCTAGTAAAATTGGATATTTTAGAACATTATCTAAAATATTAGATATATTTGGTATATGCATGAAGTCTTTATTTCCAACGAAGTTTCTATCGTAGAAATATGCAAGTTTAAATATCATATCTCTGACTTGATCTTTACTACGAATTGATTGGAATAAATAAAATTGTGTGCCTTCGGCCTCAGGATTATTTAATGTAAACTTCTCTGTTCTTTCCTCCATTTCTTTAATGTAATAACTAAATATCTTCTGCTTGGCTACCTCCACATCAGAAGAGTTATTAGTTCGCGATTTTGATTTCTTTTTCTTTTTCATAAAAAAGTTCTCCTATTTTTTGATAGTGATAAGTATATATAAAAGTAAAAACTGGTAAGATTTTTAATACATATACCACCACAAGAATATGTTACTCTCGATTTTTTGAAAAAGCAATTTGCAAAAATTTGAAATTTCTTCCAATAAATTGAAATTTCTCGATTTAATCGAAAATAAAAATGTTTTTTCTCTCGTTCATACCCCTTTTTATCTCTTTTTTTCTCGTTTTTACGCCACTTGAGGTTATTTTCAAAAACCAATTTTGTATGCCGCCAGTATCAAGGGTTTTAAGCTTCGATTTTTTCCCTTTTTTCTTACGGACGTAAAGATTTCACAAAAGTCTTGTAACGCTTCTTGCTCATACAAAAAAGACGCTTAGCTTTGCTAAACGTCTTTTAATCTTAATAATAATTTAATAATTCAGTAATATTATTTTCTCATTTTTCTATATTTCCAAACAATAATACCAACAATTATAATTACAAGTGGAACTGCAAATATAACTGCAAGAACAATTCTATTTTGTACTTCTGTTGGTGTGTATGTTGATGTTGCCATATCTTTTCTGATTGTTAATGTATTTTCTTTATCAGCTAAGAAACTGAAAGAATTTAATACGAAATCTCTATTGCTTCCGAAAGCAACTAAAGGATATGTGTCAGAAATTTGTTGAACAATATAATCTGTTGCAAATGATCCTGAAGCAGAAATTACAAGTGTTGATTTATCTTCAATTTCTTTTCCTGATTCATCAGTATATTTAACTGTTTTCTCAGCAACTGAAGCGATTTCACTTTGTGTAAATGATGCATTTTTCATTGCTTCATCAACTTGTTTATCTAAATCTGTAATAAATGCTGCTGTCTCACTTGTTTGTAATAATGGAGTTTTTGATACTCCCATAGCTGTTAATTCTTCAGCACTCTTCCAATCAAGTCTTGCTGCATATACAAGCCACATATAACTATCTGTATAGATATCAGCTGTAATTTCATGATCTGCAGAAACTTGTGGTGTGAATATTTGTGAATATCCTGATAATGCAAAGTTTTGATCTAATTCCATTGCATATCCATTTGTAACTTTTACACCATATTCATCAAGTACTTTTTGAATATTTGGAAGTGTAACTGTTGCATCAATTGTATCCATTGTAAAGTATACATTTCCACCTTTAGAAATGTAATCAATAATTGCATTTGCTTCTGGTTCTGTAAAATCTTTATCTGGAGATGTAATAGCTAATACATCACAATCTTCTGGAACTACTCCTGTAGTTAAAAGATTTAATTCATCTTTTTCAAATGCTTCATTATCTAAATATAATCCTAAAGAAATCATATCTTTAGATAGTGCAAGTTCATTATGTCCTGTTAGGAAATAAATTTTTGGTTTATTTTCAACACTTAAAGAAAGTAGTGAATTTGTAATTGTTTGTTCTGTAACGTCAACTTGTTGATATGTTGTATAATCATAAGTTGCAAAAGATGATGAATCTATTATCTTTTTAGAATCTCCTGATACTAAAACAAGTACTTGATATCCTGATTCTAATCCATATTCTTGTACTAATTGATAATTAGATTCTTCTGTTAATATTTCATGAGTTATTTTCTCATTTGCTTCTGTATATTGTTTTAAGAAATCAATTAATGTTGAATCTTCTTCAAATCCATAAGCATAAATTTTAATTTCTTCATCTACTCCTTTAACAGCATTTTTTGATGCTTCTGTTAAAGTAAATACTTTATTTTCTGTAACATCTATTTCTGGTAAATCTAAATTTCTAATCCATAAGTTAAGTGCAATATAAGATGCAATTAAAATTGCTACGATTAGAAATGTTTTTGTATTGTTCATTACCCATTTTCTTCTAAAGAAAAGAGATACTTTTTCAGAAAATTTAACTTTTTCTTGTATAACTTCTTTTTCTTGATTTTCTTTATTTTCCATTATTTCTCCTCCCTCTCTTATTTAACACTTTTTCTTCTTTGTAATGTAATTATTGTAAGTAATATGAATAATAATGTAAATGATACGAATGTAATTACATCAGCAATTGAAATTAAACCAATTGCATAATATTCAAATCTGTTTATTAATGAGAAGATTTCAAATATTGGACTTGCAGATGGTAAAAACCACATTGCCATAAATACACCAATTGTAATTACAGATGCTACAATTTGGTTTTCTGTAATACTTGATGCAAACATACCAAATGATATATATGCAAGACTTAATAAGAAAAATCCAAGTAATGTATTAAGCGCAACTGAAAGTGATGGTTGTCCAAAGAATTTTAATATTACAAAATACATCATTGTAAATGCTTCTGTTATTAAAATTATTATACTAGCTGCAATGAATTTACCAAGTACAACTGATGTTATACTTCTTGGTGATGTCATTATTAATTGCTCTGTTCCATTTTTTCTTTCTTCTGCAAACATTCTCATTGTTAATATTGGAGTAATGAATGTTAATATTGTTGCTCCATTATAAAATAAATATTCAAAATTGATTGATCTATATTGGAATAATGTTACGTAAAAGAATATACTAAAAATAAATAAGAATAATCCAACGAAAACATATCCTATTGGAGATAAAAGATAACTTTTAAACTCTTTTTTAATTATTGCCCACATTATTTATCTCCCCCTTCTTCTTTATTTTCTGTAGACTCTTCCTTAACTTCTTCAGTTTTTGGTTCTTCAGCTTTAACTTCTTCAACTTTAACTTCTTCAGCTTTAGGTTCTTCTGTTTTTGCTGGTTCTACTTTTTCTTCTTTTGCTTCTTTTTCAGTTTTTTTAGCATTTTTTGCAGCTTTATCAGCTTCTTTTTTAGCTTTTTTTCTAGCTTTTTCTTCTTTTATTGCTTGTTTTTTAATAGCTTTTTCTTCTTTAGCTTCTTCATCTTCTTTTCTTAATTCTTCAATTTCTTTTTCATATTGCATTTTATTTATTTCTTTTTGTGAATATTCTTTTCTACCTTCAACTAAAGTAATAAATGCATCTTCTAAGCTATTTTCTTTTTGTTTCATTTCTAGAATAATGATATTTTCACTAGCACATGTTGAGAATAATTCTTTTCTTATATCAGTTTTATCTTTTAATGTAACAACATAATTTTTTGTTCCATCTTCTTTTTCTTCAACAAGTTCAATTGTTTCAATAGCAGAAATTTTTTCTTTAACTGATTCAAATTTATTATTCATATCATCAACTGAAACATCTAATTTTACAACTTCTTTAGTTTGTTTCTCTAAATTTTCTGGTGTATCAACTGCAATAATTTCACCTTTATCAATAATAATTACTTTTTCGCACATTTGACTTACTTCAGAAAGAATATGAGAACTTACTAAAACTGTATGATCTTTTTTGAATGATTTGATTAATTCTCTAATTTCAATTACTTGTTTTGGATCAAGTCCAACTGTTGGTTCATCTAAAATTAATACTTTTGGATTACCAACGATAGCACCTGCCATGCTAACTCTTTGTCTGTAACCTCTTGAAAGGTTCTTTGTTAAATTATCTTTAACAACTTCTAGTCCAGTACGTTTCATTGCCTCTTCAACAGCAGCTTTTCTTTCTTTTCTTGGAATTCTTTTTAATTCAGCCATATAAGAAACAAATTCTTTAACTGTTAAATCGTAATAAAGCGGTGTACCTTCTGGCATATATCCTATTTGAGCTTTAACTTTTTTAGGCTCTAAACTGATATCATGTCCACCTACGATTATGTCTCCTTCTGTTGGTTCAATGAAACCTGTAATCATGTTCATTGTTGTAGATTTACCGGCACCATTACGTCCTAAGAAACCAACAATTTCTCCTTCTTTGACTTCGAAGTTGATATTTCTAACTGCATAGAAATTACCATATTTTTTAGTAACATTTTTTACCTCTATCAAAGTCTCTTCCTCCTTTAAATATTGTATTTCTTTTAAAATTTTATATACATAACCTTAAAATAGTCTTAAATCTATTTTAAAATTAGATAACAAAAGTATTACACCATTTTGGCAATTAATGCTTTAATTTTAATTCCCTCTTCAGAAAACATCTTCTCATGTTCTGTCATAATGTTCTCTTCAAATATAGGCTCTTGGTGCAAGTCATAAGTTTTACTTACTATCTCAAATCCACATTCTGCAAAATATTCAAGGCTTGCTTCAAATAACAAATCAGAATCAGTTTTAAAATATATTTCTCTGTTTCCTGTTAATATTTGTTTATATGATTCAAGTTGTCTTGTATGAGTTAGTCTTTTCTTATTATGTTTTTTCTTTGGCCAAGGGTTACAGAAATTAATATATATTCTTTCTACTTTATCATCTTGTGAAAAAACATTTAAGATTTGTTCAACATTTGCTCTTATTAAGAAAAGATTAGCTGGATCTTCATAATTATATTTTTCTTCAATATTTCTTTTTGAAAGTCCAAGCATCGCTTCTATCATATCTACAGCAATATAGTTTACTTCATCTTGATGTTTTGATGCAAGATTTGCTATAAATGAACCTTTACCACATCCAAGTTCAATGTGAAGAGGTAAACTTTGATTTTTAAATTTACCTTTCCATTTCCCTTTAAATTCATCTGGTTTATCTATATAAAATTTTGCATTTTCAAGTTCTTCTTTTGCCCATTTCTTTCTTCTAATTCTCACCTTGTTTAATCTCCCTTGAAATTATTGTTTTTTATATGTATCTCTAGATATTTTTTCTCTTTTTACTACTTCACCATCTTGTCTATATACTTTATATGCATCTACAACTATACTTTTTGAAGTTGTTTTTACTGTTTTTGATTCTATTGAAATATCATATTCATTATCTGTTCTTAATCCGTGAATTTTAACTCTTGCTACACCACCACTAACTGATGATTCTATTTTAACAGGATAATCTCTTGTATTTACAAATCTAAAATCAGTAGAACCATATACAACTGTTGCATCTTCACCACCATCTACATATGATGGAATAAACATGTGGTTTCTTCTTTCTGTTATTTTCAGATCTGCTTCAACTACTGCATTATATAATGTAGTTGTTACTTGGCATATACCACCACCAAGTCCTTGTGTTACTTCTCCATTTGAATATATAGCGGCTTCTTTATATCCTGCTGCAATAGTTCTTCTTCCTACAACTTTATTATAAGAGAATTCTTCTCCTGGCATAACAACAGTTCCATCAATCTTGTTTGATGCAAGTCTTAAATTAGTTGTTCTATCAGTATTACTTGTTACGTAGTTTGTACTAAATGAACTAAGAACATGTGGGAATGCTTCTTGTCCAAAATCATATACTGTTATATCTGCTTTTTTATAAATTAAATCACAAATATATTCTTCTGATTCTGGATTATCAATTATTAATTTTTTCATTCCTTCTTTATCAAAATTAATACCAACTACATCAGGAAATACTGCATAAGGTTCTGTTGTAAAATATGCATTTTGTGGATCACGATAAACTTCTTGATGAATTCTATCAACATCAATTGGATCCGGATATGTTGCATATGTTGGTATCTCAATATATTTTCTTGAATAACTAATATCTTTAAGAGCTTTAACAATCTCTTCTTTTAATGGTTCGAATTCAATTCCTGCTCCATTTGTTCCTTTAGTTATAATAAGTTCATCATCTTCAACATAATATGATGATTGAACAATTTGATCAGGAAGATTTGCTTCGATTGTTTCTAAGTAACTAGTTAATGCTTCATCATTATAAATAAAGATTGGTTCAATATTTATATTATGGACTAAAACAGTAACATAGTCTGTCATGTCTTTAGCAAAGTCACCTGTTTTTGCAATGTTAAATGCATATTCAACAGAAGCTTCAATATCAAATTTAGCCTCTATTTGTTCTATCTCAACATAGTATGTATAGTTTTTATATTGTAGTTCTATATTCTCGTTCATTTGACCATCTAGCTCTTTAGTAACTAAGTCAATTGCTTCATCTTTTGTTAGACCAGATACATTAATACCTTTAATAAAAACTCCTGATTGAATCTTATCTGTAGTTTGTTGATCATTATAAAACATATAAACAGCAAATGCTAAAACTCCTATAACAATCGCTAAAAGTATTATAAATACTAGTGCTACGTTGTCACGCCTAAACATTTTTAGAACTTTATTATTATCACCTTTAAATACTTTAAATTCTGGCATATTTTTTCCTCTATTTTTGGACGTATAATTCTTTATCATTATATTGTAAAGTGTTTCATAAATCAATAATTTTTACAAAATTATATGCTTATTTTTAAATAAAATTTATAACTTTTTTAAACAAAAAGTCAAACAAAAAAGGTAGCTAAAAAGCTACCCATTTTTATAAATTATTTATTTAATTTATCTTGTACAACTGATTTATCTCCATTGTCTGAATCATCTGCTTTTAGAATAAATCCTGTTGCGATTGGTCTTGTTTTATGAGCACCAGTACTATCGATTGGATCATTTACAATTACATCATCTACAACTAAAACACTTGATGTTCCACCATCTAAGTTAGCAGCGTTATATGCTCCATAGTTTTCCATGATTCTAATCATATCATCCATATCAGCACCAAATTTTGTTGCTTTTCTTCCATCTATAACTAAGAATAAAACAATACCATCTTTTCTTTGTCCAATAGCAGTTCTAGGAGCAGATCCCCATCCGCCATTACCAAGTACTGCTGATGATTTACCATTAACAATTAAAAATGGTCCGAATGTAACTGCATCTCTAATTCCCATAGACTTAGCTTCTTGTACTGAACATTTTCCAAGGTATAATTTATTATCATCAGTAAATCCGATAATACCACCTGAACCACCATAAGATTCATATTTTACATATTCACCTTTTGATACAGTAATTCCAAGTGGAGAACCACCTGTTGAATTAAAGTTTGGATCGTTAAATCCACCACCATTGATAGCAATTAATGCATCATTATTAGCAGCCATTTTTGTTAAATATTGTCCAGAAGTACCAAGTTTTTGTGTAACTACTGTTTCTACTCTTGATGGATCATATACTACTGCTAAATATCCATCAAAGTTTTTCTCATTAATTTCAATTATCTTATAGTCATTATTGTTTGGATCTTTTTCAAATATTTGTCTTTCATACTCATTTTCGTATGTAGTTTTATTTGCGCTTCCACCAATTACAATTGCATTTAAGTCTGTATCTTCGCCTACTTCTATAATTTTATTTCTATTTAATACATATTCTATTGTTTCATCATCATAAAACCATGTTGCAAAATATTGATGTGTCATTGTTGTCATAGCTGTTGTTACTAGCCAATCTCTAAAGAAGCTAAATGGTCCATATAGTAAAAATAATACAACCATTATTCCAACAGTTCCAAGTAAGAACAAATATGTAAATATTTTCTTAACTGAAAATTTCTTTGATTTATTTGTATTTGTATTAACTTTTCTTTGTTTTACTTTTTTTGGATTTGGATCTTCAACTTCATCATCAAGTTCAAGCTCCATTTGTTCTCTTAATTTTCTACTTTTGTATAACTCGTCTTCTAGCTCTAAGTCTTCATCTGTATAATTATTCATTTTCTGACTTCCCTTTCTAGTTTATTTTAACAGTACTATTTTATACGAAAACATATTTTTTGTCTATAAATTTAAGCAAATTTAATAAATATTTAAGATGTAAATTTTATGTGTAAAATTCCTATAATTATTGACCTTTTTATCTATTAGCAATATACTTATTCCAAAGAAATTATAGATATGGAGATAATTATGGATAAAAGAAATTTAGGTATGATTGCCGATTTTTATGAATTTACAATGTCAAATGGATATTTTCAAAAGAATATGAATGACCTAGCGTATTTTGATGTATTCTTTAGAAGAATCCCTGACGAAGGTGGATTTGCAATATTTGCAGGATTAAAACAAGTTATAGATTTAATTGAAAACTTATCTTTTACAGATGAAGACATTGAATACTTAAGAAGCGTTAACTCATCTTTTAATGAAGAATTTTTAAATTATTTAAGAAACTTTAAATTTACTGGTGATGTTTATGCTATCGAAGAAGGAACTGTTGTATTCCCTGGTGAACCACTTATTACTGTTAAAGCTCCTTTAATTGAAGCTCAATTATTAGAGACTATGATTCTACTTACAGTAAATCATCAAAGTTTAATAGCTACAAAAACAAGAAGAATTGTTAACCAAGCTAAAGGTAGACCTGTTATGGAATTTGGTGCAAGACGTGCTCATGGCCCTGATGCTGCTATATATGGCGCTAGAGCTGCTATTATTGGTGGTGCAATTGGTACAAGTTGCTCAATATCTGCAAAAGAATTTGAAGTTCCTGTAAGTGGTACTATGGCTCACAGCTGGATACAAAGTTTTGATTCTGAATATGAAGCATTTAAAACATATGCTGAAATATATCCTCATGGATGTACTTTTTTAATAGACACATATAACACTTTAGAAAGTGGTTTAGTTAATGCTATTAAAGTTTCAAACGAAGTACTTGCCCCTCTTGGCGCAAGACCAGTTGCTGTTAGACTAGATAGTGGAGATTTAGCATATCTATCAAAAGAAGTTAGAAAACGTTTAGATGAAGCAGGATACCCTGATTGTAAAATAGTTGCTACAAACTCTCTTGATGAAAAACTAATCGCTTCTCTTTTAGATCAAGATGCTAAAATAGATATATTCGGTGTTGGTGAAAATCTTATTACAGCAAAAAGTGAGCCAGTATTTGGTGGAGTTTACAAATTAGTTGCTATCGAAAAAGATGGAAATATTATTCCTAAAATTAAGATTAGTGAAAACGTTGCTAAAGTTACAAATCCAAGCTATAAAAAAGTATACAGATTCTACTCTAAAGAAGATGGTAAAGCTTTAGCTGATTTAATTACTCTTCATGATGAAGAGGTTCTAGAAGGAGAATATACAATATTTGATCCTGCTCACACATGGAAAAGAAAAATATTAACAAATTACTATGTTAAACCACTTCATAAAAAGATTTTTGAAAATGGTAATTTAGTTTATACTTCTCCAAGTTTAAAAGAGATAGCTGAATTCTCAAAAAAGGATTTAGATACATTCTGGGATGAAATTAAACGTATTAATAACCCACATAAATATTTTGTTGATTTATCACAAAACCTATGGAATCTAAAACATGATTTATTAAATAAAAATAGTTAAAAAATAAGGCAGATTTTAATCTGCCTTTTCTTTATATTTGCTTTATATCTTCTTTTTAATTTTATGATAAATAATTTACTCTATCAAAAGTATATTTTGGAACCAACATTCTTTTATGTTTAGAAATTCTATTTTTTCTTTCAATAATTTTCATAGCATTTTCTTCTGTTTTTCCAGTTTCAATATACTCTTCTATTTGGTCGTATTTTACTCCCATTTTTTCTTCGTCTGTTTTACTTCCAAGACCATCACTTGGCGCTTTAGAAATAATTTTATCTGGAACACCTAAATATTTTCCAATTGCTAAAACTTCTCTAACTGTAAAATTACCAATTGGATTAAAATCAGATGCACTATCGCCCCATTTTGTTGTATATCCAACCATTTGCTCACATAGATTACCTGTACCAATTACTAAGTAATTCATACTTTGAGCAATGCTGTATAGTGTTGTCATTCTAAATCTTGGTTTTGAATTTATTTTAGCTTCAAGAGCCATTTCTTTTCCCATAGATTTTAAAGCTAAATTAACATCATTTTCAAATGTATTATAGCTATTAGATAAATCTATTTCTAATAATGGTACATCAAAAGTCATGCTAACAAGTTTAGCATCTTCTAAATCCTCTTTAATAGAATTACATGGCATAGCAACTGTTAAGACTTTATCTTTACCAAGTGCTCTCTCAGCCATAGCGATAACTGTTGCAGAGTCTTTCCCTCCACTGTTTCCTACTACTACACCATCTGCATTACATGATTCAACGTATTCTTTTATCCAATTTATAGCTTTTTCTGCTTCTAATATTAATTTAGAATATTCTAGCATAATTTATATCTCCTTAATATAGATTATTTTCCTCAATATAATAATAAACTTCATCTGGAGTTAAATATCTAATTGATTTTCCACGTTTTAATTTTTCTCTAACAAATGTTGAGCTAATATTACTTCTAATATTTTCTTTAAGTTTTATAAAACGACTTCTATGAGCTTTTAAAAATTCATCATTTTCTACTATTTTCTCCATGTCATCTTCATCACGTTCTAAAACTAAAACTTTAAATTTTTCTACAAGTTCATCAGCTCTTGTCCATGTTGAAATTTCTTTTAAGTTATCAGTACCTATTGTAAAACATATTGTTTCATTTGGATATTTACTTTGCATTAATTCTAATGTTTCTATTGTATAAAGTTGTCTATCTTGAACAAGTTCTATGTCTGATACTTCAAAATCTGGATTCTTATCGCAAACTATTTTTAACATATTAAATCTATGTTCATTACTTACTAATCCCTCTTTAGAGTATTTAGTACTTACTGGTACATATACAACCTTATCAATATTTTCATATTCATTTACAATTTGTTGTCCTAGTGAAAAATGTGAGTTAAGTGGTGGATTAAACGATCCACCAAAAACTGCTATTATATTCTTTTCGTTTTCCATAATTTACTCCGATACTTTTTCTTTTTTGAAAATTTTTGCTTTTATTTTATCTATAAATTTAAATATATAATCGTCTTTTAATACAACTAGTGCAATAAAATATGTTAATGCTCCAAGTATCATTTGAATTACTATTGATACAATATTTATAAAGTACTCTTTATTCATGCTAATTGCATTTGCAATATTTGTTTGAATTAAAACTAATGATTCTATATCTAGCACCATTCTTACTCCAAAACATACTGCAAACATTACAATTCCTGCTATTAAATATTTCCAAGAAAGTGATATTAAAGTTTTAAATGGAACTTCTTTTTTCATATATTGATATTGAATTATTACAACAATAAGTTCTGATAATACTGTTGCAATTGAAGCTCCTAATGCTTGATATTTTGTAATTAAGATATAGTTTAATATAAAGTTAAATACTAAACCAATAGCTACTGATATAGTATATTCTTTTTGCTTTTTAGTTGGAAGTAAATATTGTGTTCCTAAAACATTTGCAATTCCCATTAAAAGTATTATTGGACATATTACATTGATAAGTAGTATTACTCTATCATATCCTGCTCCGAAAAATACTGGAACAAATGCTTCAGATATACTTGCTATTCCAAACATTATTGGAAAAGCTAAGAAAAATACAAATCTAAATGACATTTTAAGATATGATCTTATTTGTTCTTTATTTCCACTTGCATATGTGCTTGCCATTCTTGGTACCATTACTACACCAAGACTTGTTACTACTGTTAATAATAATCTTATTACTTTTTGGCCTTGCTCATAAAATCCAGTTTCAGACTTATCAGCCACTATATTACCAATCATTGTTGTATCTAATATTTTGTATATTTGATTTGCAATTTGTGGTATGAAAAGTAATATAATTGGAATTATATGTCTAAATGTATTTACTTTAGCTTCTACTTTTACACCTTTTAAATATTTTGGAAGGTATAACCAAAGTGATAAATTTCCTAATAGATCAGCAAGTGAATATATAAATGTAAATAATACTAAATCTTCTGGTTTTTTAACAAATATGAATACTGCTGTTACCGCACATACTCTTACTAAAACGTTTCTTGTTACTGTTCTTTTGAATTCTTCCATTCCTTGGAAAAACCAACTAATATCACACGCCGCTGCAATAAGTTCTAAAAGTAATATCGTATAGTAAATTTGATATTGTTCTCCTCTTATGAAAAAGAAGAAATACACTATAGTTGATAAGAAAATAGTTACAAATCTAAACAGTACAATTTCTATAAATACTCTTTTTCTTTCTGCAACATTTTCCTGTGCATAAGCAATTTCTCTTTGCCCATACATAGCAACGCCTAACGATCCAAATAATATAAAGTATGTTACTATAGCATACGTATAGCTATAAATACCAATTCCCTCTGCACCAAGTACCCTTGATAAATAAGGTGTTGTTACAAGTGGAAGTACTAATATTAATATTTGGTACACCATGTTATATATATAATTTCTTGTTAAACTCTTTTTAGCCATTTATATTCCTTTCTTCTTCTTTTAACCATTTGGTTAATTGTCTTCTGTTTTTAAATATTATTACTTTTGATTTATCTATTCCTTCTAAGTTATTAACTATGAATTTTCTTTTCTCTTTATTATATTTAAGTACATATGTAAAGAATTCTTTATCCATTTTTTCACGGCATCCTGGAATTTCTGCCTTCTCTTTATTTCTATTCCTTAAATATCTACTCATTACACCTTTTATTTGTGCCAAGCTTGAGTAGTCAAGCCAAATTATTAAGTCTGCAGCTTCAAATCTTTGTTTTAAAGTTGATTTATAAGTTCCATCAATAATCCATTTATCTTTTTTTACAACCTCTAAAATCATTCTGTCTCTTTCTTCTTTATCTCGTATTTGCCAATCCTTCATATGATGGATACCATCAATATGTGTTGCCTCAATACCATAAATTTTTGAAAGCTTATTTGAAAGCGTTGTTTTGCCTGTCCCTGGAGCACCTACTATTGCAATTTTGTTATACATAAGTTTAGTTCTCCTTTTTATTTAATTTTTACCTATATATATTATCACTATCTCTTATTTTTCGCAAGATTTTATAATTTATCACACAAAAAAGAGGAAGCTTTTTTACTTCCTCTACTATTTTATTTATCTATTTCAAATATTAATTCTACTTTAAACAAATCTCCATCTATACTTAAATTAAATTTACCACCTTGAACTTCTGTTAAGCTCTTAGATATTGATATACCTAGACCACTTCCTTCTGTATTTCTTGATCTATCTCCTCTTACAAATCTTTGCATTAATTCATCACTTGTTATGTTTAATCTTTCTTTTGATATATTCTTAATAGAAACTATTGCATTTGTTTGAGATTCATCTAAATCTATATACACTCTTGATGATTCTTGTGCATATTTTGATATATTACTTAATAAGTTTTCAACTATTCTATACATATATCTATTATCAGCATATATCATTAGACTATCTGGTCCTTTTAGTACAACTTCTAAGTTCTTTTCATTAAACTTATCATCAAATTCTGCTAAAGATTGTTTTATTAATTCTTTTAAATTAATTCTTTCACAATGTAATTTGACGTTGCCTGAAGAGGCTTTAGATACTTCAACTAAGTCTTCTGTTAATCTCTTTAATCTTTGTGATTTTTGATCTAGTATTTCAATATACTCATTAACTTTTTTATCTTTAATATTTTCTTTTTTAATTAAATCAACATAGTTAATAATTGATGTTAAAGGTGTTTTAATATCATGTGAAACATTTGTTATTAACTCTGTTTTTAATCTTTCATTTTTAACGCTTTCTTCAACTGCATTTTCAAATCCTTTAGAAACATTATTAATGTATTCAATAACATCTTTAAATTCTTTAGTAAAATCTTTTTCATTTAATGATTTTACTTTTTTACCTTCATACATATCTTTTAAATGTTTTTCAATTCTTTTATATGATTCCATATTTTCTAATAAATTGTATAAATAAAATGCAAGTACAAAAACAACTATTACAAGACCAAATATTTTAAACGCTATTACTAGAAATGTAGATAATACCAAGAATAAAATTATAAATATAGCTACAGTTACGCTCTCTGGCCAAACTTCAGTGATTCCTCTGAATGTTTTTCTCATTCTTATAATGGTATTTCTTACTTCAATAAGTACTCTTCTTACAATACCAAATATAAATTTACAAATTTTAAATATCCAACTTGTCTTGCTTAAAGTTTTAGCTTTAATTCTTTTTGTTAATGTAATCATAGTTATAAGGAAACATAAATAACTTACAATATATGCTGTAGTAAGAACAGATCTTTGTACCATAAGTATCATTCCCAAAGGTCTATAATACATTGCTTTTTTAAATAAAATTGTCGTAAAGAAAATAACACCTGATGTAATTACTAAAATAATTTCAATTGGTATTTTATCAAAATCTTTTAAATCAATTCCATTTACACCTTTTGTATGTCCAATAGAATTTATCAAATATACTATCATTAAAAGAAGTAATATAGATGAAATTGGAATTGCATAAACCATATACGGTTCAAATTTCTTTACTGACTCAAGTCCAAATTGTTCATAAATTGTTTCTTCATTAACTATTACTTTATTATTATGACAAGCATATATTTCAAAATCATTAATATTAGTATTAAATTCTCTATATTCTGTTTTTGGTTGTCCATCTAAATTTCCTGTATATGCAGGGTTAGCTGCAGAAGGTTCCTCAACTTCTACTGTTTTGTAATATATAAAATCAAATCTAGAATATCCTTGAATAAATTTATTTTTAATCATGTTAAAGTTTGATTCAACATTTGAATCTATAACTGTTGTTTTTATTTCTGCACCATTATTTATATAACTTTTAATCTCTTCAATTGTATTTGTTTCTTCTGTTAAATCAACATTTGTTATAGCTAAATTTTTATACATTATTAATCTATAAAAACTGTCATATTCTCTATTTAATTTACTTGATGGAACATAGCATATTTTAGTTTCTCCATCGTAAACATTATCAAATTCATTATGATGATAAATTAATCTTTCTGCATCATCACTTAAATAAAATATGTATTCATACAAAAATTCATCACTTTCAAAATATTCATCTGAATATACACTTTCTTGTCTTTCTTTTCTATAAGCTGCAACTTCATAAAAAATTGAAAATGATAAAATTACAATTAATACAGGAATTAAAATATAACATAATACTCTTAATAATTTACTATTTTTCATTTTTTTCTCTCCTACTTAATATTCTCAATTTTGTAACCAATACCCCAAATAACTTTTAAGTATTTAGGATCTTTAGCATTAATCTCTATCTTTTCACGAATATGTCTGATATGGACAGCGATTATATTTTCGGCGCCAAACGCTTCTCCATCCCATACATTTTCATATATTTGTTCAATAGAATATACTTTACCTTTATTCTTAAGTAAAAATTTCAAAATATTATATTCAGTTGGTGTTAATTTTACTTTTTTACCATCAACAGTAACTTCTTTTAATTCATCATTTATCGATAGTTCTCCACTTCTATAAATGTTCGCATTGTCTTCTTTTTGAATAGTACCAAGCTTTGTAAACCTTCTAATTCCTGAATTCACCCTTGCAATGAGTTCAAGTGGATTAAAAGGTTTTGTAATATAATCATCAGCACCTAAGTTCAATCCTGATATTTTATCATCATCTTCAGATTTTGCAGATAACATTATAACTGGAACTGACGATGTTTCTCTCAATTCTTTTAATACCTCTATACCATCTTTTATTGGCATCATAATATCAAGAACTATTAAATGAATTTCATTACTTTCAAATACCTTTAAACATTCTTCTCCATTATACGCTTTCAAAACGTTATATCCTTCTTTCGATAAATATATTTCTATTGCTTTTACAATTTCTTTATCATCATCACAAACTAAAATATTGTACATAACATCCCCACTTTCTCTTAGTTTTATTTCAATAAAAGTTA
>JAZSBZ010000073.1:0-8809 GCA_045602645.1 Candidatus Scatovivens sp. | reverse complement strand
TGGTGATGTAGTAAATGTAAAAATTATTGAAACACATAAATGGTATTTAAAAGGAGAAATAGTATAGTATGGTACATGTAACAGGTTTTTCTGATGAAGAAAAAGTAATACTAGACGAATATTTAAATCAAAAAATATCAGTAAGAGATATTGAAAAAAAGCATAAAGGATATGGTAGAACAAAAATTAAAAATATTATTGATAAATATGCGCTTTTTAATGAAGAAACAGCTAAAGAAGTGTTAAGTATAAGAATGAGTCAAAAATATCATAAGGAAGTTACTGCAGAAGAAGCGGAAAGACCAGAACTTACAGATAAAGAAATTCAAAAGGCATATTATGAGATAATGCAAGGAGAAAAAACACTAACAACCCTAGCTGCTGAATTAAATAGAAATAGAGATACTTTAAAAGGTGCAATAGAGGATTTTTTAGGAGATAAAGAATCTATTTTAGAGTTTAGAGATACGTTAAGACAAAACCAAAAAGTTAGCAAAGATAAACAGTTATTTTTCAGTTTATCTCCAGAAGAGAAGAAGAATGTTATCTTTTTAAGATTAAATTATAGAAGACAGCTAGTTGGTAAAAAAGAGTATTCTACAGATTTATTAGAGAAAAAATTTACAAGAATTATGGGATATTTTCAAGATAGAAATGATAAGTTTGATGATGAAGAAGCAAAACTTTCAGAAGATAATTTATTAAAAATGATGTATGATTATCCAACAATTCTTGGAATGAGTATATCTTCTAAAATTAGACCAACAATGAAATTATTAGATTATAAATTTTTGAATTTTAGAGATGCTTCAAAAATATTAAGAGAAAATCCTGCTATACTTGGGACATCTATGGAAAGAACATCTCTTCAAATGCATATTTTACAAGATTCTAATACAATGAAATATGCTCTAGAGAAACCAAGAACATTTAGAACATCGCCTGAATTTATGTATGCACAAATAAAAGCATGGGAAGAAAAAGGATTGTCAAAAACACCTTTTATAACAGTTAAAAAGATGGAAGCATTATATAAAATGTCACCAGATGAGTTAGAAGCAAAATATGATGTAAAAGATGAATATGGTGATGATGAATATTTTGACGGAAGATAAGGAGATTTATGATGAGTAATGTAGAAGAAATGAACGTTGAAGAATATTTAAAAAAGATTAGCTTAGAAAGAGATGAAATAGCAGAAATTTTAGAATATGCAAATTCAGAGCTTGATAGAAAATCATTACATGAAAAAGTTAAATATTTAATATCTTTGGGTTTAGAAGCAAGACAAATTAGAATTGTTTTAGAAGAAGATTTCTTGTTTGTAACTGAAGATTTAAAATTGATTGAAGAAAATGGAAATGTTTTAAAGAAATATTTAGATGAAGATGAAATAAAAAATGTAATCGAAACAACTCCAGAAATATTAACAGTTGGAAAAGAAAATTTAGAAAGAAACATTAATCTTCTTAGTTTAGTAATTCAAGATAAAGAATCTTTAAAAATTGTTATGCAAGATAGAGGAGAATTATTAACTTATAAACCAGATTACTTAAGTGACAAATTTACATTTTTTGTAAGCAAAGGATTAAAAGAAAATATATTAAAAATCATCATTGATAATGTTGAAGTATTCGAACTAGATAATGATGAAATTGATATAGAAGAATTAAAGTATTAAAGATAAAAATTAAAGGAAGTTGAAAATATGGCTGAATTATCACCTATGATGCAAAGTTATTTAACTACAAAGGAACAGTATAAAGATAGCATTTTATTTTATCGTTTAGGCGATTTTTATGAAATGTTTTTTGATGACGCAATTGTTGCATCAAGAGAATTAGAAATTACATTAACGGGTAGAGCTTGTGGTCTTGAAGAAAAAGCACCAATGTGTGGTGTCCCACATCATGCTGCTGAAATATATATATCAAGACTTATTGCTAAAGGATATAAAGTTGCTATTTGTGAACAATTAGAAGATCCAAAGCAAGCAAAAGGTATAGTTAAAAGAGATGTTATTAGAGTTGTAACACCTGGTACAGTGATAGAAACAAACATGTTAGAAGAAAAGAAAAATAATTACATCATGAGTGTTGTTAAAAAAGGTATTTATTATGGTATTGGTGTATGCGATATTAGTACTGGCGATTTTTATGCAACACAAATTAAACTTCCAGAAAATAACTTTGAAAAATTATTAGATGAGTATGCTAGATATTCTCCTGCAGAATTAGTTGTTAATCCTCAAATGGGTAGTTCTGAAAAAGAATTAAATATAATGAAGGATAGAAATTCAACATTTGTAACTGTAAGAGATGATTCAAATTTTGATACAAAGGATGACATTTTACTTAAGTTATATACAATTGTAGATGGATTTGATAAAGCAAAAGAAGAGTTTAATGATGAAGAATTAATAGTATCTGCAATTAATGGATTATTAAATTATTTTACAGAAACTCAAAAAGTAAAACTTGAACATTTAAATAAAATTAAAGTTTATGAAGTTAGAAAATATATGTCTCTTGATATTAACGCAAGAAGGAGCCTTGAATTAACAGAAAGAATGAGAGATAAATCTAAAAAAGGAACATTAATATGGGTGCTTGATAAAACGTCTACTTCAATGGGTGGAAGACTTTTAAGAAGATGGATTAATGATCCGCTTTTAGATGTAAATGAAATTAATAATAGATTAGAAGCAGTAAAAGAATTAAAAGAAAATATGATGCTTAGAGGAGATATTATTGAGCTTCTAAGAAAAGTATATGATATCGAAAGATTGGCAGGAAAAATTTCTTATGGTAATGCTAATGCAAGAGATATGATTTCACTTAGAAATTCATTAAGTAATCTTCCTGAATTAAAACAAACATTGAATTTTACAAAATCAGAAATGCTAAAATCATTAAATCAAAAGTTAGATGATCTTAAAGATATTCATAAATTGATTGATGATGCAATTGTTGAAGAACCACCAATTTCTGTTAAAGAAGGTGGATTAATAAAACCAGGATACAATGAAGAGATAGACTCATATAGAAGTGCTTCAACAGAAGGCAAAAATTGGATAATAGCATTAGAAGCTAAAGAAAAAGAGTTAACTGGAATAAAGAATTTAAAAGTTGGTTATACAAGGGTATTTGGATATTATATTGAAATTACTAAATCATTCTTAAATCAAGTTCCAGATAGATATATTAGAAAACAAACGTTAACTGGTGGAGAGAGATTTATAACTGAAGAACTTAAAGAAATTGAAAATAAAATTTTAGGTTCTGAAGAAAAAGTTATTAATCTTGAATATGAAGAATTTACAAAAATAAGAAATGAGATTGCTAGAAATATTGAGAGATTACAATCAACAGCATCAAGTGTTGCTAATGTTGATGTTTTGACAAGTTTAGCTGTTGTTGCTGATGATAATAACTATGTATGTCCAATTGTTAATGAAGGTTCTGTTATTGATATTAAAGCTGGACGTCATCCTGTTATTGAAAAAATGATTGGTGATGGTAGTTTTGTTGATAATGATACATATTTAGATTCAGAAAATACTAGAGTTGCAATTATAACTGGTCCTAATATGGCTGGTAAATCAACATATATGAGACAAGTTGCTATTATAACATTAATGGCTCAAATGGGAAGTTTTGTACCAGCAACTGAAGCTACAATTGGTATTGTAGATAAAATATTTACAAGAGTGGGTGCTTCAGACGATTTAAGTAGTGGACAAAGTACATTCATGGTTGAAATGAATGAGGTTGCAAATATCTTAAAAGATGCAACTCCAAAGAGTTTAGTTATATTAGATGAGATTGGAAGAGGAACATCAACATATGATGGTTTATCAATTGCTTGGGCTGTTGCTGAACATATTGCAGATAAAGAAAAAGTAGGGTGTAAAACTTTATTTGCTACTCATTATCATGAATTATTAGAATTAGAAGAAAAGATTGAGGGTATTAAGAATTTTTCAGTAGCTGTAAAAGAAAAAGGTGAAGACATTATATTCTTAAGAAAAATTGTTGAAGGTGGTACTGATGAGAGTTATGGTATTCATGTTGCTAAACTTGCTGGTGTACCAAGAAATGTTGTGACAAAAGCAAATAAAATATTACGTTCGCTTGAAAAAGGTGGAGTAAAAATTAAAGAGGAAAAAGAAGCGAAAAATCAGGTAGAAGGACAATTTGATTTATTCAACATGAGACTTGCAGATATTTCGCATGAGCTTGATAAAATCAATGTTAATGAATTAACACCGATTGAAGCTCTTAACACATTAGTAAGATTAAAAGAAAGTTTAAAATAACACACAAAAGATGAGAAAAGAAAATATTCTTTTTTCATCTTTTTTATTTTTGAGGAGATATGAAGAAAAAAGACTTAGTAGATATTGATGCTATAATTGAAAAAATGAAGAAGGATTTTCCAGAGGGATTATCTGAAATGGAAATGGCAAGATATATGTATATAGAACTTGGTAAAAGACTGTCATTTAATATAAATTATGTTTCAGATTCTGATAAAAAATCCGAGGATGTATATTGGGAACCGGTGAATTTTAAAAAAATAGAGTGTGATAAGTACATTTGTAGACAAATTGCAGAAATTTATGCAGAATCTTTGAAAAGGCTTGGAATAAATGCTAAAAGACATTATAGAATATTTGGCGAAATAATAGATAAGTATTTTGATGCTACGTTTAGACATGCTTATACAGTTATAAAATTAAAAGATGGAAGAAAGTTTATTGCTGATTTAGTATATGATATGCCTTTTGTTCAAGGCGGTATGGACACGTTGTATTTTGGAACTGTGACTGAAAATAGAGATGATATCGAATTAATAGATCAAAAAGAGGTTGAAGAAATTGATAAGAAAATAGGATATTCATATCCTATTGATTTAAATAAGACAACATATGTGTATACAAATGAATTTTATAGGATGGTTCGTAAAGAAATGGAAAACCCAGAACTTCTTAAACCATACGTAGATGCTACATATCCAGAAAATGAAAGAGAAGAAACTTTGATTAGATATAAACTTGATGCAGTTTCAAGATATTTTAATGTTTCTCAAATGGGATATAGAGAAGGTAGAATGTTTTTAGAAAGAATTTTTAAAGAGTTTTTGTCTGAAGATGAACAAAAAAAGATAACTTTTTCGAATTTATTTACTGAAAATGCTTGCGATAGATTTTTTGGAGAAACAAAAATGGCTAAATGTTTTACATATACACGTGATGATGGAAAAAACGAATATTACTTGTATGTTCCAGGGAAAAATTTAGAAAGAATGAGTAAAGAAAAGGTTAGAGATTTTATAAAAAATGATTCGTATAAAATTGATGAAGGTAAAGGTAAAATACCTGGCTTAGAAGATAGATAGTAACATAATAATTAATTCCTTGCATAAAATATAAAGAAAATATTTTATGTGAGGAGTTTTTTTATGAGTGGAATTGCGGGAATTGTTAATTATAAAAAAGATATTTCTGATGATGCATCAATAAGATTGATGTCTTTAACAATGAAAAAAAGAAGTGGAGGCCAAGATGGATTTTATTTTTCAAAGTGTTGTAATTTAGTTCAAAAAAATAATATTTGTTTTGATGATGCAAGAAGAAATAATATACTTACAATGGTAATAAATGAAATTACATATGTAATTGTTTGTGATGGTGAATTGTATAATAAACAAGAAATGATAAAAAGAATAAAAGAAAAAGGAATGCCGTTGAGAGATGAAAGTGATATAGAAGTTATTTTAAAAAGCTATATTATTTGGAATAAAGGGATTTGTAATATGCTAAATGGAGTGTATTCATTTGCAATTTGGAATGTTAATAAAAAAGAAATGTTTGTTGTAAGAGATAGATTTGGAATTAGACCACTGTATTATTTATGTGTTAATGATAATTTTGTTTTTGGATCTGAAATAAAAACTGTATTAGAACATCCGGAAATGGATGTTACTTTAAATGTTGAAGGAATAAACGAATTGTTAGCAATTGGACCATGCCATACTGCAGGAAAGACACCTTTTAAAAATGTTTTTGAAGTTAAACCTGCTAGTTTCATTGTTATAAATGAAGATGGCGTTCATGAGGAGAAATATTGGACTTTAAAGTCAAAAAAACATGAAGATACACTTGAAAAAACAGCGGAGAATATAAGGGAATTAATTAAAGATTCTATAAAAAGACAAATGATAATGAATAGTGATACGGGGATTTTGTTATCAGGAGGATTAGATTCTAGTATAATTGCAAAGTTTGCAAGTGAGTTTTATAAAGAAGAAGGAATTGGAAAGATTCAAACATTTTCTGTAGATTATAAAGATCAGGAAAAGAATTTTATAAGAAATGAATTTCAACCTAATACAGATGATTATTATATTGATTTAATGGTTTCAAATATTGGTTCTAAACATAAAAAGATTGTTTTAGATACACCTGAGCTTGCGGATTATTTAGAAGATGCAATGATAGCAAGAGGATATCCTGGTATGGCAGATGTTGATTCGTCATATTTATTACTTTTTAAAGAACTAAAAAGTGATATAAATGTAGCTTTAAGTGGCGAATGCTCTGATGAAATTTTTGGAGGATATCCATGGTATTTTAAAGAAGAACTTATGAATTCAAACACATTTCCTTGGTCAAATTTTGTTTGCGAAAGACAGAAGTTTATAAATAAAGAATTAACGGATAAAATTGATTTGAAAGGGTACAGCGATTTGATGTATCAAGAATCTCTAAAAGAGATTGATTTAATTGATGGAGATTCTCCTGAAACTAAAAAACATAAAACTCTTATGTATTTAACTATGAATTGGTTCATGCAAACATTGATTGATAGAACTGATAGGATGTGCTCATATAGTGGTATGTCTGCAAGAGTTCCATTTTGTGATTATAGATTAGTTGAGTATGCTTGGAATATTCCTTGGGAAATGAAATCATATACTGGAAGAGAAAAAGGACTTTTAAGATATAGTATGCAAGGATATTTACCGGATGAAGTGATTTATAGAAAAAAGAGTCCATATCCTAAAACACATAATCCAAATTACCTAACAAAGGTTGTTGAAATGTTTAAGAAAATACTTGATGATAATGATTCAAAGATAAAATTAATTTTGGATGAAAAGTATTTGAGAAAATTGATTGATTTAAATGAAGATGTTGTTATGAAACCTTGGTTTGGACAATTAATGACCAGACCACAATTAATTGCTTACTTTATTCAACTTGAAATGTGGTTTAGAAGGTATAATCCAAGTATTGAAATATAAATTTAATATTGTTAGAAATTGATTAGATATACTGCATTTTAAGTGTAATAAAATGGTAATAAATGCGTTAATCTAGGCGAAAATTTGCATTTTGATTTGTTATAGTGTATAATTAAAAAGTATTTAAAATAAAAAATATACAAGAAAAGGAAACAATATAAGGAAAATTTATATGGAAACAGAAAGAAATGGAAGAAAAGTACTATTTTCTATAAAAGTATCGACTCTTCTAACAATATTGTTAACTGTTATCGTTACTATAGTAACAATTAATTTAGTGTGCGATAAAGTTAATACACAAAAGAAAGAAGTAGCCGCTGAGCAAGTTGCAATAGTAGATGTTAAAGGCGAAGAGGAACTTAAAGTTTCTGCGGTTGAACAATTAGAGAGTGAAGAAGTAGAAATTCATACAAGATATGAAGCGACAGCAAGATCGATAAATAGAAGAGATTATGAAAAATTGATAAATCCGACAACACCAATTGAAGAAGTTACTATTTCAAGAGATATGGATTTGACTGTAAGAACAGGATTATCAAGAGAAGATTTTATAACATTAATGACAAATTTAAGCGTAGATACTTCAGGATTTTTTGAAGAAAACGCTGGACTTATTTATGATAGTTGTGAGAAATATCAAATAAATGAAATATTTTTTGTGGGATTAATTTCTGCGGAATCAGGATGGAATATAGCATCAAATCATAGAAGAACACATAATTATATTAGTTTAATGTCTGCTAATGGTTTGATAAGATATTCAACTGTAGAAGAAGGAATTGATACTGCAGCTAAAGTATTACATGATAAATATTTAACACCGGGTGGAGCATTTTATTTTGGACCTACATTATCTGGTGTTAAAACAAGATTCTGTCCTGCATCAAGTACATGGGTTAATCTTGTATATGGAAGAATGGATCAAGTAATTTAATAAAAATTATAGATAAAAACCTTCAATTTTTTGGAGGTTTTTTTGTTCTTTTTTTATAAGAAGAAATGTAACAAAAATTTAATGATTTTAGTGCTTAAAAGTGGCGAAAAACTCTTGATTTTTTGAGCTTTTAATGATATAAATTAGGAGTATAAAATAAAAGGAGGAATTATGGGCTTTTTTGATAAATTAAAACAAGGATTAGGAAAGACAAAAAGTTCTATTGATGAAAAAATTAATAATGTTTTTAGTGTTTTCAGAAAAGTAGATGAAGATTTATTAGAGGAATTAGAAGAAGTATTAGTAATGTCTGATATAGGTATGGATACTTCAGTAAAAATTATAGATGAGTTAAGAACAAAAATTAAAAAAGAAAAAATAGAAGATGAAAATGATGTAAAAAAAGCATTGAAGGAAATTATGGGAGAGATTCTTGATATTGCTGAACCAAAGTTAAATCTTGATACTAAACCTTCAATCATTTTAGTTGTTGGAGTAAACGGTGTTGGTAAAACAACATCAATCGGAAAGATTGCTAACAACTTGGTTAAACAAGGTAAAAAAGTT
>JAZSBZ010000072.1:0-4663 GCA_045602645.1 Candidatus Scatovivens sp. | reverse complement strand
TTTTGAAGATTTAAAGAAATTTGTTATACAAGAAATAGTAGAAGATAAAGAAAAAGAGTTAAATACATTATTAACAGAACAACCAATATTAAATAATATGTTGTATGATGATTGCATAGAAAAATTAAAATTATATAATAGAAAAATACCAAAAGAGTAGGTGATACAAATGTTAAAGATTAAAGATAATGTTGATTTAAAAGAATTAGAAAAGTATGGATTAGAATTTTATGAATGGGAAGAAGATGGATTAAAATATCAAAGTTATATGTTAGATGATGATAGTACTCAAATAGTTATATTAGATGAAATAGAAAATCTACCAAGAGGAACAATTACTAATCCAGAAGAATATGCAATTTCTTATGATGCGTGGGACAAATTATATGACTTAATAAAAGCCGATTTAGTAGAAAAGGTAGAGTGATAAAGAAATGAATAAAGAATTAGCATTAAGAACATTTGCATATTTAAAAACACATTATCAAACAAATAATGAAACTTTAATAAGTAAAGAAGATATAGAGGCAATAGATTTTATATTAAATGAAAATGAACAATCAATTAAATTAATTAACGAATACGAAAACAAAGGATATGATATAGCAACAGAAAGAGCAGATTTTTTATTGGTAATACAAGATTTACAGCAAGAACTTCAAAGAAAAGATAATAATTGGAATGAATTAAAAAAATGGGTAGAAGAAGTACAAAATGGATTTCCGTATGATGAATTTATAAAGAAAAATAAGTTGTTAGATAAAATAAAGGAGATAGAAAGTAAATGAACGAACAATTAAAACAAATAATAGAGCATTATGGTGTAATGAAACAACTTAAATATTTTCAAAGTGAAGTATTCGAGTTAAATGAGGCAATTATAAATATGCAAAATAAAAAAAGAGAAATGGAAGGACAAACACCAGAAATAGTTGAACTTACATTAGAAGAATATAGATACCATATAGCCGAAGAAATAGCAGATGTAATAGTTATGCTAGCGCAATTTAAAGAGTATTATGGCATTACTGATGAACAAATTGATGATGTATTTGATTATAAAGTTGCTAGGCAATTAGAACGTATTAAAAATGAGGTAGATAATGGAAATTAAGAATATACGTGATTTTCAAGATATAGTAATATGTGCTTTAAGATATGCATTAGGTAGAAGAACTTATGTAACAAGTGCAACAGCAGATTTTATTAAAGAATATCCAGAATTAATTGATGAAAGAGTTAAGACAGTTATGTTACGTGATTTAGACGAATATTTTGCATTCAGAAAAGTTGGAGCATATACAGATGATGAATGTGATTACAACACATGGTTAGATTTAGAAAAATGGTTGGTGGACAAATGACAGAAGAAAGATTAAAAGAAATTAAAAATAGTTTAGATACACCTGTATGGGTATTTACACAAAGAACTTTTGCTAAATCTTATATGGAAATACATTTACAACAAGAACTAGAACTATATAACGAAGTAGTTAGATTAAGAAAACTTTTTTATAAAACAATACATTGTATAAAGAATTTTGATTATTTTGAAGGTGAAATAAAAGACGATTTAGAACCTATGCCTTTTAAATATGTCATGGAAACAGATATTGACTATTTATTGAGAAAATTAGAAGAAAACAATTTAACACTAGAACAATTAGGAGGAATAGATGATCTATGAAGAATATGAAGCAATTTGGAGTAAGATTCGCAAGATAGAGAAGGAATTATTTGACTTAATAAATAAACGTGATGAATTATTTGATATGACACAACCAAAGTCAAGTAAATTTGACAAAGAAATAGTTGATGGAAAGAATCCAATTAACACTATGGAACAATATATAATACAAAAGGAATACATGAACGAGAAAATAGTTCAATTAAATCAAACATTGGATGATAGATATCAGATATTAAGAAGAAAAAGGGATGAATTAAGGCAAAGTAAGAATATTTATGATAGAATTTATGTCTATTATTGCATAGAAAGACTGTCTATTGTGAAAATATCTTATTTAACCAACTATAGTCAATCACAAATATATAGAAAATTAGAAAAAATGAACATAAATGTTAAAGATGCGAAAAAATGCGAAAACTTTCATGCTATTATGATAATGTGAGTTTAATAAATAATTCACAAACAATTGTTAACACGTACTGGCTTAATGCTAGTACACTAAATAATATACAGTAAATTAAATTAAATACTTATATTTCTATGTAAACCAAAAGTAATTTTATTTTTTTTATTTTTCAACCTTAAACTTTAGTATATTATTTAGTGTAGTATCATTAAACTGATACACGATTCACCCCCATAAGAGCAGAAATGCTCTTTTTTTGAAAGGAAAGAAAAATGAAAAAAATAATTAACATTGATGGCAAAGAATATGAAATGAAATCATCAGCATATACTCAATTTGCTTATAAGAATTTAACAGGAAGGTCATTACTAGAAGATTTAAAGAAACTTATTGTAATAGAAATAGAAGATGAAATGGATTTAAGCATATTAGATGACATAACAACTCCAGTATTAGATATGGCATATGTAATGATAGAAGAAGCTAATAAAGATCAAGTAAAGAGTAAAGAGGATTTTCTGTTAAATTTAGATTCATTATATGATGATATTGACTGGATTAAAGATGTAATTACACTTGCAGTAACACCCATATCAAGGCGACTACAAAACGAAATCAAACAGCCAAAGTAATAAGATATTTGATGAGTATGAGATAGTTGCCCTAGCAAAGAGATTAAATATAACATTAGATGACATGAAAGAAATGAGTTTTGTATCGTTAGCAAATATATTATTGTCTAGTGTAGAGGAAGATACAGAACAACAAGCAACACAAGAAGATATAGACAAATACTTCGGTTAGGAGGAAACAATGGAAACAAGTACAATAAATATAATAATTATATGTTTAACATTACTTGCATTAAGTTGGATAGCAAAAAAGAGTGATAAATAAAATTAATTATAATGATTAAAAATGGAGGTATTTGATGTTTTATAGTAATATATTTTACTTCAAAAGAATATCAAAAATTGGTGGAACAGAGCAATTTTTATACGAAATAGCAAAAAAATACCATGATTATGACATAACAGTTTTTTATGATGAAGCTAATAGTTATCAATTAGAAAGACTTATAAAATATATAAAATGTAAGAAACATATAAAAGGTGAAAAAATAAAGTGTGATAAAGCATTTTTTAATTTTAATTTAGATATGATAAATGATGTTGAGGCAAATGAATATTATTTTGTATCTCATGCAATATATCAGGAAATAGGTTATAAACCTCCAATAGAAAATCCTAAATTAACACATTATATAGGAGTAAGCCAATATTCATGTGATAAGTTAATAGAATATAGCAATAGATTAGGCAAAGAAATTAAAGTTATAAGATGTTATAATCCACTCACATTAGAGCCAAAAGAGAAAGTTATTCATATAGTAAGTGCAGGAAGATTAGATGACAAAACAAAAGACAATGGAAGAACAGTTAAATTAATTAAAGCATTAGATAAATATGCAATAGAAAATAATAGACACTACATATGGACAATATTTAGTAATCCAATATCATTTGATATTGATTCACCAAATGTTGTATTAATGAAACCTAGAGTAGATGTAAGACCATATATAGCAGATGCTGATTTTGTTGTGCAACTTTCAAATGATATGGAAACATATTGTTATACAAATCAAGAAGCTCTAGGATATGGTGTAAGAATAATAACAACACCATTAACAGTTAATAAAGAATTACAAGTGCCACAGGAAGCAAATCTAATATGTGAATGGAATATGTCTAATGTAGATGAAATAGCAAAAAAAGTATTTGAAGAAGAATATAAGGAGTTTAAATATAAAGCACCACAAGATAGTTGGTTAAATATATTAAATAAAACTAAAACTAATTATAAGGAGGAAGATATGAAAGTAAAAATAAAATGTACATATAGTTATACTGATGTAGAATTAAAAAGAGATATTCCACTAGGTTATGAATGGATAGTAGATAAAAAACGAGCTGATGAATTACTTGCTAATCCACATCATTTAGTAGAGATAGTAGAATATATAACAGAAGAGAAACCAAAAGAGAAAGCAATTAAGCCAAAGAAGAATGTAGAAACAAGAACTGTAACAATTAAAGGTATGAAGAGTTTAGCATCAGATAATATAAATACTACAATCACAAAAAATAATGATGTACCAAGTATATATACTAAAGAGTAAGCATGAGTTATGGTATAAGAAAAGACTTCTATCATTCTAAAGCATGGAATCAAGTAAGAAAGAATGTATGGATAAAACAAAACTTATTATGTGCTGAATGTGGTAAACCTGTATATGTAGATGGATTAAGTGATTACTTACCTAAAGATAAAAGAAGAACAGGAATAGTACATCACAAGATATGGTTAGATAACACTAACATACAAGATGATAACATAACACTTAATGAAGATAACTTAATAGGTGTATGTCTTGATTGCCATGAAAAGATACATCATGAAGATAAGTCATGTAGAAAAGGAATGATGTTTGATGAAGATGGAAATATAATACCTAAAGAGGATTATAGGGGGCTATAGGGAAGAATAAGACACGTAAGGGAGAC
>JAZSBZ010000071.1:0-13930 GCA_045602645.1 Candidatus Scatovivens sp. | reverse complement strand
CTTCAAATTGTTCTGTTGTATATTCTACTAATCCGTAAGCAGCTTTATATACACTTGCTGGAAAATTTTTCTTTTTAGGATATTCAATTAAATATGTTTTTACTGAATCTATTAAATCTTTGAAAAAAGCATCTTCTTCTAATTGAATTATTTGCTTTTTATTATTTGGGTTTATCATTTTTTGAACCTTGTCAATATTTGATAAAATCTTTTCTTCTGTAATTATCATTTTTACGTTTACTATGCCTGGTCTTCTGAAAAATAGCACTGTAAACTCCCTCCTTTGTTCCATTTTATTGGATTATCAAATCACTATAATTATACATTTTTTTATTAAAAACTACAATAGGATTTCTTTATAATTTTCATTACAATTTTATTACAATTTTATTACATAAGTCAACATTATTTTCATATTTTTTTCAAATTATAATCTAGCCATTTCTTCATGACGTTTTATTTTTAATGTTGTTGTTTTTATTAACTCTTCCTCAGTAATCATTATCTCTTTAACATATTTATACTTAGGCATTGTTTTGTTTATTTCTTTGACTTTTTCCCATAGTTTTGCTTTAATATCTGCTTCTTCAGTCAAACCATATTCTGATTTCATAATATCTTTATCATATACTACTTTAACACACATTTTTAAATCATTCTCATCTTCTTCATCTGGCTTTCCATAAACCATTGATTCTTTTACACCAACAATTCTATTAATTAAAGCTTCTGTTTCTTCTGGGAAAATATTTTTACCATTTTTAAGAACAATTACACTTTTCTTTCTACCTGTTATAAAGATAAATCCATCTCTATCCACATATGCTAAATCACCTGTATGGAACCATCCATTTTCCATACATTCTTTTGTAGCTTCTTCATTTCCATAGTATCCTTGCATTACAGTTGGACCTTTAACACACAACTCTCCAATTCCCATTTCATCAGGATTATCTATTTTAATTTCTAAACTTGGGAATGTTCTTCCTATAGAGCCTATTTTACGATTAAATGGATTTTCTGCTGCAACAACAGGTGATGTTTCTGTTAATCCATAACCTTGATATGTATCAATTCCTAAATTTGTAAATCCTTTTTCTGTTTCAGGATCTAAAGCTGCACCTCCAGCAACAAATAATCTTAATTTTCCACCAAAGTTTGCGTGTATATCTTTAAAAATTTTCTTTCTATAATCAATTCCAAAAATCTTTAAAAACTTACAAAGTTTAATACCGAAATTTACTGTTTTTGTTTTTCCTTTTTTCTCTATAGATGCCATTACTTTTTTATACATATTTTCAAACAAAACAGGAACTGCTATCAAACATGTAATTTCAAATTCTTTTAAATTATCTGCTATATGTCTGATTCCTTCGCAAAATACTATAGTAGCACCTGTACTAATGATAAATAAAAATCCAACAGTACATTCAAATACGTGATGAAGTGGTAAGAATGATAATAATACATCATTTTCATTAATATCAAAAACACTTCCTATATCATACATATTTGAACATATATTAGTATGAGATAATTGAACTGCTTTTGATTGTGCTGTTGTTCCTGATGTAAATAACATTACAGCCATAGCATCATTATTTATTTCAGCATCTAAGAAACTTCTTGCTCCATTTTTAATTAAATCTTTTCCTAATTTTATTAATTCTTTTTGTGAATAAATACCTTCTTCTTTTTCTTCTAAATCCATTGAAATAAAAAATTTAATTTTTCCAACATTCTCTGCTTTTGCCTTTTGCATTATTTCTTCATATTTTTTTGAATAAAAAATAGCTTCCATCTCTGATCTTTCAATTAAATTTAAAAGTTCATTTTCTGTTAAAGCTTTATCAAGTGGTACTACTATACCAGTTCCACATGTTATAGATAAATAAGCTTCATGCCATTCATATCTATTTTCTCCAATAACACCTATTTTTTTATCTTTCAAACCAATACTAATTAATGCAGTTCCTAAAGCATTTACATCATCAACAAGTTCATTATAAGACATTGTATAATGTTCTTTTGTTTCTGGATTTCTAAATTTATATACAGATCTTTCTCCATACATTTCTTTAGAATAACAAATCATTTCTTTTAAATTGGCAAATTTTGTTCTAGCTATTTTTCTTTCACAGCCTTTATAAACTCTTTCCATTTTACACCTCTAAATTTTTATACGATTTTATTAAATAATGTTTTTTCGTATTCTTTATATAAATCTTGTACACTTATTTGGTCTAGTCCAGCTTTTCTTTTATATATTAATGTTGAACATGTTAATGAGAATATTTCTGAAGCTAACACTTCTGCATTACAATTAACTATGTCTCCTTTATCAACACCTTCTTGAACTATTTCTTGAACTTTAGAAATGTACTCAATTACTTTTTCTTTACAAAAAACATTTCTTGTTTCATTTCCCCAAGTTTGACTTAAAACTATTGTTAATAAGTTTTCATATTTAGCTACTGCTTTTAATTGAATTAAAGAAACAGCTTTAATTTTATCTAAAGTATTGTCACATTTTGCAATTTTAATATCAATACTATTAATTAAAAGTTTAATTCCTTCATCAACTAAAAAATTAAATATCTCTTCTTTACTATTGAAGTGATAATATAAAGTTCCTTTGGCAACACCAACTGTTGCTGTAATCTCCTCTATACTTGTCGCATCATAACCTTTTTCAGAAAAAAGTTTTAGTGACGTTTCAAATATTTTTCTTTTGGTTTTATTCATATAATTTTTACCTGTATCCTAAACGTTTTATTAATACATTAAGTATTATATATTTTTTATTTTATTTTTGCAACATTTTTTTAAAAGGTGAATATCCGGTCAGTTTATTGATATAAGCCGATTTAGAGTTGAAAACTAGATGACATTTTTAGGATAATCAGTATTGTTTTTTGACTAAATAACAAAAGATGAGGTTTTATATAAAACCCCATCTTAAGTTTAAACAATATTTTCTATCTTTCTTCTCATTTCTTCAATCTTGCGTTTTGTTTCTTCAATCTCTCTTCTATTGAATTCAATTTCTTCTCTGTAATAATCAGATAGCATATTCATTTGCTCGTATGTCAATTCCTTTGTTGCAATTTTTCCTTTTTCGTAATTAAGTCTTAAATCTTCAAAGTTCAAACTTCCATTAATCTCCATAACCTTCTCTACCTTCTTCCTCTATTGGTTTTTCCTCTTGCTTTTTAACCTTTGAGTAATAAAGTTTTTCTATTTCGTCATACTTTTTAATGTATTCTTCACGTTCTCTACGTGAAGCAACCGCTTGCTCTTTTAAGAATCTAAGTGCAGCTCCCGGACTTGAGTTAATTACCCTTTCGCTGTCATCAACTAAATAATCAATTGTTTCTGAAAACTTATCGTTTTGATCTCTAACGTATCTGTCTTCAGAGTTACATGCAACTGAAAATGCTTTTGTGTCAATAACTCTTGAAATTCTATCATGTAGATCTAGGCCTGTTAATTCACTTAGATCTGTTAAGCCAACTCTATCCATTCCTGGAACTATGTCATAATTAAGTTCTAATAAAAGTCTTGCTACATTTTGACATTGATTTATATAATTCTCCCACTCTTCTGGTGGTAAATCTTCTTTCATCGTTAAGCCAAAGTTTGGAACAACTTCTCTTTTAGTATCATTCAATTCTCTTTCAGTTGTTATTCTTTCTAAATTAGCTTTAGTTTGTTCTGCAACTTTTAAGATTAACTCTTTTGCTTGTTCTTTTGACATATCACTTGGTATATCCATACCATAGTCACCTGGTTTTCTTTGAAAAACATATGCACCAAGATTAATATATTCTTCTAATCTTCCTGCAACTTTTCCAAGTCCCATACAACATTTTTTTATATCTATTTCACCTTTTTTTACTCTATCTGTACTTGAATAACCAAGTAACTCTAGACAAGATTCTAAATATTTCTTTCTTAATGCTACAACATTTTCCATAGGAATTCCTAATCTTTCATGTTCAGCAACCTTTTTTACTACATCAACGATATCTTGACATATATCATTTACTATATCATCACCACGTGGCATATCTGGATCAAACATTTTTTTACTGTTAATTTTTCCTATATCATTAGCAGCATCCATAGAACCATCATCACGAAGCCATACATTAAAATAATATTCTGGATTCTTAGGTTCATATGATGAAAACATCCAAGCTCCATCTACTCTTCTTATTTCACTACGAATTTCATTTCCTTTATCAGTATGTCTTGTAGGAAGAGCTGCTACATATCTTCCATCATCAAACTTTGTTACTGCTATTTCTACTCCTTTGTAGTCCATTTTGAAAGCTTCCATAGTAACCTCCTAAATTATCTTTCGAAAAATTTACATCTCATTTAAATTATAACATATCTATTTTTTAATTGCAATTTTATTAATTTAGATAGAAAAAGGTCGCAGAAAATGCGACCTTAAAACTATTTTATTCTTTTAATAATTTCTTTTTTATCTAAACCTAATTTCTCAAGTTCAGCCATATGTTTTTTTATTTCATTTATTTTGTCTTCAATTTTTTTATTAAGAACATTATCTGTTTTTAATGTTATATAAGTTCCTTTGGTAGAAAGAGTTACTATAACACCTCTTTGTTCTAAAACTGAATATGCTTTTTTTATTGTATTTGGATTTACTCCAAGTTCAGTAGCCATATCTCTTATTGAAGGAATCTGTTGTTCTGGCTTTAATATTCCCAAAGCAACATATCTTTCAATACCATCTACAATTTGCATATATATTGGTTTTCTACTTTGGTAATCTAAATTAATCATAACAAACTCCTTTCTTTATATACTATTTGCATCTAAATTTACTGTATTATAAATCCCTTTAGGTACATCAACTTCGTAGTATCCGTCTTCTTCTTCATAAGAAGTCACTTTTGCAGCCTTTAGAAACTCATTAATATCATTTATATAAAATGTTGTATCTGATTCATAAATATCAATTTGATAATAATCTTTAGTATAATCTACTTCATATGGTTTATAATCTTCCGTTAAATATCTATAAATATCTTTTAAAGATGTATCATTAAATCTTGCTTCTCTTACAGATGCACCATTTGCTCCTATTTTTGTAACCTCTCCATTTATTAAATATGGATTATGAGTATATGATTGCATCTCTTCTTCTTCATCTTTAATTTCATCTATTCTTTCTTTTACGCTGTCTTTTGCTAGTTCATTAATTTTATTATATATAGCTCGTTTTATATCATCATTATATTTTAAATTAAGTGTATACTGTTTAACATCAAAATCTTCATAATCATAAAAATCAAGTTCTATAATTTGATAATAGTAATAATCATATTCCATTTTAGTATCATAGTTTTCTATTTTTTCTTTAACGTAATCTACTAATTGGCTATTAATTGATTCTTTTAACTTTTTATCTTCACCAACATTAATAACAGCTCTCATAGCACCTTCTGTTAATCTTAATCTAGTATCTGAATCAACCTTATATACATCAGCAAGTTCTTTTAAATATTCTTCATTATTTAATACATAATCAATAACATTCTTATATGCTTCTTTAGAAATATTTCCATAAATTACTAATTCTTTATTATTACTAAATTTACATTTTAATGCTACGGAATGTCTATCATACTCCCAATCTTTATCTATTCTATAACTGCTTACTAAACTATCATAATATCTATAATTATCTTGATTTTTATCTAAAGCAATCTCATCTAAAATCATATTTCGGATTTTTTCATCATCTATTCTAGCATATCCTACATCACCATAAAAAATTTCTGATAATCTTAGTTCTGCTGACCTAATATCTTCTGCATAATAATATTCTTTTGATTCATGAGTTAATTCTCCAACTTTTGTAAGACCCATTGTAACTAGAAGTAAGCATCCACATGTTACAACAAAACTTAATATTGTTTTTTTAAATTTTATCTTTTTACTTGTTATTAAATCATATACAAAATAATATACAAACATAATGAATATTATTAATGCAAATTGTGGAATTTCAAGTTCATCAAAAATTTCTTTTAAAACTACTATCGCAGGATAAATTGTAAGTCCTTTTACTAATAAATGTATTTTTTCACTTTCAAAAGAATTACCTGTATTTTCCATTTTTCTTTTTTCAAATAATTTAAGTCCAATGAATGTATAAAGTACTGTTAAAGCCATTGTTAAAATTGCTGAACTTTCTGTTAATACTCTATCACCTGATACCATATCAATAAATGTTGTAAGTGGCATTGCAAATACATTTTCTTCTTCAATATGATACTCTTCAGCAACACCATTTGAATTTACAAAGAATACTTTTTCTGATTGAGATGTAGCAGCACCTAAATTTACAAATCTTATAAATGGTATCAAGAATAGTAAAAGTAAAAATACAACAATTTGTGTAAATCTATTTCCTGATACTGATAAAGCAACACTAGATGTTACAAATAAGAATGTATAAACTATTGTCATTGCTAAGAATATATCAAACATAAACTTAACGCTAAATAAGCTTGTTCCAACTGATATAATATAAAATGATGACATTAAAAATGTAATAAGTTGTAAAATAACAATATATACAAATCCAACTAGCATATTAGTTAAATATAAATTCTTTCTACTAATTGGCATTGAATTTATAAAATCTATACTATTTCTTTTATACACATATCCCAAAAATACATTAGATAAAATAAAAGGAATAATAATCATTCCAAAAAAGTTTGCACCTGATGCTACAAATATTTCATAAGGTCTTGTGTAAGTATTTGTATCTTGTGTATATAAAGAAAATGTTGTTATAACAGGAATTACTATTAGCATTATAAGCAATATTCCTTTAGACTTCTTCATATTTTGAAGTGCATAATTTTTCTTAAAGAACTTGATTAAATTCATATCCGATTACCTCCATTTCATAAATAAATATTTCTTCTAGAGTTAATGATAAGAAATCAAGTATTACTGGTTTCATTTCTTTTAATTTCTCTTCAACAACTTCTTTATTGTCTTTAAATATTATTGTTGCAACAGATCCAACTTTCTTAAATGAAATTGGATTTAAATCTTTAAAAGTCTCTTCACTAAATTCATCTTTTAATGAAATTTGTACTTTAAACATTTTTGTTTTTAAAGTATCAATATCACTTTCAAATAAAACTCCACCTTTATAAAGTACCCCTAAATTATCACAAATATCTTCTAATTCTCTTAAATTATGACTTGTCATTATAATTGTAGCATTTTGATTTGCCATGTGTTTTGCTAGAATCTTTTTCATTAGATTTCTAACAACTGGATCTAAACCATCAAATGTCTCATCAAAGAACATATAATCTGCATTTGTTGCAAGAACACAAATTAACGCACATTGTCTTTTCATACCTTTTGAAAAACTATCAAGTTTAGTATTAAGATCAAGTTTTAATATACCAGCTAACTCTTCTACATATTTCATATCAAATTTGTCATACATAGCTTCATAATATTTTGCCATATCTTTTAATGTATAACCTTGAATTAAATACAAATCATCTGGCAGGAACGCTAATCTTTGTTTTAATTTTTCATTATTTTCAACTTCCTCGCCGTCAATCAAAACACTTCCTGAATCTTTTCTATATACATCATTAATGATTCTTAAAAGTGTTGATTTACCAGCTCCATTTGCTCCTATCAAACCATATATTGAATTAGTTTGAATGTTGCAATTAAGATTTTCTAAAACCTTTTTATTACCGAAGGTTTTATTTAAATTGGTAATTTTAATCATACATAACCTCCAAATAAAATATATTTGTTTGTACTACTTGTGATAGCACAATTATATTTTTGTTTTTTTGATATGTCAATACATTATATCTAAAACAAAAAAATGAAGAGTCGCAAACCTATATGTCTGCAACTCTTCAGAAGTTTTGTGAAATTTATATTTTCGTTATATCAACTGGTGTTAAGTTCTTCTCCTCTACCCCAGAATCAATTGCTTGATATAATGCTGATGCAGTATCTAGTGATGTAAAACATGGTATTTTACATTCAACTGCCATTCTTCTAATTTTAAATCCATCTCTATTTGATTGTTTACCTTTTGTTGGAGTGTTAATTACAAAATTAATTTTTCCTAGTTCAATTAAATCAATAATGCTATTTCTACCTTCCCATAATTTTTCAATTACTATAGAATCTACTCCATTTTCTTTTAAATATTTTGCTGTACCACTTGTTGCATAAATATCAAAACCTTTATTTTTAAATTTTCTTGCAATTGGAACTACTTCAGCTTTATCTTTATCTCTTACTGTTATTAATATTGCTCCTTTATTTGATACGTTAGCTCCACTTCCAATAAATGCTTTTAATACTGCTTTTTCAAATTTCTTAGATACTCCTAAAACTTCTCCTGTTGATTTCATTTCAGGACCTAGTGATGTATCTGCATTTTTAATTTTCTCAAATGAGAAAACTGGCATCTTAACGCATATATAATCACTCTTTTTATAAAGTCCAGTTCCATATCCTTGATCTTTTAATTTTTCTCCAAGCATTACTTTTGTTGCGATATCAATCATTGGTAAATTTGTTACTTTACTTATATAAGGTACTGTTCTACTTGAACGAGGGTTTACTTCTATTATATATACTTCCCCTTCGCTTATAATAAATTGAATATTTAGTATTCCTATAATATTTAATTCTTTAGCGATTTTTTCTGTATATTCTATAATTGTTTTTTCATGTTCTTTTGATACATTTTGTGTTGGATAAACTGATATACTATCTCCTGAGTGAACACCAGCTCTTTCTAAGTGTTCCATTATACCTGGAATTAGAATATCTTCTCCATCACATATAGCATCTACTTCTACTTCTTTTCCTAAAATATATTTATCTACTAGTATTGGATGCTCTTGTTCAATTGTATTTATTTCATTTACATAGTTTTCAATTTCTTTATCATCATATGCTATTGCCATACCTTGTCCACCAAGAACATATGATGGTCTAACTAAAACTGGATATCCAAGTCTATTTGCAACATTTTTTGCTTCATCAACAGTAAAGATTGTGCTTCCCTTTGGTCTTAATATTCCGCAGTTACTTAATGCTTCATCAAATTCTTTTCTATCTTCTGCTCTATCCATATCAACTTCTTGAGTACCAAGTATATTAACACCCATTTCAGTTAATGCTTTTGTTAATTTAATTGCTGTTTGTCCACCAAATTGAACTATTGCTCCATCTGGTTTTTCTGTATTAACTATATTTTCAACATCTTCACGTGTTAGTGGTTCAAAGTACAATTTATCAGCAATATCAAAATCTGTACTTACTGTTTCAGGGTTATTATTTACTATTATTGTCTCATAACCTTGTCTTTTTAATGCCCATACTCCATGAACACTACAATAATCAAACTCTATACCTTGACCTATTCTTATTGGTCCTGATCCTAAAACCATTACTTTCTTTTTAGTCGATGGTTTTGCTTCACACTCATCATCATAACTTGAATAATAATATGGTGTTTTTGCTTCAAACTCTCCGGCACATGTATCAACTAATTTAAAGTTTGCTTTTATTCCAAACTTTTCACGTAATTTTCTAATCTCATCTTCTGTTTTACCAGAAATCTTAGCAATAATTTTATCTGTGAATCCCATTTTCTTTGCTTTTTCAAGCATTTTTGAATTCATTTGATTAAATTCAAGTTCTCTTTCCATTTTTATTAATTTGTAAATTGAACCTATAAAGAATCTATCAATTGTTGTAAGTTCTGATATTCTTTCTACTGAAATTTCTTTTCTAATAGCTTCTGCTATTACAAATAATCTTTCATTATCTACTAATCTTAATTTTTCTTCTATATCATTTTTCTCTAAAGCAGCTAATGAATCTAATCTTAAATATTCAACATTTTCTTCCAAAGATCTAATAGCTTTCATTAATCCAGCTTCTAAATTTGGAGCTATAGCCATTACTTCTCCAGTAGCTTTCATTTGTGTACCAAGTGTACGGTTAGCTGTTAAGAATTTTCTAAATGGCCATTTTGGTATTTTTACAACTACATAATCTATAGATGGTTCAAAACATGCATATGTTTTTCCTGTTACTTCATTTTTAATTTCATCTAAAGTATAACCAAGTGCTATTTTGCTTGCTACTTTTGCAATTGGATAACCTGTTGCTTTTGAAGCTAACGCAGATGAACGACTTACTCTTGGGTTAACCTCAATTACTGCATATTCAAAACTTGTTGGATGAAGTGCAAATTGTACGTTACATCCACCCTCTATTTTTAATGCTTCTATAATTTTCATTGCTGAATTTTTAAGCATTGTAAATTCAACATTAGATAATGTTTGTGCTGGAGCTACAACTATACTATCTCCTGTATGAACACCAACTGGGTCAATATTTTCCATACTACAAATAGCAATTGCATTTCCTTTTCTGTCTCTCATTACTTCGAATTCTATTTCTTTCCATCCTGTAATACATTTTTCAACAAGAATTTCATTTACTCTAGACATTCTTATACCAGAGCCTGCAATTTCTTCAAGTTCTTCCATAGTATATGCGATACCTCCACCAGTACCGCCTAAAGTGTATGCTGGTCTTATTATTACTGGAAGTCCTATTTCATTTGTAAATGCTACAGCATCTTCTACAGTATGAACAACTTTACTTGCAATACATGGTTCATTAATTGATTCCATCATATCTTTAAAACATTGTCTATCTTCTGCGTTTCTAATACCATCTACACCTGTACCTAGAAGTTTAACATTTTTCTCTTTTAAGAATCCTGCTTCTTCTAGTTCCATCGCTAAATTTAGTCCTGTTTGTCCTCCTAAGTTTGGAAGTATACTATCTGGTTTTTCTATTTCAATTATCTTTTTAACTGTCTCAACTGTTAGTGGCTCAATATATATTTTATCTGCCATATTTTTATCAGTCATTATTGTTGCTGGATTTGAGTTAATTAATACTACCTCAATTCCTTCTTTCTTTAGTTCTCTACATGCTTGAGTTCCTGCATAATCGAACTCAGCAGCTTGTCCTATTATTATTGGTCCTGATCCTATAACTAATACTTTTTTAATACTTTTATATTTTGGCATCTTTTATCTCCTTACATCATTTCTATAAATTCATCAAATATATAATCCGCATCTTCTGGATAGAATTGAATTGTAAATATATTCTTGTTTTTGTATCTTAATCCTTCTATAGTTCCATCATTTAAACTTACATGTGATACTTCAGCAATCGATTTATCTATAGAATCATCTGATACGCAATATCCATGATTTTGAGAAGTTATATGTACTCTATCTTTTTTAATATCTTTTACTGGATGGTTTGGTCCTCTATGTCCATATTTTAGTTTTTCTGTTTTTGCACCTTTTGCAATTGCTATTAATTGATGTCCAAGTGCAACTCCAAACATTGGAACATTTGAGTCATATAATTTTTGAATTGTTTTTATTTGTTTTTTATAATCCATTGGATTACCTGGACCGTTTGAAATTAATATTCCATCTGGTTTTAATCCTAAGATTTGTTCTGGCTCTGCTGACGCAGGAAAAACTGTTACTTCTACATCTCTTTTTAATAATGAATTTATTAAATTATGTTTTACTCCACAATCTAAAACTGCAACTTTCTTTGATTTTCCACGCCCATATGTTTTTGCTTGTTTACAAGTTACTTTATCAACTGAATCTACAATATGATAATTTTTAATTTTTTCCATAATATCATCAATATTATCAATATTTGATGTTAAGTATCCTTTTAAAGTTCCTGAGTTCCTTAACATCTTTGTTAATTTTCTTGTATTAACACCTGTTAATCCTGGAATTTTATGATCTCTTAAAAATTTCTCTAAACTAAATTTTGATCTAAAATTACTTTCAAATTCTGCAACTTCATGCACAAATACTGCACTTGCATAAATTCCATCTGATTCATAATCTTCAGGCATAATTCCATAATTACCAATTAGTGGATATGTCATTACAATTCCTTGCCCATAATAAGAAGGATCTGTAAAAGTTTCTATATACCCAACCATCGATGTATTAAATACTACTTCACAAGCTGTATCTTTTGTAAAACCTATTCTTTCTCCCTCAAAAATTTCACCGTTCTCTAGTACTAAATAGCCTACCATTTTTCCATCCTTTCTTTATTTAACATTTTATGTTTAGTTCAAAAAAAAACACTAATCAAAAATTAGTGTTTTATAGATAATAATATTAAATTTAAAATTGAAAATGTAAATAAAACTATTGAATCCATAGCTTTAAAAATTGCGTTTACTCTTATTCTGTTGGCATTTACTGTTTTTGTCATTGTTTTTTCCTTTCGCAACATTTACATTCTTAAAAATTTTACTATATTATTTTTAAAAAATCAATACTGTAAAAAATATTTTACAAAAAAGACATATTATAATTTTTATCCTTTTAAAAGACCGTAAAAAAAGAAAGATATTTTAAAAAATACCTTTCTTCTTATTTATTATTGTAATTGTTTCATTACTTCTTCAGCAAAGTTTTCTTCTTTTTTCTCGATTCCTTCACCTTTTTCAAATCTTGCAAATCTTACCATTTCAGCACCTTTGTTTTTGATTAAATCTCCAACTTTAATGCTTGAATCTTTAACGAATTCTTGGTCTAATAAGCAAATTTCAGAATAGAATTTTCCAATTCTTCCTTGAACCATTTTTTCAGCTATTTCAGCTGGTTTTCCTTCATTCATAGCTTGTGCTTTTAAAATTTCCATCTCTTTAGCAACTCTATCTTGTGGAACTGATTCTCTATTAAAGTATTCAGGTTTAGCTGCAGCGATTTGCATACAAACATCTTTAGCTAATTCTGCTTCACCTTTAGCGAAATCTACTAATACAGCGATTTTTCCTGCTCCGTGAATATAACTTTCAACTAATCCTTCAGATACAAATCTATCGAATCTTCTGATTGACATATTTTCTCCGATTGTAGCGATTTTTTCTGTTAAAACTTCTTGTACTGTTTTACCAGCGTTTTTATATGTTGTAGCAAGTAAAGCTTCTAAATCAGCTGGAGCTTCTGTAGCTACAATTTCAGCAACATCGTTAACAAAGTTAACAAATTCTTCATTTTTAGCAACAAAGTCTGTTTCTGTGTTAACTTCTACTACTGATCCAACTTTTTTATCAGCTGATACGAATGTAGCAACAAGTCCTTCAGCTGCTATTCTTCCAGATTTTTTAGCTGCTTTAGCTATTCCTCTTTCTCTTAATAATTCAGCTGCTTTTTCCATATCTCCATCTGTTTCTGTTAAAACTTTTTTGCAGTCCATCATTCCTGCACCTGTTTTTTCTCTTAGTTCTTTAACTAATTCAGCAGTTATCATTTTGTTACCTCCCAATATTTAAAATTAGGGCGATTATACTTTCTCTAGTAATGCGCCCTTTTATAATCAACTAATTATTCTTCAACTTTTTCTTCAGCAACGATTGTTTCCATATCTGTTGCTTCTTCAGCGTTAGCGATTTCTTCCATTTCTGAAGATACTTCAGCATCTTCTCCTTGTCTTCCTTCGATAACAGCGTTAGCCATAACATCAGCTATTAATTTAACAGCTCTTATAGCATCATCGTTTCCTGGAATAGCATAGTCAACATCTTCTGGGTTACAGTTTGTATCAACTAATCCTACAACTGGAATACCTAATTTTCTTGCTTCTAATATAGCAATTCTTTCTTTTTTAGGATCAACTACGAACATAACTCCTGGCATTTCTTTCATATCTTTGATTCCACCAAGATTTTTTTCTAATTTTTCCATTTCGTTTCTTAAACCAGCAACTTCTTTTTTAGGTAATACTTCGAAAGTACCAT
>JAZSBZ010000070.1:0-27986 GCA_045602645.1 Candidatus Scatovivens sp. | reverse complement strand
AAACTCTCTCAAACTTTAATAAATTACTTAATTTACATACCCCCAAAAAATTCCCAAAATGTTAATTTTAATGATATATCAATATTGTCTACCGTCCGTTGCTACCAAAATCCAGTAGAAATACTGGATTTTTTGTTTTTTAGTGACCCCCAGTTATACCGAGGGTTCACTAACAAAAAATAGATTAGTTTAATATGCAAAATAAACTAATCTATCTTTTTATTTTTATTCTAATTATTTATTATCACTTTTTAATTTTTTACTAAATAAAACACTTGTTAATAAACTTATTGCTAATATATAAGCAATTACTATAACAACTGGTACCAACAAATCAGTGTAATCTTTAATCAAAATTCCTTTTACAATATCTAAGCAATTTGAAAATGGTAATACTTTACAAACTATTTCAAATCCTTTTCCGATCATATCATTTGAAAAATACATTCCACTTGTAAATGCCACTAATTGTACTATAATACTTGAAACCCCACTTGCAGATTTATCCGTTGTAAAGCATCCTATCAATATTCCTAATAATATAAATAGCACGGATACTGGCATTGATACAAAAATTGAAAATAATATATTAACACTAAAGCTTAATCCTAACAATATCGCTGTTATAAAAAATAATACATTTTGTAATATAACTACTGGTAAAACTGATATTGTATATCCTAAGATATAATCTCTTGTTTTCATTGGGCTAGCACATAATCTAGTAATAAGAGAGGTACTTCTATCTTTTGCTACTAATGTAGCTGTAAACAAAGTAATAAATGAAAAACTAAATATTATAATTCCTGGTGTAAAGTTTTCAATATTATATGCTTCATTTGGTATTTCGAATTGTTGAAATATAAATAATAAAAATAAAGGTAATAAAATTGCAAATATTATACTTAAAGGATCTCTTATTATTTCTTTTAAATTTCTTTTTGCAAAATTTAAGGTTCTCATTATACTTCACCTCCAGTTGCAAGCTTAATAAATGCTTCCTCAAAATCATCTGTTTTAGCTTTTTGCTTTAACTCATCTGGTGTCCCTATACATTTTAACTTTCCATCTGCCATTATCCCAATTCTATCAGATAATTTTTCTGCTTCTTCCATATAATGTGTTGTTAAAATCATTGTCATATTTCCCTTAAAACTTTTAATAATTTCCCATAATTCTCTTCTTGAAATAACGTCTAAACCAAGTGTAGGCTCATCTAAAAACAATATTTTAGGATTATTTATTAATGAAATTGCTATTGACAATTTTCTTTGCCAACCACCAGATAATGTTTTAGCTTTTTGTTTTAATACTCCGTTTAAATTAAACATTTTAATAAGTTCATTAATCTTTTCATCTTTGTTTTTTATTCCATATACGCCTGCCATAAATTCTAAATTTTCCAAAACAGATAAATTAGGTGCAATAGCTGTTTCTTGAGGAGACAAATTAAGTATCTCTTTTATATCATTAGCATTACCTTTTACTTTTTTTCCATCTATTATTATTTCTCCACTTGTTGGTTCACTTAAGAAAGAAAGCATTTTTATTGTAGTTGTTTTTCCTGCACCATTTGTCCCTAAAAGAGAAAACAACTCTCCCTTTTCGATCTTTAAATTTAATGAATCAACTGCAACTTTATCTTTAAATCTTTTATTAAGATTAATAGTTTCTATCATTAATTATTCATCCCTTTCAATATATCATCTGCAAAATCTTGTATTGCATCAGCTTTTATTATTGCCATTCCTCTTTCAATATCACAAAGCACTATTACAGAATCTCCTGGTGTAATATCAAACATATCTCTAGCTTCTTTTGGAATAACTATTTGCCCTTTTTCTCCTACCTTACATACTCCTACATATTTTCCATTTTTCATAATATTTCCTCCGTTTTTAGTTGTACTTGTTATACTTTTCATACTTATTATACTTTTTTCATTTTCATATGTCAATAAAAAAAGATTAACTTTATCCTTAAAGTTAATCTTCTATATAACTTGTATTTGTTATTTGCTTAAATTAAATATTGAATCCCCTATTAATACCTGTATACGCCATCAATTACTATGTGTCTATTAATCTCATCTATTACTTTTTTGTTTTCATTAAACATTACTGAATAGATTAAATAATCATCCCACAATAATAACTGCTCTTTTTCTCTATCTTTTAAAAGACTGTATCTTTTAATATAATTTTTTAATCCTTCAATTTTAGTATTAACCTCTTCACCCTTTTTAGTTCTAAATGATAATATTGTTATACTTTGATGATATGCAACATAATTTAAAAATAATCCTATTGGTAAATATGCCAATAGAAATAACATCGCAAGATGTATTTGATAAGTAAAACCACCAAAATCTGTTTCTCCAAAAATAACTAAACCTACTATTATTCCAAATAAAATTGCAAGATATACTAATACTTTTACTATTCCTTTTATTATTAGTTGGATTTTATTTCCTACTTGTGGTTTTCCACATTCAGCATTTTCTTCAACAAGACCATATTCTATACATTCTTTTTTGGCTAATTCTAAAAATTCTCTTGAATCTTTTACAAATATTCTACCTCTTTTAACACAATTTAAAATATATCTTTCACTTTCATATAAATTATCAACTGATTTGTCTATAACTTCAACGCCATTATCATTTATTGTTATTTTATTTTTTAGTTCTAATTCTAAAGCAGTAATTACAACATATTTTAATGGATCTTTACTAAAATCATCAATATATGCAAGTGACATAGCAGAATATTTATTTAACAAATCTCTATATAGTTCTTTTGAATTTATAAAATCAACTGAAGTTAAAGAGAAGATTCTACTTTGAACTGGAATAATATCTACTGAAAAACCTATTACTATAAAAACTGATCCAAAAATCCATATAGATACTACATCATATGCCTTTGCAACTAATGCTTGATGTAATGTAATTCCACTCATTCCAAGATTAAATTGATATTCAAAAAACACTTTAAAATAACTAAAATAACTTATTGCCATCAATATTAATAATACTAGTTTTGCATAGGATCTTTTTTTACAAATAAATTTTATAACTTTTTCCATTTCATCTTTTCCTTCGTAATATTATTTTTCAATTTCATCAGAACCTTTTAACATTTCTTCTAAATTCTTTTTAGAAGTCATCTTTTTAATAAATTCTTTTTTATCTGCATCTGTTTTTACCTTATCAGTTGTATATCCCATTCTTAATGCTAATTTATAAAAAACAGAAGAATCCATATCAAGCAAGAATTGCATTCTATTCTCTTCACTCATATTTTTCATTGTCATTAATAAATCTCTATTAACACCAGGCATCATTATAGCAGATGTTTGTAAAATCTCCCCATCATGATCTTCTAATCTATTTGCTTTATATGATAATGAATTACTTGCATTTAATGTATGAAGTGCAATCATGTTATAACCTGGAACCTCAGCTATTACTGAAATAACTTTTTTATTAACATCAAAGTTTTTCTTAATATTAATATCTGGTCTACCTTTAGCTAAATCTATTGCATTTTCAATTAAATCTTTTTTAGCACCATATAAAAGTTCTTGAAGTTTTTCATCTTCTGCTAAATGAGCAAACTTATTTATAAGTACAGCAAGTTTCATTGTTTTATATACAATATCTTCTTTTCTTCTTGTAAATTTTTTGGCTAAACGTTTATCACTTGATGGAAGCGGAGGTTTAATAGTCATTTTCTTACCATCAACATCGACAGTTGTATACTCTTCTTCATAGTAATCAGCTTTGGCTTTTCTATTTATTCTTAAGTATTCTCTTAAAGTTTTCTCATATAATAATTCTAAACCCAAATGACCTTTTCCATCTTCAAGGATATATTCGTCAATTTCATCAACTAAACCATATAAAAACTTTTCATCTAGAGGATGCATCCTTGATGCATCTCTTATATCTGCCTCATCTTCTTTATTAATAAAAAATACTTTTCCATTAACTTTTATTGTATCTGTCGAAACAACATCTCTTCTTACACTTTCAAGAATACATTTTTTTACAGCTTCTCTTTTTAATTTTTTCTCTTTTGAAGATACATTTGGAACACCTTTAAACACTTCATAATTTTCAGGTTTCTCGCCTTTTACTGTAAATTCATCACCAAAGAATTCATCAAGATGTTTAAATATATTTCCATATGAAAAATCTCTTACATCACCTTTTGGTGTATCAAATACTAACCCTCTACTTTGCATTTTAAAAAGTAACAACCCATCTGTGTCAAGCACTGATTTTGAAAGTGATACTTTACCCTCTTTAACATTATCGATATCTTCTTTTTTCAAATTTGCTATTGGTACTAATAATGCCGCTGATGCACTTTTTTTATTATCATAGGAATTAATTAATCCAGATGCAACATCATTAATATAAGATGCATAGAATGTATTTCCATCAAGTTCTACTTTCATTTCTTTTTCTTCAGTAAATAGTTCTTCTACATTTGATATATTATCTGGAATTAAAATTACCACATAATCTTTTGATTCCATAAAAAGCTTTTGCGCTGCATCCATTTTATTTTTAAAGCCTAGATCTTGCAAAGTTGTTGCCTTTTTAATCTTTTGTTCTCTTTCACGAAGTAATCTTTTCTTATCTTCCAAAGCTTTAATTTTTGATGATATTTCTTTTTCTTCTTGTCTTTTTCTTACAACCTCACTACCTTTTGCGCTTGCTGCTCTTGCTTTAGTTCTAAAGTCACTTATTAAAGCATCATTTTCAACAAAGATTCTTTCTAGATTTTTCGTATCGAAAAGCTCTGGTTTTTCTCTATACATTTTTTCAAATCTATCAAAATTCTTTCTAAAATTTTCTATACATGTATATAAACTCGATGTTGAGATATAATATTTTGATGCTTCTTTCCATAATTCATGAGGTTTAACTGCTTCTAAATAATCATAATCTTCATCTATAAGATCAAAACCTCTTTTTTCTGCAGTAAGAATATTATTAATATTAGCCATAATTCTAGTACTAATATTTTTATCAACTACAGTAATTCCATCTAAATTTACAACTATAAAACTTCCATACAAACTAAAAAATTCATCTAAAGTTCTTTTATATTGTTTAAATGGATTCTTTTCTTTTTTATGTACAACTTCTTTCTTAACAGAAGATGTTTCCTCTTCTTTATTTTTTCCAAATAATCTAGCAAAAAAACCTGGTTTTTTCTTTTCTTCCTTTGGCTCTTCTACCACTGGTTCTTGAACTTCTTCAGGCTTTTTAAAGTCTTCTGGATCAGATTCTAATATATTAGAAATCTCTTCATTTAAGTTTTTTATAAAACCTGTAATAACAGTTCTATATTCAACTTCTTTTCTAAAAGCTTCTTCATCATCTACTACAAAATCATCAAAATTAGATGCATATTCAGTAAGAAGAACAGTTCTTCTTATTCTTTCTACGATTTCTGCTATTTGAGGATAATTTACAACAAAATCATAAATCATTTCTAAATCATTAAGTTCTTTTTTACTAAGCATACTTCTTTGAACTTCTGCTCTTTCTCTATTAGCTTCATCTGATTCTGCTTTTAATTTCCTAACATTTTCACTTTCTAATAAATGCGTGCCTGAAAGTTCACTTAATTTTTCATCAATACTTTGTCTTTCACTATCTATTTTTCCAAGCATTACATATTTTGCTTTTTCTAAAAAATCCATTTTTCCCTCTATTTTATAAACTTTTAGTTATTATTATACACATTTATTATATCTTAATTAATTTTTTTCATCAACAAACTTTTATATATGAAATACAAATTTAACACAATTTTAACTTGCCCATCAAATTTATATATGATTTAATATAAGGTGAAGAATAATTTAATTTCAAGGAGATTAATTATGGCAAAAGAAAAAGCACTTGCAAAAAGCAAACCAAGTTTGATTAATGCATTTAAAATAAATGTTTTAAAACATAACTCAATGTATATCGATTACACAGGAGAACCTAGAACTCTAAGATACCCTCCTGTAAAACCATATTCTGATAGAGTAAAAAAGGATTTAAGAGAATTACATTTAATTGGAGTACCAATGGTTGATGATAAATCTGAACCAATGGATGATTTAAGAAACTTCCCTTATCTAACTAAACTAACTTTAGGTAAAGGTGTTAGAGGAATTTCAAAACATGCTATTCCTTCTACAGTTGAAGAATTAGTTTTATCAAGAGATGTTAAAAGCATACCAGAAGGTTTTGTTTCTCATCAAGCAATTCACAAAGTAACAGGTCCAGACTATACAATTGAATCAAAACCAACAGACTATAAAACTGATTTCTTTCTTGATGAATTTAATAGACCAAACTTTAGAAGAAATAATAGAGTTTCTATCGGTCAAGAAGAGTGGTTATTAACTCATAGAATGAGTTTAAGAGAAGGAACTAACGATGCAAGATTAGCAGTTGCATCTGGAATTCTATCTCATTCTGTAAAGTATGATAATAAAAAAACATTATATGCTTATGGAGATCAAATTGATCACGAATTAGATTACTCAGTACAAATCGTTGCAGACGAATTCCCAATGCCAGAAGAACATAAAAAAGAACTTGCAGACGATCATATAATTGCAATAGCAATTGAAAATGAAAAAGAATTAGATTTTTCTACTCTAGATAAATACCCTAATTTAAGATGTATTATTTTAGGAGATAAAATAAAAAAAGTTACTGGTTTACCTGAAATATCACAAGACGAATTTACAAGAGAAGGATTTGTAAAAACATTTACAAGAACACTTCCAAACGGATTAAAACAAGACATTAGACTTGTATCTGATGATACTCTATTTGTAAATACACCTTCAAACGACCAAGAAAAAGAACAAGTGCAAGAACCTAAAAAAGAATCAAAAAAAGATCGTGAAGAAGAACAAAAATAATCAAAAATCTTATATTTTAAAAAATTAATTTAAAGGCTAAGTTATCCCAAAAAACTTGGTCTTTTTTAATATGCTTTCCACAATTTGTGCTCCATTTGTGTATAATTCACTTAAAATCTATTGATATTTACATAAATTTCAAGTATAATGGAGTCTAGACTTTGCCCACAGGAGGGATAGTTTTATGGCAAAGAAACGGTCAATGACCATTTTGTTCGTTACGGTGTTTGTTTTAGCACTTTTACTTCCTACTTTTTTCACTTTGGCTCATGCAGCCGGACAGGAAGTAGTTAACGAACCGTCCTATGTTCGTAAGGGAATTGTTACCGCAAACGGTCTCAATTACCGAGAAGAACCCAGCACCAATTCAAAAGTAATTGCTGTACTCCCTCATGGAACTACAGTAACTATTCTTGAAGATTGCGGTGACTGGTATCGAGTTGAATACAACGCTACAACTGGATATCTCTACAAAGAACACGTAGAATGTCTTTTTGCTAGTGGTGTAATCACTGCAAGTCGGTTAAACGTTCGATCCGAACCAACTGTCAATTCATTTTCACTTGGAACACTTTTAAAAGGAGCTCGCATAGAGATTCTTGAAGAAGTACATTCCACTGATCCTGATAATCCAGTTTGGTTCAAAATCTCGTATCTTGACGGATACGCCTATGTCTCTAAGCAATACGTGAAACTCATGACAAATCCTGATGGATCGTATCGCAAAGTAGGCATAACAACAGCATCAGTTCTCAATTGTAGATCCGATCCCAACGTCCTTTCTAAAACACTTGACAGAATTACTAAAGGAACCTACGTAATTGTTCTTGATATTAAATCCACCAATGACTTTTACAGAACTTGGTATAAGATTGAATATGAAGGCAAAACTGCTTGGGTTGCTGCTAGATATGTCTCGCTTTTAGATTGGTCCGAGAAGCCAGCAGCTACTGCTCGTACATCGAGTCCTAGTTCTGGTAAGAATCGAAATCACAACATGAAACTTGCATCTTCCACATTGAGTGGTACCATTGTTCTCCCTGGTGAGAAATTCTCTTGGATTAAGACAATGGGAAGTTGTTCAGAAAGTAAGGGTTATTTGATTGCAACTGTTTTTGTTAACGGTGAAATCGCCGAAGGAGCTGGCGGAGGTGTCTGCCAAGTATCTACTACATTTAACATGGCAGTCAAAAAACTCAACATCACGACCGAAGCGCATCAACATAGCTTACCTGTAAGTTATGCAAAACGATCTGACGAAGCGAGTGTTTCTTACCCGTATGTCGACTTTTCGTTTACCAATACGCTTGACAAACCAATACTTGTTGAATACGTAACTAACGGCGGAACAGTCGTCTGCAATATTTACATTGCAGAATGAATCGTTTCTACACAGGGGCTCCTAAACTCAGGAGCCCTTTTTCATATTTACAAATAAGAAAAGCGCGGGCATATTGCATGCTCGCGCTTTATTATCAGCTGGCTGGCTGTTTCATTTTAGAAATTCAAATCGTAAACCTTAGACCCAATTTTGTACTGATAAGCAAAGCCATCCGAATCGTATCGAATCAAAGTAGCTTTACTTGCAAGTTCCTTGACAGAAACTCCGTTGAAATAACAAAGTACAGAGTTGCTATTAATCCATACCGGACATCCGTTATCTGCAATGCCAAAGTAAGTAGATTTGTAGCTGCTCGGAAGTTTCTCGTTATTCCAATACAAATAGTTTCCACTCTTATTCAGAGTCAAAAGAACTTCACCATATTCCGAAAACGCTCTACTCCTGGTTGTGCTATTTTTGACATAGGACATTTCTCCAATAGTATCATATCCATAGTCTTCAAGGAGCTTGTCGAGGTTATAAGTCTTTCTCGAAGTTGTAATAGACTCAATAAACCCATTCTCATCCTTTTCGTAGGACATAATTTCTTCGCCAAGAGAAATCGGTAATGCTCTATCAAAGTTGTCATGTGCAAAAGCATAAACAGTTCCATCCAGATCATACAGGATAGTAAAGAAGTCGTGAGAGTATCCCACAAACTTTGCTCCTACACAGGTATCGCTAAGCAGTACCTGCTCAGTTTCAACCCAGACATTGGAATTTTTGCAATACACAGAGATCAAAAGCTTATCACTCTTGTATGCATCATATACGATCTTTGTAGGATCGCCCTTGTAGGCATAGGTGAGAACATAATTCCCAGATTTCTCACTTTCATTACCCGTAGATGTATTACTATTGTTGTCGCGTGCAAAACTTCCGCTGAAAGATATGTTTTGAAGGTTATTTCCTAAAACACTCAAACCAATCTCATCGGAGTCAAGCTTAAAATAATTCGCATTACTTACCCACTTTGCAGTAGAATAAGTCTTCGCAGTAGAACTGCTCATACGGCACACAGTTCCATCCTCTAAGATGAAATAAAGCATACCATCCCGGAAGCAAACTGTCGGTTTTGCAGACAAGCTTGGATTGTCATCCATCTCCTTAACATCATTCTTGATCAAAACACCGTTTCTGTCATACATGTTGTTTCCATCAAGTGTTACAGCGTCTGTTACGCTATAAGCTCTCTCCGAAGAACTGTACTCGTAGAACTGAATGTTCCAGACATCGGTCATTTCATCCAGCCACACAAACCCATACGGGTCCGTCTTGCCGGCTGCAAAAGCCGATATCGTCATGGAGCTGCAAATCATTATCGCGATAAGCATAACTCCTGCAAGTCTTACCAAAGTTTTCTTCATTAAAATCACTGATTCCTTTCTGGGATTAACCCACTCTAGATTTGAATTTCAATGTACGCCAGCCAACCATTGCAGGAAGTCCTGCAATTTTTGCTAGATTCTGCGCACCAAGCGCCTCATCTGCCTGGAATTATATCATATTTTAAAGGTTATGTAAACAAAATTCACAGTAATATCACATTTTACGCTTCATTTCCTCCCTATTTTTCAATTTTTTATTGACACTCCCAAATAATTGGTGTATATTTATTAAAAATATTATGGAAGGAATATTTATGAAACATTCAAATAATAACTTATTTGCATATTCATTTAAAAGCGTAGCCTTTTTTGGTTTCTATGCTTATTTTGGTATGTAATAAAGCTATTAGTAAGATGTTTTATAATTCACTTTGTTTAATATTAATTAATTTATAATATAAATAAAAGCATATAATAAAAACCTTACTTTTAGCACAAAAGTAAGGTTTTTTTGATGTTATTTTGGAGGTAATATTTATGGGAATTAACTACATTGAAAAATTAATCAAACCAGAGGCACTAAAAGAAAAGTACCCTGTAACAAACGAAATGAAAGAATTAAAGGACAAACGTGATAAAGAGATAAAAGATATCCTATCTGGTAAAAATGATAAATTTATCTTAATTATAGGCCCTTGTTCTGCTGATTGCGAAGAAAGTGTCATTGACTATACTAAAAGACTTTCTAAAATTCAAAAAGAAGTTGAAGATAAAATCTTTATAATACCAAGAGTATATACAAATAAACCAAGAACAACTGGTAAAGGTTATAAAGGTATGCTTCATCAACCAAACGTACTTGGTAAAGAAGATATGAAAAATGGATTAGAAGCAATTAGAAAACTACATATAGACGTTGTTAAAGAAACTGGTCTTACATGCGCCGATGAAATGTTATATCCTGAAAACTATGAATATTTATCAGATATTTTATCTTATGTTGCAATTGGAGCAAGGTCTGTAGAAGACCAACATCACAGAATGACTGCTAGTGGTTTTGATGTTCCAGCAGGAATGAAAAACCCAACAAGTGGAGATATCTCTGTTATGCTAAATTCTATTTTAGCCGCTCAAAGTTCTCATAAATTTATCTATAGAGGCTGGGAAGTTCAAACAAATGGAAACGATTTTGCACACGCTATTATTCGTGGATATGTAAATAATCAAGGACATTCTCTTCCAAATTATCATTATGAAGATTTACTTTCATTATGTGATGAATATAAAAGCAAAAACTTATCAAATCCTGCTGTAATTATAGATACAAATCACTCTAATTCTGGTAAAAAACATAATGAACAAATCAGAATCGCCAAAGAAATTTTAGAATCAAGATCTAGATCTCAAGAAATTAAAAACATGGTTAAAGGACTTATGATTGAAAGTTATATTGAAGATGGTTCATGCACAATTGAAAATCAAACTTATGGAAAATCTATTACAGATCCTTGTCTTGGATGGGAAAAAACTGAAAAACTTATTCTTGATTTAGCAAAACTTTTATAAAATTAAAAAACCGTATTAAAACGATTTTAATACGGTCTTTTTTATTTTTAACTATAATTATTTTTTAGTAATTGTAATATGATTTACAACAGAATTTAATGCTGCATATCCAAAAGTAAAGTTACAATCACTTCCTCTAATATCAGCTTTTGCTTGATTTAAAACTTGTTTATACATTTCTAAATCTTCTGGACCAACTTTTGTTGTTGTTAATCCATTAAAGTTTACAAAGTCAAGTCTTGGTTTTGAATATAAAGGATCATCTGCATCTGCAATTAATCTATTTATTAACACAATAGACTCTTGTGCATGTTGATCTCCTTCATATAACAAAATAAAATTATCAAAATTAAATTTATTATAATAATCATCATAGTTTTGTTTTTCTGTAAAGAAGTTTCCTTCTGAGGATCCTGATGATTGAGTATCTCTTTCTTCTGTTGTTTGGCTATCATTTTTCTTATATGGATCAGCAAGTTCTCCTTCTGTATAAACAACATCTTCTTTAACCTTACTCATAGACCATATATCGTCTAATGATCCCGATTTCTTTAATTTATTATATTTATAAACTGAAAATGATATTACAAAAATTAATATCAATAACCCCAATGTTTTTAAAAATTTTTTGAATGGTGAGTCCATAATAATCTCCTTTCATTCATCTCTCACCTACTATTATAGCACATTTAAAGCTTTTTTTAAAGGTTTTGACTATAAATACACCTAAAAAACACATTTCCACCATTGACAAATAGCTTAAAAACACATAAATTGTATCTATAAATTATATTAAGGAGTTTAACTATGGATTTTTTAGATTTAGCAAAGGAAAGATATTCTTGTAGATATTTTGATACAGAAAAACAAATTGAACAAGAAAAAATTAATAAAATACTTGAAGCTGCTCGTGTAGCACCAACCGGCAGAAATTCACAAAGTCAAAGAATTTTAGTTCTTACAGATAAAAAGGAACTTGAAAAACTATCTGGATGTACTCAATATGGTTGGGGTGCCCCTTTAGTTATGATTGTATGTTATGATAAAAATGAATCTTGGAAAAGAACATGTGACGGAGCTGATGGTGGTATTATCGATATGAGTATAATTACTACTCACATGATGCTTGAAGTAACCAATCTAGGCCTTGGCTCAACTTGGGTTGGAGCATTTGATCCTGCCAAAGCAAAAGATATATATAATATTCCAGAAAACTATGAAGTAGTTGCTCTACTTCCTATTGGTTATCCATCTAAGGAAGCTCATCCAAGTAGATTACATGCTGATAGAAAAACAATTAATGAAATAGCTTTTTATAACAAATTTTAAATAAATAAAGGCGGTACCGTTATGGTATCGCCTTTTTAAGTATTATTATCTTTCAATATCTTCTTCAATCTTTTTACTATTTTCATCTTGCACTTTTAATTCTTCAAATTTTTTATAATGTTCATCTAAATCTTCAATATCTCTAATACTTGGTGTAGACATATTAATAGATAATTTTCTAAGCATTTCTTTTACCTCATATGGAACAGAAGGATTTTTACCATCTTCTCCAATAAATTTAACAAATGAGTTTATTGTACCATTTGATGTTATAGCAGATCTTAGTGCAGCTTTTTCTCTATCTACTAAGAAATATCCATCTCTTGCAGCAACAATATCAACTTTATCAAAATCATATCCCATATTCTCTACAATTTTTTGTTTAAACGCTTCATATAATGGTCCAAAATATTCATTAGATTTAACTTCTTTATCTAATTTTTCAATTGTTTCTAAATCATTTTTAGCGAAAGCATCTCTATATTGTTTAACTATATTTTCTACATCATCAAAACTAATTTCTTTTTGTACATTTTCTATACCAACTTCTGGATTTTTAGAAGCTCTCCATTCATTATACATTCTAATAGCTTCTGCAGCTGAAAGTGCAAGACCTAAAGATAAAGCAACTGCTATAACTTTAGTTACTATACTTTTTACATTTCCTTTGTAGTTTTTATCATTATCTTTTATTCCATTTATATTTCTTTTCTCTTTCATAATTAACCTCCAATATTTAACTACAATCTAATTATATCATGGCTTATATCCGTTTACAAAATTTATGTAAACACAGCTAAATTCACCTAAATTTAATTTTAATTCCGGGGTTATTTCTACTCACCAAATCTTATTCGCACATATATTTATCTCACTCTATCTCGTGTTTTCATATATTTTGATTTAAAGCATAAAAAAAGAAATAGCATTTTCTGCTATCTCTTTCATATTATCATTTTAGAATTCACAATTTTTTGGTGTTCTTGGGAATGGTATAACATCACGAATGTTTTGCATTCCTGTCATGTACATCATTAATCTTTCAAATCCAAGTCCAAATCCTGCATGTGGTACACTACCATATCTTCTTAAATCTAGATACCACCAGTAATCTTGTTCATCCATGTTTAACTCTTTAATTTTATTTTGTAAAACTTCTAAGTTATCTTCTCTTTGACTACCACCGATGATTTCTCCAATTCCAGGAGCTAAAAGATCACTTGCTGCAACTGTTTTTCCATCTGGGTTAAGTTTCATATAGAAAGCTTTAATTTCAGCTGGATAATCAGTAACAAATACTGGTTTTTTGAATATTTTTTCACTTAAATATCTTTCATGTTCTGTTTGAAGATCTACTCCCCATGATACTTTATATTCAAACTCATCATTGTGTTTTTCAAGTTCTTTTACAGCATCTGTATAAGTAATTCTTCCAAAATCAGAATTTACAACATTATTTAATCTGTCAAGTAAAGTTTTATCTATAAAGTTATTAAAGAATTCCATTTCTTCTGGGCAATGTTCTAATACATAGTTAATTACATATTTTAACATGCTTTCTGCTAAATCCATATCATCTTTTAAATCTGCAAAACAGATTTCAGGTTCGATCATCCAGAATTCTGCAGCATGTTTTACTGTATTTGAATTCTCTGCTCTAAATGTTGGTCCAAATGTATAAACATTTCTAAATGCAAATGCATATGTTTCAACATTTAATTGTCCACTAACTGTTAAATGAGCTGGTTTTCCAAAGAAATCTTTTGTAAAATCAACTGTTCCCTCTTCAGTTTTTGGAACATCATTTAAATCAAATGTATTTAAATTAAACATTTCTCCAGCGCCTTCAGCATCACTTCCTGTGATAATAGGTGTATGAACATATACAAAATTGTTCTCTTGGAAAAATTTATGAATCGCATATGATGCAACTGAACGAACTCTAAATACAGCATTAAATGTATTTGTTCTTGGACGTAAGTGAGCGATTGTTCTTAAATATTCCATTGTATGTCTTTTCTTTTGAAGTGGATATTCAGGAGCTGCTGTTGCTATTATATTTACACTGCTTGCTTTAATTTCAAATGGTTGTTTTGCATTTTCAGTTTTTACAACTGTTCCTGTAACTTCAATTGAAGAGCTAATTGTTAATTTACAAATATCTTCAAAATTAGCTAAAACATCATCAAATACTATTTGTAAGTTTTTGAAAAATGAACCATCATTAATTTCAATAAAGCCAAATGTTTTTGAATCTCTAACTGTTCTAACCCATCCTGAAACTTTTACTTCTTTTGAAAAATAGTTTTCAGAATTTCTATATAATTCTCTAATAACTACATTATCCATAATTGTTCCTCCAATAATAATCTTTTCCTATTATATAAAAATTTTATACTTTTTTCAATAGAACAACCTTAGAAATCCATATATTTTTTCATTTATTGACAAAGAAAAAGCACTTATTTTAAAACAAGTGCCAATAATTTAAATTAATTTTCTAGCCCGAAACTAATACCTATAGCATCATTTACTTTACTCATAACAATTCTATCATCTATATGACCAATCTTTTCTTTTAGTCTACTTTTATCAATAGTTCTAATCTGTTCTGTTAAAACTACAGAATCAGCTTTCAAACCATTTTCTCTAGATCCTATTTCTATATGAGTAGGTAATCTACTTTTACCAGTTTGCGATGTAATTGCAGCAGCTATAACAGTTGGACTATATTTATTTCCAGTATCATTTTGTATTATCAAAACAGGTCTAATTCCTCCCTGTTCTGAACCAACTACTGGACTTAAATCTGCATAAAACATATCTCCTCTTTTTATTACCATATTTCTCTCCTAAAACTTATATAAGAAATAGAATTGCACGCAATATTAAAATTATTTAATTTTCATATCTGTATATAGTATGCGAATACGAGCCCTATTGGTATTATCTTTTATAATTAAACTTTTTGGCATATAATTTCTATCTAAATGTAACTCTTTTTCTTTTGCATATGTATTTGTAGAATCATTAATATCAATATTTATAATAATTTCTTCACTATTTTCTTTAAATGTAAAACCATACTTTAAACTATCTTCTAAAAACGTATTTAAATACAGAGAATTAGTTAGTAAAATACCATAATTATCATATACCTTTTCCATATTTAAAACTGAATTTAATATTTTCAAATCACCATTACTGTTTTCAATCACAATTCCTTTTACGTTTTCAGGAGAAGATATTATAAGTTTTGATGAATATTCATCTACAAATTGTTCCATCATATAATAATTCTCATTTTTATTACTTATAACACATACATTTATTTTAGCTTCATAATTCTTAAATCTTTTTAATATTTTATTTGCAATCATATCTTGATTTATAGTTTTATTATTACCAAAACTTTGTAAAATATAATAAAAACTCAAAAAAACAGTAATACAAATTAAAACAAAAACAAACAACTTTCTTCTAAACATTAATTTCTCCCTTAAAACAAATTAAAAAAGAATAGCTAAAATAAGCTATTCTCATTTATTTTAAGTATATTTAATGTTTTAAAATTTATGTTTAAATTAAAGATTAAAGTATGCTTTTAATATTTCTTTAAAATCACTTTCTGTTTCTACAGAATTAATTTTATCTCTTATTACAGTTGCATTTGGTAATCCTTTTACATACCAAGAAATATGTTTTCTTATCTCTCTTGTTGCTGTATATTCACCTTTTTCTTTTAATAAAAGATCAAAATGTTCTAATATAACTTTGTATTTTTCTTCATTTGATATTTCAGGAAGTTTTTCACCTGTTTTTAGGAAGTGTTCTATTTGTTTAAAAATCCATGGATTTCCAAGTGTTCCTCTTCCAATCATAATTCCATCTACCCCTGTTTCTTCAAACATTCTTAGTGCATCTTCTTCATTTTTTATATCGCCATTTCCAATAACAGGTATACTAACTGCTTCTTTTACTTTTTTAATTATATCCCAATCAGCAGTTCCTGAATAAAATTCATCTCTTGTTCTTCCATGAATTACAATTGCATCTGCTCCAGCTTTTTCAATAATCTTAGCCGCTTCTACTGCAACAATATGGTCATTATCCCATCCTTTTCTGATCTTTATAGTAACTGGTTTAGTTGATTTTTTTACAACTTCTTTTACTATTTTTTCAACTAACTCTAAATCAAGTAATAATTTACTTCCATCTCCATTTTTAACAACTTTAGGAGCTGGGCAACCCATATTTACGTCTAAAATATCTGTATATTCACACATAAATTCAGCTGCATTTCCCATTACTTCAGGATCTGAACCAAAAATTTGCATTGAAATTGGTCTTTTTTCATTATTAGATTCAATCATTTTTAATGTTTTATCATCTTTATAAGAAATAGCTTTTGCACTTACCATTTCATTACAAACTAGTCCAGGATTACCATATTTTTTGCATATAATTCTAAATGGTAAATCTGTAACCCCAGCCATAGGTGCTAAAATTATATTATTTTCTAATTCTACATTTCCAATCTTTAATTTTTTTAAATACATCTTATCTTCCTTTTTTCTTATATAAAAAGAAAATTTTTGTTGAATAAAATTTACTTCTATTCAACAAAAATTGCCTTCTGTCTTCTACTACTTATATTTAGTAATAATCCTATCGATATAAAATTAGTTACAAGCGAACTACCACCATAACTTACAAATGGAAGTGGTACACCAGTAATTGGTAATAAACCTATAGTCATACCTATATTTTCGGCCATATGGAAAAAGAAAATTCCCGCAATTCCAATTGCTATATATGACCCTATATTATCTTTAGCTGTTTTAGCAACATAAACTGATTTAGTTACTAAAATTATATATAAAATTGTTATTGCACCTGTTGCAACAAATCCCATTTCTTCTCCTATAACAGAGAATATAAAGTCTGTTGTCTTAGGATGCAAAAAACCAAGTTGAGTTTGATTTCCTTTAAATAGTCCCATTCCAAAAATTTCACCAGCACCAATTGCTAGTTGAGATTGCAGAATATTATATCCTCCACCTCTTGGATCTGAGCCTGGATTTAAAAATACTTCAATTCTTTTAACTGCATATGCAGGTAAGTTATTATAAATAACTGGAACTGCAATAACAAGTGCTATAATTGCAAGCAAAATATATTTTTTATCTATTCCAGATACAAAAAGCATGAATAATATTGCAACACAATATGCAATTGCTGTACCATTATCAGGTTCTAAAACAATTAATCCTACAGGTATTGCAGCGAAAAATAAAAATATTATTAATTTCCATATTTTATTTATCTCGCTTCTACCTCTTAGTTGCATCTTGTTCATGATAAATGATAAAAACAAAATTGTTATAACTTTTCCAATTTCAGATGGTTGAAATGTAAATGATTCACCAAATTTAAACCAACTTCTCGCACCCTGAATAGGATCTGTAAATAATACTCCTATCAATAATATAATTAAGACTATATATGCTAAAGTAGAAAATCTAACAATAACATTATAGTCAATTGATGCGGCAAGGATTAAAAAAGGTATACTTATTAAAACCCATTGTACTTGTTTTTTAAATTCATCATGTTCGGTATTAAGTGTTGCAGAAAATAATGCCACTAACCCGATAATAGTTAATAGTATACTTACAATAAGAATTGACCATTCTGTATTTTTAAGTAATTTTTTTCCCATTAACAATTACTCCTATTTCTTTTTCTTGCGTTTTGTTTTTGAAGAGCTTTTTGCAGTTGTTTTTGCTTTAGTTGTTTTTTTAGATATCTTTTCTACTTTTTCTGAAGCTTCCATTGTTTCTTCCGCTAATTTTTCTGCTTCTTCAGCAGCTTTTAATAAATCATCAAAAGTAACATCGTCATCATCTTCATCGTCTTCGTCAACTTCTTCAAATAACTCTTTAACTTCTTCCTCTTCTTGTTCTTTAACTTCCTCTTGTTTTTCTTCTACACTACTTGTGTATCCATTTTCTGGAAGTTCAATTACTGTAGGTTCTTGAACTTTAAGTTCTTCCTCTACAGGCTCTGGTTTTACTATATAATCTGGTTTTTGTTCTACTGCTGGTATTCCCATTTCTTTATTAAAATCAACACCTTCAAAATCTTTGATTTTTTCTGCCATCATTTCATTTTTAATGTTAACAATAGGAATATTAGCATAAAGTGATGGTGCTCCGTTTGTTCCATCATCTTTTGCTTGGTTTGTTAATCTAACATCAATAGACTCTTCGTCTACTACAATATATTTCTTTATTACATCAATAATTTCTTGTTTCATTAATTCTAAGAAGTCTGCAGATACATTTGCTCTATCTTGCATTAGAACTAGGTGCAATCTTTCTTTAGCAGCATCTTTTGAACCTAATTCCTTTTGTGGCTCCTTAACTATTCTCTTGAAAAAATGTCCTATGTTTTCAAACATTACTTAATCTTACCTCCAAATTTTTTCTCTAGCTTTTATCCTTTACCAAACATTCTTCTAAGCATAGCTAAGAATCCTGTTTCTTTTCCCGGTACTGTAACTTCAATATTTTCTCCTAAAAGTCTTCTTGATATTTCAAGATAAGCTTTTCCTGATGGAGCCTTTTTATTAGAAATTACTGGTTCACCTTTATTTGTTTGTGAAATGATATTTTCATCATCTGGTACAACCCCAATTAAGTCTATAGCTAGAAGATCAACGATGTCATTTACATCCATCATTTCACCTTTTCTAACCATACTTGGTCTTAATCTGTTTACGATTAATTCTGGATTTTTAATTTCAGATGCTTCTAATAAACCGATGATTCTATCAGCATCTCTAATTGCAGAAATTTCTGCAGTTGTAACAACCAAAGCTCTATCTGCTCCGGCTATCGCATTTTTAAATCCTTGTTCTATCCCTGCAGGACAATCTACTAAGATGTAATCAAATTCCTCTTTTAATTTATTTATCAAATCTATCATTTGTTGTTCATTGATAGCTGTTTTATCTTTAGTTTGTGCTGCTGGAAGTAAAAAAAGTTCTTTAAATCTTTTATCTTTAATTAGAGCTTGTCTTAGTTTACATTTTTCTTCTATGACATCTACTAAATCGTATACTATTCTATTCTCAAGTCCTAAAACAACATCAAGGTTTCTTAATCCGATATCTGTATCAACTAAAGCAACCTTTTTACCTGCTAATGCTAGGGCAGAACCTAAATTAGCTGTTGTTGTTGTCTTACCAACTCCTCCTTTTCCTGATGTAACAACGATAACTTCTCCCATTAAATTTCCTCCTTTAAACAATTACCATGCAATTATCATTTTAACACATCTATAATATATGTTTTTTCTTCAAAAGTCAATGAATATAAACACATTTTTGTAATAATTTTGTAACAAATTTTATTTAGCAAATTTATTGTCAAAAAAACTCAAAATTGAGAATTCCGTATATTGACATTAGTTTTTAAAAAATATATACTATATTTGGAAAATTTAGAATTATTATACTGTCTATAATTTTATACATATATTAATTTTCTAACATTATAGTAATAACAAATTTAAGGAGGTTACGATGAGTAATTTAATTGAAATCAGATGGCACGGTAGAGGCGGTCAAGGTGCTAAAACAGCTTCTTTACTTCTAGCCGATGCAGCATTCAATACTGGTAAATATATTCAAGGTTTCCCTGAATATGGACCAGAAAGAATGGGTGCTCCTATCACAGCATACAACAGAATTAGTGACGAACCAATTACAGTTCACTCTAATATCTACGAACCAGATTACGTAGTAGTTGTTGATGATACTCTTTTAGACTGTGTTGATGTTACAGCAGGTTTAAAACAAGACGGAGCAATTATTATTAATAGTACAAAAGATGGAGCTGAATTAAGACAAGCTCTAAAAGGCTATGCAGGAAACGTATACAAGATTGATGCTAGAAAAGTTTCTATGGAAACACTTGGAAAATACTTCCCTAACACACCAATGCTTGCAGCGGTAGTTAAAGTAAGTGGAATTATGTCTGATGAAGCATTCCTAGAAGATATGATAGGATCATTTAAACATAAATTTGCAAAAAAACCAGAAGTTATCGATGGTAACATGAAAGCTTTAGAAATGGCTTTACAAGAAGTAACTAAAGTTTAGGAAGGAGATATTATGACAACAGAAGAAAGATTAAATAATAAAACACCTTGGCAAGATCTTACTATAGGTGGAAATATTTATACAGCTGGTAACGCTAAAGAATTCAAAACTGGAGATTGGCGTTCTACTACTCCTGTATTTAAATCTGAACTTTGTAAACACTGTGGTCTTTGCTACCCAGTTTGTCCAGATGATGCTATTCCAGTAAATCCAGATGGAACAAGAAAAGATTTTGATTTTGATGCTTGTAAAGGATGCGGTGTATGCGCTAAAGTTTGCCCATTCAAAGCAATTGAAATGAAATAATCACAAAATAAATTATAATAAAGTAATATTAGAAAGGAAAAATATTATGGGAATTAGAGAAAGATTAAGTGGTAATGAAGCAGCAGCTATCGCTATGAAACAAATCAACCCAGATGTTGTTGCAGCATTCCCTATTACACCTTCAACAGAAATACCTCAATACTTTTCTAGCTTCGTTAGCAATGGAGAAGTTGATACAGAATTCGTTGCTGTTGAAAGTGAACACAGTGCAATGAGCGCATGTATTGGTGCGCAAGCAGCTGGTGGTAGAGCAATGACAGCTACATCAGCAAATGGTTTATCTTTAATGTGGGAAATGATATACATTGCTTCAAGTTTAAGATTACCAATCGTTATGTCATTAGTAAATAGAGCGGTTTCAGGACCATTAAATATACACAATGATCATTCTGATGCTATGGGAGCTCGTGATAGTGGATGGATAATGTTATTCTCAGAAAACAACCAAGAAGCTTACGATAACCTACTTATGGCTCACAGAATTGCAGAACACAAAGATGTTTTATTACCTTTAATGGTATGCCAAGATGGATTCATCACATCACATTCAATTGAAAACATTGAATTATTAGAAGATGATAAAGTTAAAGAGTTTGTTGGAAAATATACTCCAGAACACTACTTATTAAATGATAAAGAACCAATCGCTGTTGGTCCATTAGATTTACAAGCATATCTTTTTGAACACAAAGCTCAACAAGCTGTTGCAATGAGAAATGCAAAAAAAGTTATCGCTGAAGTATCAGCTGACTTTGAAAGATTAACAGGACGTAAATATGAGTTCTTTGAAAGATATCAAATGGATGATGCTGAAACAGTTATCGTTTGTATGAACTCTACGGCTGGTACAGCAAAAGCTGCAGTTGATGAATTAAGAGCTCAAGGTGTAAAAGCTGGTTTATTAAAAATCAGAATGTTTAGACCATTCCCTTCAGAAGAAGTTGCTGAAGCATTAAAAAATGCAAAAGCAATCGCAGTTTTAGATAAAGCTGATTCTTTAAATGGTGCTGGTGGAGCATTATTTGAAGATGTAGTATCAGGAATGTATGTATCAAACATCCACGTACCAACAGTTAACTATGTATATGGTATTGGTGGTAGAGATACTACAGTATCTGACATTAAAAAAGTATATAATGATTTAAATGAAGTTGCTTCAACAGGAAATGTTGGTAACCCATATAGATATTTAGGATTAAGGGGGGAAATTTAGTATGGCATATAATCATAAAGAAGTAATGGCTAATAGACCTTCAAGATTTACATCAGGACATAGAATGTGCGCAGGTTGTGGTGCTCCAGCAGTTGCAAGAACAATTTTAAGAGCAATCAAACCTGAAGATCACGCAGTTATCGCTGGTGCTACAGGATGTATGGAAGTTTCAACATTTATCTATCCATATACATCATGGACAGATTCATTTATCCATACAGCATTCGAGTGTGCAGGAGCTACATTAAGTGGTTCTGAAGCTGCATACAAAGCAATGAAACGTCAAGGAAAACTTCCTGAAGATAAAACAACAAAATTCATCGCATTTGGTGGAGACGGTGGAACATATGATATCGGTCTTCAAAGTTTATCAGGAGCAATGGAAAGAGGTCATGACATGGTTTATGTATGTTATGACAACGGTGCTTACATGAACACAGGTATCCAACGTTCATCAGCAACACCAAAATTTGCTGATACAACTACAACACCAGCTGGTAAAGTAGTTTCAGGAAAAATGCAAGCTAGAAAAGATTTAGCAAAAATTATGGTTGGGCATCACCTACCATATGTTGCTCAAACAGCAGCAATTGGAAACTTTAAAGATTTATATGAAAAATCTGAAAAAGCTATCTACACAGAAGGTGCTTGTTTCTTAAATGTTTTAGCTCCATGTCCTAGAGGATGGGGATATAACACAGAAGATTTAATGCAATTAAATAAATTAGCAGTAGATACATGCTACTGGCCACTATATGAAGTTGTTAATGGTGTTTATAAAATTACTTATAAACCAGCTAACAAACTTCCAATCGAAGAATTCTTAAAACCACAAAAAAGATTTAAACACATGTTTAAACCAGGTAATGAATGGATGATTGAAGCATTCCAAAAAGAAGTTGATGATAGATGGCAAGAATTATTAGACTTAGAAGCTATGACAAATAAAGCTGAATAATAAATTAGGCGCGTTTTTATAAACGTGCCTTTTTTATGCTATTAATCCACATTTTATTGATATTTTGTGGAAAATATAGTAAAATTAGTAATAGAATTATATTTTAAAGGATTAAAAATATGAATTTAGAACAAGAAACTAGATATATTTTAAACAAATACAACGCACATGCCAATAAAGGTTATGGTCAAAACTTTTTAATTGATCAAAACGTTGTTGATGAAATAATCGAAAAAGCTGAAGTTAATAAAGATGATTTAATAATTGAAATTGGACCAGGTCTTGGCAACCTAACTTCCCCACTTTTAGAAAATGCTGGTAAAGTTATTTGTATAGAACTTGATCCAAAAATGGTTAGCATATTAACTGATAGATTTTCTTTATATAAAAATTTTGAATTAATAAACGAAGATGTATTAAAAGTTGATATAAATAAATTAATAAACGATAATAGCGAGTATAAGACAGCTAAAGTTGTAGCTAACTTACCTTATTACATCACTACACCAATTATAATGAAACTTCTAGAAGATAAATTAAACTTAGACTCTATTACTGTTATGGTTCAAAAAGAAGTTGCTGAAAGACTAGCAGACCATCCTGGTGGAAAAGAAGTTGGTGCTATTACATATAGCATTAATTACTATACAAATCCAGAAATAATTATTGATGTTCCAAGAGACTGCTTTGTTCCAAGCCCAAATGTAGATTCAGCAGTTATAAAATTAAATGTTTTAAAAGAGCCAAAAATCAAAGTTATAGATGAAAGTGTATTTTTTAAAGTTGTAAAGGCTGCATTCATGCAAAAAAGAAAAACTTTAATCAATTCACTTACAAATTCAAAAATAGCTAATAAAGAATTTATAGAAACAATGTTAAATACTCTAAACATTGATTTAAGAATAAGAGCTGAGAAACTTACTCTTGAAGAATTTGGAGCTATCGCAGACTATTTAAAAACAAATTTAAAATAAAAAACAATCGCCAAAGTTATACTTTGGCGATTATTTTTTATGCAAGTTTTGCTTTTATTTCTTCCATTGCTATTGCAAGTTGATCTGGACACGATGTTCCTCTTCCCCTGCAATCTATTCCTTTTAATCTAGATATAACATCATCAATATGCATACCTTGAACTAAAACAGATACTCCTTGAGTATTACCAGCACAACCACCGATAATTTTAACTGAATTAACTATTTTAGTATTATCATCAACATCAATTATCATCCTCATTGAACAAACACCTTGTGGGTAAAACTCATGAACCATATCTTCCTCCTAAAAACTTATTATTTCATTATATGTTCTAACTATATATTGATCTGTCATTCCAGACATATAATCAATAATTGCTTTACTATATTGTTTACTATCATTTAAATCATATACAACTTTATTAAAGTATTTTTCATTATCCCTCTCATCGCAATTAGAATACGTTTCTAGCCACGTTGCAAACTCTTGTGATAAAACTGGATAATATCTCTTTAATTTCTTAATATTTTTGATTGTAGCAGTTCCATTATATTCTTGTTTTAATATATAGAAAATTTCATTCATAACAACTGTAAAGTATCTTACTGTAGGTTGTATTTTTTCATTTTTATATATTTTCTCATAATTAAACTTTTTGATTTTCTCCATTGTTTCATACGCTTCCTTAGAGAACTTTAATCCTTCTTCTGGAGAACTATTCTTACATAAATCACCTGTTAAATATCCAATAATACTTGAATTATTTAATCTTATATTTTCTATTGTTTTATCTATACTATTGATATCTCTATCAGTAATTAGCTTCATTTCTTTAGCATCTTCAAGATCTCTTCCTAAATATGAAATATTATCAGCAATTTTAACTACACAAGCTTCCCATGTATATGGAGCATATTTATTTGGCTCTGAGAACTTCTTTAAATCCACAAAATCTTCTCTTGGTTTTTGTCCATCTACGTTTGGATTTCCTGAATGTGCTAAGATTCCATCTCTAACTGCATAAGTTAAATTTAAATTTCTTTTTAATCCGGCAACATCTTTTAAAAGTTCAAGATTTTCTACGTAGAAAAGCCCATTATTACTATGGAAAAATTTAGTTCCACATTCTCTTTCTAAAATTGTAGATAATATTCTTTCACCTTGATGTCCGAATGGACTATGACCAATATCATGCGTAACCGCAATCGCCTTAGTAAGTTCGGCATTTAATCCCAAATAATTAGCAACTGTATTACTTATTGAATCAACCAAGTTTACATGTTCAATTCTAGTGCAAATATGATCATTTTTAGGTGCAAAAAACACTTGAGTTTTATGCTTTAATCTTCTATATGCATTACAATTGATTATTCTTGTATAATCCCTATCAAATTCTGTACGCATTGGAGCATCACCATAAACTGGATCATATATCTTTTCTTGTCTAGATATAGCTTTTTCCCATTTAGGATTGCCCTCAAACATCGCTTCCTTTTCAAATTTTTTTGTCATTTGTTAATCACCTTTTAAAATTTTAAATTTTCTTAAGTAAATCTTCTAAGTCTTCTTTATCAAAATGATATTTTTTATTACAGAAGTGGCAAACTGTAGTAGCTTCCCCATCTTCATCAATAATTTTTGATAACTCTTCTTTTCCAATTGATATTAATCCTCTTTCAAACTTTTCTCTATTACAATCACATTCATATTTCATATCAAGTTCTTGAGCAAGAATCATAATATCTTCATCACCAACAACAGTTCTTGCGATTTCTTCTAATGATTTATTTTCATCTATCATTTGACTTATGCTTGGTGCTTTTGATAATGCTGTTTCTATTTTTACAATATCTTCTTCAGTAGCATCAGGCATTAATTGTATCATATAACCACCTGAAGCCTTTACACCATCTTTATTAACTAAAACTCCAAGAGCAATTACTGTTGGTTTTTGTTGTGATTTAGCAAAATAGTCTGTAAAATCTTCTGCTATTTCTCCTGTAACAAGTGGAACTAAACCATTATAATTTGTATCTGTAGCTTCACTTTTATTTATTATATTTAAAAATCCGTTATTTCCAACTGCAGCACTTACATCTAATTTACCATTTGCTTTAAGAGGAACTTCTACATGAGGATTATCTACACAAACTTTTACTTTAGAAGTAAATTCTTCTCTTCGTACTACAGAAATCATTGTTCCCATTGGTCCTTGACCATTGATTTGTGCTGTAAAATAATCTTCGCTATCTTTAATTTCTGTAAATCCCATCATTCCTGTTATAGTAGCAAATCTACCCATAGCAGCTGTTGTAGTTGGTGTTAAATCGTGTATATTTCTTATTTCTTCAACCATTTCTGTTGTACACGCAACAACTAAACTTACTCTTCCTTCGTGAGCTAAAAACTTTGCAACTCTATTCATTTCTTCTCCTAATCTAATTTTGTAAATGCATCTCTAACATCTTTATATGTATTCATAAGCAATTCATATTTCATTTCTTCTGAAAACTGTTCATTATACATAGCATTTGAAATAGGAATTGTATACTGATTATATTTAGGCATAAAAAACCTGGTCTTAACTATATAATCAATCAAACAATCGTCCTCATTAATATCTACTTCATGTCTTTCTAAAAAAGCTTTAAGCATTTCTGTATACTCATCATGAAAATAGTTAAAAACCTTTGTATATTCTTTTTTCTTTGCTAATTCTCTCATTTCCGCTTCTATTAGCACTTCTTTCACCTCATACATGGTCTATTTTTCACCCTTATTTTACAATATATTTGATTTTTTTACAACCCTTAATACTCCCTATTTTCAATTTTTTGTATCACTATATTATTTTTCACAATATTATATACAAATTTATCTTAAAGAAAGGATTATTTTATGAATACACTTAGATTAAACTCTACTGGACCTGAAGTAGAATTACTTCAAAGCACTCTTTCTACTCTAGGATTTTATTCTTATATGATCGATGGAATATTTGGGTTTAGAACCCATGCTGCTGTGCAAACTTTCCAAAAAGAATTCAAACTTATCCCAGATGGAATTGTTGGTGAATTAACCTGGCAAAGTCTTATGCCTTACATAAACGGATATGCCAATTATAAAATTAAGGAAAACGATACTTTATATGAAATTTCAAAAAACTTTAATACAACAGTTGAAGCAATACTAGCATCCAACCCAGAAATCGATCCAGAAAACTTACAAATTGATAACACTATAGTTATTCCATTTGGAAATGTTGTTAAAACTAATATCAGCTATACATCACAAATATTAGATTTAAATATAAATAGCTTGAAAGTTATATATCCATTTCTTGAAACAGGTTTTATTGGCTACTCCGTACTTGGAAAACAAATTCCATATATTAAATTTGGAAAAGGTAAAAAAGAAATACTTCATTTAGCTTCAACACATGCAAATGAATGGATAACTACCCCATTATTAATGAAATTTATTGAATATTTATCAAAAAGCTATGTTAATAATAAAAACATTCATGATATTAACCCACATAAGTTATTTGAAGAAATATCACTTTATATCATCCCTATGCTAAATCCGGATGGTGTTGATTTAGTAACCGGTTTATTAGATGAAAATTCAAGAGCGTATAATAATGCAAAAGCTATTGCTTCTAATTATCCAAGTCTATCCTTTCCCGATTCATGGAAAGCAAACATTGAAGGAATTGATTTAAATTTACAATTTCCTGCTGGATGGGAAAAGGCTAAAGAAATAAAATATTCTGAAGGTTTCTCAAGACCTGC